>NZ_JBMKHV010000001.1:0-502343 GCF_049238585.1 Enterobacter cloacae complex sp. IR5428 | reverse complement strand
CACGATCAACAACCTGTTTGACTGCTTCAATTTTAAACTCTTCAGGATAACGCTTACCGCTCATGGGCACCTCTCTTTAAGTCATCTTAAATGACTCTGAGGTGTCTGTTAAACCCGTGGCGATTCAGTTTGTCACTTCGCGCTCTTCCGCTGATCTACTTATTTGTTATGTGACATCACGTAGTGTTGCGGGATTGACGAGAGAACATCCACTGAAAGGTAAACTCTGACCATAAGGAATCATCATGAGCATTTACTTCACTGATCATGGTAGTGCCATTGAATACCACGTAGAAGGGCGTTGGACAGTCAAGGGCGATTATTTGCATGTCAACCATGGTCCCAACATTCCAGGCGGTTTATACAAAATCAATGACAATAAAGTGAAATTCCCATTCGACTACAAAGAAGTTGAGGGAGTGATCGACACTGAGAAACTCACTTTCACCGTGTGTGGCATCGAATACAAAATGAGAAAAATTAAAACAAATCCGTGGGATGTATAATTGAAAAGGGGGCATTACGCTCCCTCGTATTGCCTTCTTAACCCATACTGCTAACGCCATGTTTTAGGGGTGACTGTCTGTAGATCAGCCGTTATGATTGCAATACATTCAGAGTCAAAAGGATTGAGACGTGGATACAGTCGAGGAACTCAACGGAACATACTTCTATGCGGGGCGTTCAAACCTCACCGCCTCCGAGCTATTTTTCATGGTCTTCTGTGAAAATGTTGTTGATCAACTTGGTTTAGGTCTTGTTGATTTCGGTGCTGTAGTTGCCATTGTATCTGGGCGTAATACTCTCCCTACAAGGGCAAAACCAAACGGCGCTGAAAAGGGAACATCCTATGCGTCTAAAGCCTCGCGAAAAGTGTTCAAAAAAGCGCAGTTCCCTTTCGGTATCAAACTACCTTCCGTTATTGGGGGTTATCCACCTTCTACAATCAGAATCAGGGCGGTAGCTAACATTGGAACCTTTACGGGCAGGGCTATTCCTGTCGTGGGGTGGGTTATCTTAGCTTCTGATATCTCTCATATCACCTATCGCACTATCCGAGACTACAACGCTATAGCGCGGGGTAACGATAAGTTATGGTAAACAATGTTGAGCAGCGCGTTTATGAGCTTGTACGGCCTTACGCTGGCACGTACCTATTCAAGTTCAAGAAAGTAGAGCTAACACCTGAAACGGATCTTGATACTGATTTGAGTCTTGATGAGCTTGAAGCTGGTGAGTTAATGGATAAGTTTTTCGATGCGTTCAAGGTTGAACGGGGAAACTTTAAAATAGAAACTTACTATCCTGACCAGCCTGTTTCATGGAATCCATTTAAGAAAACAGAGCCTACTCCTGTACCAGATTTCAATGTTGGTATGCTGATCGAATCAGCTAAAGCCGGAAGATGGTTGTACGAATGAGGGGCGCACCGCCCCCAGTAAATGCTGACTTATTTAGCCGTAATAAAATTAAGAATTCTTTATATTGATTAAAAGGAGATTAAGAAATGATTGAGTTGGCATCAGAGGTTGTTAACTTCATTGTAAATAATATTGGATTGATTTTTTCCTTAGCTGCATTAGTGTTATCTTTCATGAGTTATAGGAACAGTAAATTAGTAAAAAAGAAGAACGACAAAGATGCTCTTTATAAATTTAAGACGGAAACCTTACTCAAGGCGCGGGAATTTGAAATTGCTTTTCAAGATTCATATGATAAGATAGATGGCTTTATAAAAGAATTGCAAGGAAATAACAGGCTCTTTGCAGAGCCAAAGAATGTAATTTTGAATGAGTTGATTTCACAGCGTGACACATTCTATAAACAGTGTGTGCTTGACGCCAAAGCAACTTGTCTAAAATTAATAGATAACTTTGATACATTAAGTGAAGATGAAATTGCGGAGTATCATAAGGTTTTTAACTCTGAATTGGAGAGATTAAAAGCAAATAATAAAAGATTGGATTCAAAATTTACGTCTTTAATCCAGAGTATTGCAGTGAAATAAATACACTCCACGAAGTCTTATTCTATTTGGTATGCATTATACCATCTCAATTACCAACATTGGGCACTCATGATATCAATATGAAATGCCCTAAGTGCGTGTCCCTCTCTTAATGCCCGTTGAATACTTCGTTCGTAGTGCGTCTACTTTGGCCTGAGTAATCCCCAGGTAGGCGCGGGTATGTTCGGTGGAGCGATGCCCCAACATCTTACTAATCACCTCAAGATCTTCGCCGTGGGCGTGAGCGATAGCAGCCACGGTCTTACGTGACGAGTGCATACTGATCACTGCTTCCTGTGGAAGCAAGCCCCCGCATTTTGAGCTTGTCCACTGCATACTCAATCTCAGCATGGATTTTGGAACGGCTAATCGGCTTACCCTTGGTCCGGTTGCTGTCATTCTGGAATACATACACGTTATCCCCGCGCTCGTTATAACGAGCCTTGAGCACCTCCCTTGCTGTCTCCGTCAACTCCACTTCTACCGCTTCTTTGGTCTTGTCGTGGGTGATACGCAATACCTTGCTACCAATGTCCAGTTCATCCCAGCGCCAGGATCGCATATCCACGCCGCGAAGCTGTGTCTCTATCAGTACCGAGACTCAGACGCACAAAACTTGTTGAATCATTTAGTCTAAAGTTAGTGTAGTATGTGCGCCCACGAATCATTGTGTGTGACAGCTTGTGTGACACGTTGTTTGCCATGCTGTGTACCATGAAAGAGTTACAGATCAGTGAGTTAAGTCGATGTATTAGCTAACTCGTTGTTTTAGAAAGTATACCAGACGCCTGTGAAGGCGACACCTGAGGAAGCTCAATGAGCGAGAAGTTACAGAAAGTGCTGGCGCGCGCCGGCCACGGTTCGCGCCGTGAAATCGAAGCCATTATTGAAGCAGGCCGCGTGAGTGTGGACGGTAAAATCGCCACGCTCGGTGACCGCGTTGAAATCGTACCGGGGCTGAAGATCCGCATTGACGGCCATCTTATCTCCGTGAAAGAGTCTGCTGAACAGATCTGCCGCGTACTGGCTTACTACAAGCCGGAAGGCGAACTGTGTACCCGCAACGACCCGGAAGGCCGCCCGACGGTGTTCGACCGTCTGCCAAAACTGCGTGGCGCCCGCTGGATTGCCGTAGGGCGTCTGGACGTGAATACCTGTGGCCTGCTGCTGTTCACCACCGATGGTGAACTGGCAAACCGCCTGATGCACCCAAGTCGTGAAGTGGAACGTGAATACGCCGTGCGCGTCTTCGGTCAGGTTGATGAGAACAAACTGCGCGATCTGTCGCGTGGCGTTCAGCTGGAAGACGGCCCAGCGGCGTTCAAAACCATCAAGTTTACCGGTGGTGAAGGCATTAACCAGTGGTACAACGTTACCCTGACAGAGGGACGTAACCGCGAGGTGCGTCGTCTGTGGGAAGCGGTCGGTGTCCAGGTAAGCCGTTTGATTCGTGTCCGCTATGGCGACATCCTGCTGCCGAAAGGCCTGCCACGTGGCGGCTATACCGAGCTGGATCTGACGCAAACCAACTACTTGCGCGATCTGGTTGGCCTGACGCCAGAAACCACATCGAAAGTGGCGGTAGAGAAAGATCGTCGTCGTATGAAGGCGAATCAGATCCGCCGTGCGGTTAAACGTCACAGCCAGGTTAGCAGCAATCGCCGCTCTGGCAGTCGTAATAACAACGGTTAATCTAAAAGCCCGGTGAATATACCGGGCTATTTTCTTCAGTAATCAATCCCAATTTGCGCTTTGATACCCGCATCGAACGCATGCTTAACCGGACGCAGCTCGCTGACGGTATCGGCCAGCTCCAGAATGTCCCGATGACACCCGCGCCCCGTGACGATCGCCGTCTGGTGTGCAGGGCGGTTCCTGAGGGCCTCCAGCACGGCTTCCAGCGGCAGGTAGTCATAGGCCACCATATACGTGATCTCATCCAGCAACACCATGTTCAGCGACGGGTCAGAGAGCATTCTTTTGGCATGCTCCCAGACGGCGAGGCAGGCTGCGGTATCTGTTTCCCGGTTCTGGGTATCCCAGGTAAAACCGGTCGCCATCACCTGAAACTCAACGCCATGCGGTTCGAGCAGATTACGCTCGCCGTTGGGCCATTCACCCTTGATAAACTGGATCACGCCCACTTTCTGACCGTGCCCGACTGCGCGGGTGGCGGTCCCAAATGCGGCGGTGGTTTTGCCTTTGCCGTTGCCGGTGAACACGATGAGGATCCCGCGCTCGTCCTGAGCGGCCGCCACGCGTGCATCAACCTGTTCTTTGAGACGCTGCTGGCGCTGCTGATGACGGTCTTCATTCATTGCGATATCCCCGGTTTGCGGCCTGGCTGAGCATCGAATGTCATTCCGGTTTTACGACGGCTGTCGTCACCCATTAGCCACAGATAAAGAGGCATAATATCGGCCGGGGTTTTAAGCTTTTGCGGATCTTCTGTCGGGAACGCGCTGGCACGCATTTTAGTGCGCGTACCGCCAGGGTTAATACAGTTAACCCGCAGATGGCGGTTTTGATACTCTTCGGCCAGCACCTGCATCATTCCTTCGGTGGCAAATTTTGAGGCGGCGTAAGCCCCCCAGTTCGCACGACCCTGACGCCCCACGCTGGAGGAGGTAAACACCAGCGAACCGGAATCTGAGTTAAGTAATAAAGGAAGCAAGGCCTGGGTCAGGAAAAACGTCCCGTTGACGTTAACCTGCATCACCTGCTGCCAAATCTCCGGATCCTGTTCATCCATCGGGCGCACTTCGCCCAGTAACCCCGCGTTGTGCAGTACGCCGTCCAGACGCGAATAATGCGTACTAATGCGCTGGGCAAGGGCCTGACATGACGCTGACGTACAGGTCAGCAGATCGAGCGTATACCAGGGCGTGGGGGTACCGCCGGCGTTTTCGATTTCACGGGCAACGGCTTTGAGCTTTTCTTCATTACGTCCCAGCAGAATAAGGCTCGCACCGTATTCAGAATAAGTCAGCGCCGCTTCGCGACCAATCCCGTCGCTGGCACCGGTAACCAGAATGATGCGGTTCTGTAGAAGGTTTTTTTGTGGCTGATAATGCACGGTGGCTCCTCAGGCGCATTGGGCGTGACTTGCACCTTTATTTATGACTTTTCGGCTTTATGCCCGAAACCGCGTCAGAATTCAATCAGTCTACAGGACAGAACGCTGGGAAATTAACAATTTGCAAAGATTTAAACCAGAAACGGGGGATTCCTGAAGCCGCCTCGCAGAGCTAATGTCCAGAGCGAGACGCCTGCGCAGGGCTGTTGTACACTGGCGTGAAAGATTCGTGGTTAAATCAAGGTGGAACGCGTGGAATTACTTTCTCAGTATGGGTTGTTTTTGGCCAAAATCGCGACGGTGGTTATTGCTGTCGCGGTGATTGCCGTCCTGATTGTCAACCTGACGCAGCGTAAGCGTCAGCGTGGTGAGTTACGCATTACCCGCCTGAGCGAGCAGTATAAAGAGATGCGGGAAGAGATGTCTCTGGCGCTGCTTGACGATCATCAACAGAAGCTGTGGCTAAAAGCCCAGAAGAAAAAACATAAGCAGGACGCCAAAGCCGCGAAGGCGAAAGCTAAGCTCGCCACGCCACAGGCTGACGCAAAACCGCGCGTCTATGTGCTCGATTTTAAAGGTAGCATGGATGCGCATGAAGTCTCCTCTCTGCGTGAGGAAGTGACAGCGGTGCTGGCCGTGGCGACAGCCCAGGATCAGGTGGTGGTACGCCTTGAAAGCCCGGGCGGCGTAGTGCATGGGTATGGACTGGCGGCTTCGCAGTTACAACGTCTGCGGGATAAACAGATCCCGCTCACCGTGGCGGTAGATAAGGTCGCGGCGAGTGGCGGCTATATGATGGCGTGCGTGGCGGATAAAATCGTCGCAGCACCGTTCTCCATTATCGGCTCGATTGGGGTGGTTGCGCAGATCCCTAACTTCAATCGTTTCCTGAAAAATAAAGAGATCGACATCGAATTGCATACGGCGGGTCAGTACAAACGTACGCTGACGCTGCTCGGCGAAAATACCGAAGAGGGACGGCAGAAGTTCCGGGAAGATCTGAACGAAACCCACCATCTGTTCAAGGATTTCGTGCACCGCATGCGCCCAACGCTGGACATTGAGCAGGTGGCTACGGGCGAACACTGGTACGGCACGCAGGCGCAGGAGAAAGGGCTGGTGGATGAAGTGGGTACCAGCGACGACCTCCTGCTCAACCTGATGGAAGGTCGTGAGCTGGTGGGGGTGCGCTTCACACGACGTAAGCGCCTGCTCGACCGTTTAACCAATAGTGCGGCAGAAAGCGCGGATCGCCTGCTGATACGCTGGTTGCAGCGCGGACAAAAGCCGCTGCTGTAAAGAAAAACGCGAGGCAGATGCCTCGCGTTTTCGTTTTAATCGACCAGGTGGTACTTCTCTGAGAGGGTATGCGCCAGGTATTTAAACATGTTAAACACGGCGGTGCTTTTCGGGGTTGGTAACCCTTGTTCATCAAGGAAGTATTCACCGCTGAACACCAGCACGCCATTACGTTGTTCCACGCCAGTCGCTTCAATCCCCGCCAGGGTGTCTTCATGGTCGCGAATGAGTTTGTTTGCTTCGATAAGCAGTGAAGCTCGGTCAATGGGTTGGGTCGTATTCTGCATATTCCACTCCTTAAACAGTGACAATAGTCTACGCCTGGGTCGCTTCGGGGGCAAATTTTCCCTGCTATTCGCGGGTATAAGGAACAGGGGCTGGCTGGCGGGATTTGCTTTTGCATGCTAATAAAGTTGCGTAACGAATTTTATCAGGTACAGTGTGCGCTTTCGTCATTCTGGCAACAGAATTGCTTGACATTCGACCGGGAATTCGTCACGAATGAACTTTGATGTGAGAAAAATACCCGAAAACTCAATGACCTGGATGTCGCCATACTGACGTTCGGTAAGACAAAGGGGTTGATATCCGCTGACGACGTCGCAATATCAATGGCTCGTCGTCAGCGGAAGGGAAATCAACGTGCGGCGTATTCCTGGAAGAATTAAATTAGGTAAAGGTGAATATGGGTAAAGCTCTCGTCATCGTTGAGTCCCCGGCAAAAGCCAAAACGATCAATAAATATCTGGGCAATGACTACGTGGTTAAGTCCAGCGTTGGTCACATTCGCGATTTGCCGACAAGTGGCTCAGCCAGCAAAAAGAGCGCAGACTCTACCTCCACCAAAGGGGCTAAAAAGCCTAAAAAGGATGAACGTAGCGCGCTTGTCAACCGCATGGGTGTTAACCCATGGCACAACTGGGATGCACAGTACGAAGTGCTGCCAGGCAAAGAAAAAGTCGTTAACGAGCTGAAACAGCTTGCTGAAAAAGCAGACCACATTTATCTCGCAACCGACCTTGACCGCGAAGGGGAGGCCATCGCATGGCACCTGCGGGAAGTGATTGGGGGTGATGACAAACGCTACAGCCGTGTAGTGTTTAACGAAATTACAAAGAATGCGATTCGTCAGGCGTTTGAAAAGCCGGGTGAACTGAATATCGACCGTGTTAACGCTCAGCAGGCGCGTCGCTTTATGGACCGCGTTGTAGGCTACATGGTTTCGCCGTTGCTATGGAAAAAAGTCGCTCGCGGCCTGTCTGCGGGGCGTGTGCAGTCTGTGGCTGTTCGTCTTGTTGTCGAACGTGAACGCGAGATCAAAGCGTTTGTCCCGGAAGAGTTCTGGGAAGTGGATGCGAATGTCACCACGCCGGGCGGCGATGCGCTGCCGTTGCAGGTGAGCCACCACAACGACAAACCGTTCCGTCCTGAAAATCGCGATCAGACCATGGCCGCCGTAGCGCTGCTGGAAAAAGCGCGTTATCAGGTTCTGGATCGTGAAGACAAACCGACCAGCAGCAAGCCTGGCGCACCGTTTATCACGTCAACGCTTCAGCAGGCGGCAAGTACGCGTCTGGGTTACGGCGTGAAGAAAACCATGATGATGGCCCAGCGTTTGTATGAAGCGGGTTACATCACCTACATGCGTACTGACTCCACCAACCTGAGCCAGGACGCTGTCAGCATGGTGCGTGGCTATATCGAGGACAACTTCGGTAAGAAATACCTGCCGGACAGTCCTAATCAGTACGCCAGCAAAGAGAATTCTCAGGAAGCGCACGAAGCGATCCGTCCTTCTGACGTTTCCGTTCTGGCGGAATCTCTTAAAGATATGGAAGCGGACGCCCAGAAGCTGTATCAGCTGATCTGGCGCCAGTTCGTGGCCTGCCAAATGACGCCAGCGAAATACGACTCCACTACGCTGACCGTTGGCGCGGGTGATTTCCGCCTGAAAGCGCGCGGCCGCATTCTGCGTTTCGACGGCTGGACAAAAGTGATGCCTGCGCTGCGTAAAGGTGATGAAGACAGAACGCTGCCTTCCGTCAACAAAGGCGACGAGCTGTCGCTGGTTGATCTGGTACCGGCCCAGCACTTCACCAAGCCGCCTGCGCGTTTCAGCGAAGCGTCGCTGGTAAAAGAGCTGGAAAAACGCGGCATCGGTCGCCCGTCTACCTATGCGTCAATCATTTCGACCATTCAGGATCGTGGATACGTTCGCGTTGAGAACCGTCGTTTCTATGCTGAAAAAATGGGTGAGATTGTTACCGACCGTCTGGAAGCTAACTTCCGTGAGTTGATGAACTATGACTTCACCGCGCAGATGGAGGACAGTCTCGATGAGGTTGCCAGCCATAAGGCCGAGTGGAAGAAAGTTCTCGACAGCTTCTTCAGCGATTTTACCAACCAGCTTGAGAAAGCTGAGAAAGATCCTGAAGAAGGCGGCATGCTGCCTAACCAGATGGTACTGACCAGCATCGACTGCCCAACCTGTGGCCGTAAAATGGGGATCCGTACCGCAACCACGGGCGTGTTCCTCGGCTGTTCTGGTTATGCGCTTTCGCCGAAAGAGCGTTGCAAAACTACTATCAACCTCGTGCCGGAGAACGAAGTTCTCAACGTGCTGGAAGGTGACGATGCGGAGACCAACGCACTGCGCGCCAAGCGCCGCTGTAAGAAATGCGGCACGGCGATGGACAGCTACCTGATCGATCCAAAACGTAAACTGCACGTTTGCGGTAATAACCCAACCTGCGACGGTTATGAGATCGAAGAAGGTGAGTTCCGCATTAAGGGCTATGACGGTCCGATCGTTGAGTGTGAGAAATGTGGTTCCGAAATGCACCTGAAAATGGGACGCTTCGGTAAGTACATGGCATGTACCAACGACGACTGTAAAAACACGCGTAAGATCCTGCGTAACGGTGAAGTTGCGCCGCCGAAGGAAGATCCGGTTCCGCTTCCTGAGCTGCCGTGCGAGAAGTCAGATGCGTATTTCGTGCTGCGTGACGGCGCTGCCGGGGTATTCCTGGCGGCCAACACCTTCCCGAAATCGCGCGAAACCCGTGCGCCGCTGGTAGAAGAGCTGTACCGCTTCCGCGACCGTCTGCCGGAGAAACTGCGTTACCTGGCCGATGCGCCACAGCAGGATCCGGAAGGCAACAAAACCGTGGTGCGCTTTAGCCGTAAAACGAAGCAGCAGTACGTGGCGGCAGAGAAAGAGGGTAAAGCGACCGGTTGGTCAGCCTTCTTTGTCGACGGGAAATGGGTTGAAGGTAAAAAATAATCTTCACTTACCGTAACTTACCTTTGAAAGGGCCGGACTTCCGGCCCTTTTTTATTACGTTGTTATTATTTTTTGTTCCGTACTATACAGCCTGGCTATAAATGATATAGTGGTTATAGTTAACCCGTTTCTTATTATCAAATCGTATTAAGCGATTGACGCATGCGCTAAATCGGATGGTCTGGCATGAAATTACAGCAGCTTCGCTATATCGTTGAGGTCGTCAATCATAACCTCAATGTCTCTTCCACCGCAGAAGGTCTTTATACCTCGCAGCCTGGCATCAGTAAGCAGGTGCGTATGCTGGAGGATGAATTAGGTATTCAGATATTTGCCCGCAGCGGTAAGCACCTGACTCAGGTCACGCCGGCAGGGCAGGAAATCATTCGCATCGCACGAGAAGTGCTTTCCAAAGTCGACGCCATTAAATCCGTCGCCGGGGAACATACCTGGCCGGATAAAGGCTCCCTTTATATTGCCACCACGCACACGCAGGCGCGTTATGCGCTTCCCGGGGTGATCAAAGGTTTCATCGAACGCTATCCCCGCGTTTCCCTGCATATGCATCAGGGCTCACCGACGCAAATCGCAGAGGCCGTGTCTAAAGGCAATGCTGATTTTGCCATCGCGACGGAAGCTCTTCATCTGTACGATGATCTGGTCATGCTCCCGTGCTACCACTGGAACCGCTCTATTGTCGTGACCCCCGATCATCCGCTGGCGGGGAAGGGCGAAGTGACAATCGAAGAGCTGGCGCAATACCCGCTGGTTACCTATACGTTCGGATTTACGGGCCGTTCTGAGCTAGACACCGCCTTTAACCGCGCCGGATTAACGCCACGGATCGTCTTCACTGCAACGGATGCGGACGTCATTAAAACGTACGTGCGTCTGGGTCTGGGCGTAGGCGTTATTGCCAGCATGGCGGTGGATCCTGTATCAGACCCGGATCTGGTGCGTCTGGACGCGCATGATATCTTCAGCCACAGCACCACCAAGATAGGTTTTCGTCGCAGCACGTTCCTTCGCAGCTATATGTATGATTTTATTCAGCGCTTCGCACCGCATTTAACACGTGACGTGGTCGACACGGCCGTGGCGTTACGCTCCAATGAAGACATCGAAGAGATGTTTAAAGACATCAAACTTCCTGCCAAATAATTACACCCGGTATCTTTCTCTTCTGGAAAGATACCGGTTTCCCCCTTTAAATCTAAATTAGAATTAACCTCATCTGCGCCTACTGTCATATATCGTCATAACCCATTTGATGAATAGGGTTTTACTGTCGCAAATTTGCGACAAAAGTAGAAACTAATTTACAGGTGTGCAAATTATTCTTTTCAATTATTTATTTCTGGTCAAAAGATTGAATTTTCCCAGGCTCAGATTCGTAAATTCACTGGCTTTTCGGCTAAAGTTTCTTTAGGATTTATCTCATCAGATGATTACTTGTGCCAATTGTTTGGTCTCTAAATGATAAGCGATATCGATTGTATGAGGTTAGCAATGCCGTCAGGAAGTGAAGAACCGCAAAGGGATCCCGCGCTTAAGCGTAAAGCCTGGCTGGCGGTCTTTCTCGGCTCTGCCCTGTTCTGGGTGGTTGTTGCTCTTCTCGTCTGGAAATATTGGGGTTGAATATGGTCATGACGGTGCGTACTGACGCGAGAAAAGAGATGTGTCAGCTTCGTGACAATGCTCACAAAGCGCGTAAGGCGCCAGGAACCAGCGTGCCAGCCTCCTGGCAACTGACGCCACAGCAGCAGGCCTTTATTGATGTGTTCGCAGAAGACGAACCCAAAAAACAATAATTTTGATTTTTGCGTAATGATGCAAATAGTCTGAATAAAGACTGTGCACTTTTGTACTCCTTAATAAATACACATCAGCAATATAGAACGAGGGCAGACCTCGCATCCTTAAATAATTAAAGTCTGGTGTCCCTATGATGAATAACATGACAACCGTAAAATACTGGTCATGGCTCGGCGTATTCTCAGCGTCGATCCTCTTCTGGTGTCAGCTCCTCTGGCTGGCCTTACACTAAATCGTAAAACCTCGCCACGGCGGGGTTTTTTGTTTAATCCCTCGCGTTGGACCATTCCTAAATTTATCAATTTGGGTTGTTATCAAAACGTTACGACATCTTTGTGTTATCTTTAATTACAGCCCTGATGATTGTCAGGACATCCCTGTTTTTAAGGAGGAGCTTATGTCGTTAACCCTACGCGAAGCCAGTAAGGACACATTACAGGCGGAAAATAAAACCTGGCGCTACTACAGCTTACCGCTGGCTGCCAGGACGCTTGGGGACATTTCGCGGTTACCCAAGTCGTTGAAAGTACTACTGGAAAACCTCTTGCGCTGGCAAGATGGCGACTCGGTTACCGAGGAGGATATCCAGGCTCTGGCAGGGTGGCTGAAAAATGCTCATGCAGACAAAGAAATTGCCTACCGCCCGGCCAGGGTATTGATGCAGGATTTCACCGGCGTGCCGGCGGTTGTGGACTTGGCCGCCATGCGTGAAGCTGTTAAGCGTCTCGGGGGCGATACGGCTAAGGTGAACCCGCTCTCACCGGTAGACCTCGTCATCGACCACTCCGTCACCGTCGACCACTTCGGCGACGACGATGCTTTCGGTGAAAACGTCCGTCTGGAGATGGAACGTAACCATGAACGCTATGTCTTCCTCAAATGGGGTCAGCAGGCGTTCAGCCGCTTCAGCGTTGTTCCACCAGGCACCGGCATTTGTCACCAGGTCAACCTGGAATATCTCGGCAAAGCCGTCTGGAGTGAATTGCAGGATAAAGAGTGGGTGGCTTACCCGGATACGCTGGTGGGCACCGATTCACACACGACCATGATTAACGGCCTTGGCGTTCTGGGCTGGGGCGTCGGTGGTATTGAAGCGGAAGCGGCCATGCTCGGCCAGCCGGTATCGATGCTCATTCCCGATGTGGTGGGCTTTAAGCTGACCGGTAAATTGTCCGAAGGCATTACCGCCACGGATCTGGTTCTGACGGTCACCCAGATGCTGCGTAAGCATGGCGTGGTGGGTAAATTCGTTGAATTTTATGGTGATGGTCTGGATTCACTGCCGCTGGCGGACCGGGCCACCATCGCCAACATGGCGCCGGAATATGGTGCGACCTGCGGCTTTTTCCCGATTGATAGCGTTACGCTTGAGTATATGCGCCTCAGTGGTCGCAGCGAGGAGCAGGTGGCGCTCGTAGAGGCCTACACCAAAGCGCAGGGCATGTGGCGTAACCCGGGTGACGAGCCGGTATTTACCAGCACGCTGGAATTGGATATGGGCACCGTTGAGGCAAGCCTCGCAGGGCCGAAACGACCGCAGGACCGCGTCGCCCTGAGCAACGTTCCGAAAGCCTTTGCCGCCAGCAATGAGCTGGAGGTTAACGCCGCGCAAAAAGATCACCGTCCTGTGGACTATGTTCTGAACGGGCATCAGTATCAGCTCCCTGACGGCGCCGTGGTGATCGCCGCTATCACCTCCTGTACCAACACGTCCAACCCGAGTGTGCTGATGGCAGCCGGGCTGCTAGCGAAAAAAGCGGTAGAACTGGGGCTCAAGCCACAGCCGTGGGTTAAGGCGTCGCTGGCGCCTGGTTCGAAAGTGGTTTCCGATTACCTGGCGCAGGCCAGACTCACGCCGTACCTCGACGAGTTGGGCTTTAACCTGGTGGGCTACGGCTGTACGACCTGCATCGGTAACTCTGGTCCACTGCCTGAGCCTATTGAAGTGGCGATCAAGCAGGGTGATTTGACCGTTGGCGCGGTACTTTCCGGTAACCGAAACTTTGAGGGGCGTATTCATCCGCTGGTGAAAACCAACTGGCTGGCCTCGCCGCCGCTGGTTGTAGCCTATGCTCTGGCCGGAAACATGAACATTAACCTGGCGACCGATCCGATTGGTCACGATCGCAAAAACGAACCTGTCTATCTGAAAGACATCTGGCCATCATCGCGTGAAATTGCGCGCGCGGTAGAGAAAGTTTCCACCGAGATGTTCCGCAAAGAGTATGCGGAAGTGTTCGAAGGTACAGCGGAATGGAAAGCGATCGACGTGGTGGGTTCCGATACCTATGACTGGCAGGATGATTCCACCTATATTCGTCTGTCGCCCTTCTTCGATGAGATGCTGGCGGAGCCTGCACCGCTGAAAGATATTCACGGCGCGCGCATTCTGGCGATGCTGGGCGATTCCGTCACCACTGACCATATCTCACCAGCGGGGAGCATCAAAGCGGACAGTCCGGCAGGTCGGTATCTGCAAAGCCGTGGCGTGGAACGTCGCGATTTTAACTCCTACGGTTCGCGCCGCGGTAACCACGAAGTGATGATGCGCGGGACATTTGCTAACATCCGCATTCGTAATGAAATGGTCCCGGGCGTGGAAGGGGGCATGACGCGCCACCTGCCAGATACAGAGGTCATTTCAATTTATGACGCAGCCATGAAGTATCAGCAGGAGGGTACGCCACTGGCCGTTATTGCCGGTAAAGAGTACGGCTCTGGTTCCAGTCGCGACTGGGCGGCTAAAGGTCCACGTCTGCTCGGGGTTCGCGTGGTGATTGCCGAATCCTTTGAACGTATCCACCGCTCAAACCTGATCGGGATGGGGATCCTGCCGCTGGAGTTCCCGCAGGGCATAACGCGTAAAACGCTGGGTCTGACCGGGGAAGAGCAGATTGATATCAGCGGTCTGCAAAATCTGCAACCGGGTAAAACCGTTCCGGTGAAGTTAACGCGGGCAGATGGTACAACAGAAGTGCTGGATTGTCGGTGTCGTATTGATACGGCAACAGAGCTAACCTATTACCAGAATGACGGCATTTTACATTATGTGATTCGTAAAATGCTGGACTGATAAATCTCGCCCGGCAGAAGTGCCGGGCGTTTTGCGTTTACTCGCTCAGCAGGTGCCCCATCTTTGCAGCTTTGGTATCGAGGTAGTGCGCGTTTTTCGGATTGCGGCCAACAATCAGCGGCACGCGTTCAACGATATTGATGCCCGCTTCAGTGAGGATCTCCACTTTCTTCGGGTTATTGGTCAACAGACGCACTTCGTCCACGCCCAGCAGCTTGAACATATCTGCGCAGAGGGTGAAATCGCGCTCGTCAGCAGCAAAGCCGAGCTGATGGTTGGCTTCGACGGTATCATAGCCCTGATCCTGCAACGCGTAGGCGCGGATTTTATTCAGCAGACCGATATTGCGTCCTTCCTGGCGGTGATACAGCAGCACGCCACGTCCTTCCTCTGCGATATGAGAAAGAGCGGCTTCGAGCTGGAAACCGCAGTCACAGCGCAGGCTGAAGAGCGCGTCACCGGTCAGACACTCAGAATGAACGCGGGACAGTACCGGCGTCTGCCCCGAAATGTCACCGTATACCAGGGCGACGTGATCTTGTCCGGTTGCCAGTTCTTCAAAACCCACCATCAGGAAATCGCCCCATGGGGTTGGCAGTTTGGCTTCTGCCACACGTTTAAGCTGCATGTGATTCTCCATACCAGGCTGACACGTTTCGTGCCTTTGCCCCATTTTGCTTTCTGTATTGGACTATTTTGCCACAAGCCCGGCTACTTCACCTAATCACCACCACGCTATACGGACGTTAAACGCACGATCCGACATATCCACCAGAAGGTGGAAATTCAGTTATGATTGTGGTGCTTAGTGAAAAAGGAGAGGACATGCTTTCAATTGCCAGACGCACGGCCGCAGGCGCCGCCGTATTGCTTGTTATACCCCTGATCGTTTGGTTCTCCGGCTGGATGTGGAAGCCCGGACAAAACGAGACGTGGCTGAAAGCCTTATACTGGATAACTGAGACGGTCACCCAGCCCTGGGGGATTATAACGCACGTGCTGCTCTGTGCCTGGTTCCTGTGGTGCCTGCGCTTTCGTCTTCGCGCGGCGCTGGTATTATTTGCCATTCTCGGAGGCGCCATTCTTGTCGGGCAGGGGGTGAAGTCGTGGGTGAAAGATCGCGTGCAGGAACCCCGTCCCTTTGTTATCTGGCTGGAAAAAACGCACCATATTCCGGTAGATGAGTTCTACACTTTAAAGCGTAAGGATCGCGGGGCGTTGGTGAAAGAACAGCTTGCGGAACAGCAGGATATCCCGACATTTTTACGCAAACACTGGCAAAAAGAGACCGGCTTTGCGTTTCCTTCCGGACATACGATGTTTGCTGCCAGCTGGGCGCTACTCGGCGTGGGGCTGCTTTGGCCACGTCGACGTACCCTCACGATTGCGATTTTGCTGGTCTGGGCGACAGGCGTAATGGGCAGCCGGATGCTGCTGGGGATGCACTGGCCGCGTGATTTGGTGGTGGCTACGCTGATTTCGTGGGTACTGGTTACGCTGGCGACCTGGCTTGCACAACGTTTCTGTGGGCCTCTGACGCCACCGCAGGAAGAGAAGGAAGAAATAGCCGAAAGGGAGTCTGGCGGAACCTGAAGCTTGATATTCCGCATTTTGACCATAAATCCATGAAGGGCGCATTACTTTTTCCGTTTCGCGCCCGCCACTAAAATGGTAGCTTATAAGGCTGATTGCAGTGAGTTGAACACGCTTTATACGCTCGAACCACATAACGGGAAGTCATGTGAAATATTTACTCATTTTCTTACTGGTGTTGGCGATTTTTGTCATTTCAGTCACATTGGGCGCGCAAAACGATCAACAGGTAAGTTTCAACTATCTGCTGGCGCAGGGCGAGTACCGGGTGTCGAGCCTGCTGGCTGTGTTATTCGCAGCGGGTTTTGTCATCGGCTGGCTTGTATGTGGCCTGTTCTGGCTTAAGGTTCGTGTTTCCCTTGTTCGCGCTGAACGTAAAATTAAACGACTTGAACATCAACTTACGCCTGCGACTGACATTCCGGCGAGCTCTGGTGTGCCGGTAGTCAAGGAATAATCGAATATGCTGGAGTTGTTGTTTCTGCTTTTGCCTGTCGCCGCAGCCTATGGCTGGTATATGGGCCGCAGAAGCGCGCAACAAACAAAACAGGATGAAGCAAACCGACTCTCCCGTGACTACGTTGCGGGGGTGAACTTCCTGCTGAGCAATCAGCAGGATAAAGCGGTCGATCTGTTCCTCGACATGCTCAAAGAGGATACCGGCACCGTAGAGGCGCATCTCACCCTGGGAAACCTGTTCCGCTCGCGCGGAGAGGTTGACCGTGCCATCCGTATCCACCAGACCCTGATGGAAAGCGCATCGTTGACCTATGAGCAACGGTTGCTGGCCGTGCAGCAGTTGGGCAGAGATTACATGGCGGCGGGCCTGTACGATCGCGCAGAAGATATGTTCTCTCAGCTGGTGGATGAGACCGATTTCCGTATCGGTGCGCTTCAGCAACTTCTGCAAATCTACCAGGCAACCAGCGACTGGCAAAAAGCGATTGATACCGCCGAACGGCTGGTCAAACTCGGCAAAGACAAACAGCGCGTCGAAATTGCCCATTTTTACTGCGAGCTGGCCCTTCAGCAAATGGGTAGCGATGACATGGATAAGGCCATGGCATTGCTAAAAAAAGGCGCCGCGGCCGATCGCAACAGCGCCCGCATCTCGATAATGATGGGGCGGGTCTTTATGGCTAATGGTGATTACGCCAAAGCCGTGGAAAGCCTGCTTCGCGTTATCGATCAGGACAAAGAGCTGGTCAGCGAAACACTGGAAATGCTGCAAACCTGCTATCAGCAGTTAGGTAAGCAGGACGAGTGGGTTGCATTCCTGCGCCGCTGTGTTGAAGAAAACACCGGTGCCACAGCCGAGCTGATGCTGTCGGATGTCGTCGAAGAGCACGAAGGGAGTGATACCGCCCAGGTATACATTACCCGTCAGTTGCAGCGCCATCCGACGATGCGCGTCTTCCACAAGCTGATGGATTATCATCTTAACGATGCAGAAGAAGGGCGCGCTAAAGAGAGCCTGATGGTGCTGCGAGACATGGTCGGTGAACAGGTGCGGAGCAAGCCGCGCTATCGCTGCCAGAAATGCGGCTTCACCGCCTATTCGCTCTACTGGCATTGCCCTTCCTGCCGGGCCTGGTCCACCATCAAGCCAATTCGTGGTCTGGACGGGCAGTGATTTTTTAAAACACTCCATTTTAGTTACAACATACTAAAGAGTGCATTATTTCTTTCAGCACCATGCGGTCTGTGGTTCAGCAGGAAAAGCATTCGATTCTGTTCATTTACCCCGAGGGCAGGTAGAATGCACGCCGTTTATCTGTTCCGCGCCGCTGCGCGCCCATAGACGAAAAGGGCTGGTCATGACGTCTGTTACTTCCTCCACTTCCCGCGTAGTTACCGATTCTCCTGTAGTTGTTGCTCTGGATTACAATAACCGTGACGCCGCACTGGCCTTTGTTGATGGTATTGATCCCCGGGATTGCCGTCTTAAAGTAGGCAAAGAGATGTTTACGCTGTTCGGTCCGCAAATCGTCCGCGATCTGCACCAGCGTGGTTTCGACGTTTTCCTCGACCTGAAATTCCACGATATTCCGAATACCACTGCCCACGCCGTTGCTGCGGCGGCTGAACTGGGTGTGTGGATGGTTAACGTTCATGCCTCCGGTGGGGCACGTATGATGACGGCTGCGCGCGAAGCGCTGGTGCCGTTTGGCAATGACGCTCCGCTTCTTATCGCCGTCACCGTGCTGACCAGTATGGATGAATCTGACCTTCGTGACCTGGGTGTGACGTTGTCACCTGCCGAACATGCGGAGCGTCTGGCGCGCCTCACGCAACAGTGTGGGCTTGATGGCGTGGTCTGTTCAGCTCAGGAGGCGGTTCGCTTCAAATCTGAGTTAGGCCGCGAATTTAAACTGGTGACGCCAGGTATCCGTCCGGCAGGCAGCGAGTCAGGGGATCAGCGACGCATCATGACGCCAGAGCAGGCGCTGAGCGCGGGGGTAGACTATATGGTAATTGGTCGCCCGGTGACGCAATCCGCTTATCCGGCAGAGACTCTGAAAGCGATTAATGCATCACTGAAAAAGGGGGCATAATGCGTGATGCCAACACTCGTCTGGTCTATTCAACAGATACCGGGCGCATTGAAGAGCCAAAAGAGAAAGTTGAACGTCCGAAAGGTGATGGAATCGTGCGTATTCAGCGCCAGACCAGTGGCAGAAAAGGGAAAGGCGTTTGCCTTATCACCGGCATTGATCTGGATGATGCAGAGCTGGTAAAGCTCGCCGCTGAGCTTAAAAAGAAGTGCGGATGCGGTGGGGCACTAAAAGACGGCATAATTGAGATTCAGGGCGATAAGCGGGATTTAATTAAAACGCTCCTGGAAGCCAAAGGTATGAAAGTCAAACTGGCGGGCGGTTAAAATAAATGAGCCACGGACATTGCCGTGGCTCTTTTTTTTACGTGCGTAAGTCAGACCTGAAAATACAAAATATATTATTATACCGGTGAGAGCCGTTATGGTGATTATTTGCCCACCTGGTGACCGATAATACCACCTACGGCAGCACCACCTAATGTACCCAGCGTACTACCATCCGTTAATACTGCACCACCAAGCGCACCAGCACCGGCACCAATCGCGGTGTTACGGTCACGTTTAGACCAGTTAGAGCAAGCGCTCAGAGACATTGCTACAGTGATTGCCAGAACAGCGGCGGCTAATTTTTTGCTGGTAAAGGTCATAATACTTTCTCCTGAATTATCGATTCACGGAAAGGAATGCACTTTAAGTATAGACAATATCCATACTTAAATTCTGTTCCCGTGAAAGCTGGTCGCGCAGGCGTTACATCATCACGCAGGTGATAGTCACTTCCTGTTATATCGCTAATATTAATTTTACGTGTTTAGAACAGTTTCAACAGGTAAAAACTCTTAAAGGAAGGGTCGGAATACTCTCAGAGAAAGGTTTAAGTGCGCCCATTATTCGGGCGCTGCAGGATAATCAGGCCGTTTTTTTCACAATATCGACAGTCAGGCCGTCTTGTTCTAATTGCTGGCGATATTCATCGCGTAAACGCTCATCCGTGATCACACGGCTGAAGCGCGAAGCCGGACCCATCGTATAAGGGTGTACGGCGCCAAACTTAGAGCTATCGGTCAGCACAATCGCTTCACACTCTTTGGCGAGTACGGCGTTCACCACGTCTGAACGCATCATGTCGCGACCGGTAAAGCCGGTGTCGGGCTGCCAGCCGTCAATGCCAATGAATGCCTTACTGAAGTGAACCTGCTGAACATACTGACGCGTTAATGGCCCCACCATGCTTTCGCTTTTCTTCTGGTAAATGCCGCCCAGCAGAATGACCTCGCAGCGAGTTTCCTTCAACAGATGGGCGATATAGCTGCTTACGGTAATGATGGTAACGTCTTTTTGATCGGCAAGCGTGCGCGCCAGAAGGGCGTTACTGCTGCCATTTTCAATAAAGACGGTCTCACCGTTATTCACTAAGGATGCAGCAAACTCCGCCAGTTCCCGCTTGAGCGCAAAATTGTTCATCATGCGGGTTTCAACGTCGTCGCTGTCCAGTGGAACGGCATATCCGTGCGCACGCCGCAGGTAGCTCTGTTTTTCCAGAAGATTCAGATCCTGACGAATGGTGACTTCAGAAACGCCGGTAGCTTTAGCGAGATCGACTACGCTTACGCGTCCCTGATCGATCACCATCTGCAAAATGATTTGTTGTCGGGAATTCATAGCATCCATTTAAAAGGCAAGGGCGAAAACGACGTGGTTACACTTCCCACGGGGCTTTTGGTTGAGTGGATTCTGATGCGTTATCAGTGCCGTTCTCAGCCAGCAGTTCAGACTTGAGGATCTCAAGATTACGGATAGCAGAGTGATAATCGCCCGCGACAAGAATATCCAGCACAGTATCAATACGCTGTGCCACGGCTGTTGCATCAATGTTAGACATAAGCTCACCCTGAAGCGAAAAGTTAATATTATCAATGATGCAGAAAATTGATTCAAAAGAGAAGGTAAAAAATGCAATAACCAAAGTTCATAAATGAAAGTGACAAATTTAACCCCCGTATGCTGCGGGTTGTAGGGGTAGATTAGTCTAAAACTGCGCGCAACGCGCTTTTTTATAAGAGGAATTCGACTATGACAGTTATCAACCAGACAACCTGCACATTGTTTACTGATGCTGAACGATTCACTCAACTGGCGGCTTATTATGAGGCCGAACGGCGCACGGTGTGGATGATGTTACGTGCCACGCCACGGCCTTGCTTCAATCATGCGCTGATCGAGGAGATCATGAATCTCTCCTGGCTGGTTCGCCAGTCCGGATATGTCGTTGATTTTTGGGTCACCGGATCGCTGGTCCCTGACATCTACAATACCGGCGGTGATTTACAATTCTTCGTTGAGTGCATCAAAAACAACCGACGCGAAGCGTTACGCGCCTATGCCCGGGCCTGTGTGGACTGCGTTCATGCCGCCTCACGAGGGTTCGATACCGGTGCTGTCACGCTGGCGATGGTGGAAGGAAGCGCGTTAGGGGGCGGGTTTGAAGCCGCGCTCGCGCATCATTTCATTCTGGCCCAGCGCGATGCCCGATTAGGCTTTCCGGAAATCGCGTTCAATCTGTTCCCGGGCATGGGCGGTTATTCACTGGTGGCGCGTCGTGCCGGCATGAAAATGGCAGAGGCGCTGATTTATAAAGGTGAGTCGCATACGGCGGAATGGTATGAACAACACGGTCTTGTGGATCTCTTATTCGAGCCGTTACAGAGCTATGTTTCGGTACGGACGTTTATCGACACGCTACAGCCGAAGCTGAACGGCGTAAGGGCCATGCTGCGCGCGCGTACGCGTGTTCTGCCACTTCCGCGAAGCGAGTTGATGGACATTACAGAGGATTGGGTGGATGCCGCCTTCTGCCTTGAACCGAAGGATATCGCCTACATGGAGCGGCTGGTTATGCTGCAAAATCGCCATCAGGCGACGGGCTTACGCAAAGCCAGCTAACGGACATTCCTGGCCTGATAGCGCTTTAGCCATCGCTCGAATGCGGCTGCGGGCATGGGCTTAGCAAAAAGATAACCCTGCCGTTCGTTGACGCCATTCTTCGTCAGAAAGGCGTCTTCTTTTGCACTCTCCACCCCTTCAGCAATGACCTGCAGATTCAACGCCTGTGCCACGGCGACTATCGCGCGCACGAGCGACTGTGAAATGGACTGCTTATGGATATCCCGGACGAAGGACTGGTCAAGCTTGATGGCGTCGATAGGGAAGCGCGCCAGCTGCGACAGGGAAGAGTACCCCGTACCAAAGTCATCAAGGTGAATTTGCGCCCCCAGGCGGCTAAATTGCTGGATCACTGACAGGGCCAGCTCTTCATTTTCGATGAGACAGCTTTCGGTCAATTCCACGTCAATCGGGCAGTATTCAAAATTCAGGTCTTTCAGCGCCTGCTTCAGGTCACTGAAGATGGTCTGGTCCGCCAGCTGACGGGCGGAGACGTTGACCGCGACGCGCAGGTTGATCCCTTTGTCGCGCCATTTTGCCACCTGGCGCACCACATCGAGCATAACCCAGCGGCCAAGGGGCACTATCAGCCCTGACTCTTCTGCATAGGAGATAAATTCCATCGGCGGGATCAGGCCACGCTCTGGTGACTGCCAGCGCACCAGCGCCTCCAGACTTCTGACTTCGCCGCGCCAGGTCATTTTTGGCTGGTAGTGAATTAACAGCTGATCGTTATCCAGCGCTTTACGCAGGTTGGTATCCAGCCACAGATATTCAAATACGCGCTGGTTCATCTCTGGCGAGAAGACGCAGAATTTACCCCGGCCATTTTCCTTGGCGGTGTACATGGCGGTGTCGGCATTGCGAATGACGCTTTCCCGATCGTTACCGTGCTGGGGCGCAAGCGCGATACCAAGCGAGCAGCCAGTGTAAACCTCTATCAGCCCGATGCGGAAAGGCTGCCGCAGTCGGGTCAGAATGCGCGACGCCATAGCTTCCAGAGCGCCCTGCGAGGTATCGGTGGCCATCACGATAAACTCATCCCCACCCAGGCGCGCCAGGGTTTGTCCGTCGTCCAGGCAACTCAGGATCGCCAGCGCAACGGCCTGTAGCAGCTGGTCGCCAAACATATGCCCATAGGCATCGTTCACTTTTTTAAAGTTATCCAGATCGAGATAAACCACGCCCACCTGCGTTTCACCCCGGGAGGTGATGGCGTCGGAGATCAGCTCATGGATGGCATTTCGGTTAGGCAAACCGGTAATCGTATCCGTATTGGCGAGAACGCGCAGGCGCTCCTGGGCCCGACGCTCTTCCGTGATGTCGGTACCCGAACAGATGAGGAAAATTTCATTTTTCCCGCTGCCGCTGTGAACGAATTTATTTCTGAAGAGAAACAGGCGTTGCCCCTTGCGGGTCTTGATCCAGCGTTCGACTTCGTAGGAGCTGCCGTTACGAAAAAAACCGGTGATGTTGCGTTTTGAGGCCGCGGCTTCGCTGCGGCTCATGAACAGTTTAAACACGTTTTGCCCGATGACTTCCTGTTCCTTCAGGCCCGTATATTCTTCACTTAAACGGTTGAAGCGCTGAATATTCCCGTTCTGGTCGAGGATGACAATTACGGAGTTAGCTTCGGACACCACCTGTTCGGCGAAGGAGAGTCCCTGCGCCAGATCGCGCGCCACGGAAGGCGTGTCGTTCCATGCTGATGCCGTTCCCGCCCACTCATTTTTGTTAATTTTACGACCGACAAGATGGACGGGAACGTCCAAACCATACAAGGGAAGGGTCATGGCAATGCTGGCGGTGATAACGGTGAGCTGGCGAATCAGAGCAGCCTGCTCATCGTCCAGCGCAACCACCTGAACGATGTCAGCGCTTTCACTGGCAGCAAGATGCAGAGCATTGCTGTCTGCTGTTAGTCGCCACCAGGGGCTATGCGTACCCATGTAACGAAACAGCAAATTCTGCTCCAGATCGTCCATCCCGTTTTCTCCCGCGGCTGCTGAGTAGCGCACAAATTATTCATTTGCAGTCGACTATGACGGCTCTTTTTACTGTAGATAATTCTGGCGAAATGTGGCGGTAGGAAACAGAAAAGTGTGAGAAAAAACGATGATTTTGCGAGAGATAATACTGGGGAGAACTCCCGGCCATCCCTGAACGGAACGGCCGGGAGTCTACGCGGTTATCAGGCGACAGGGCGCGCGATAATGCTGCGGGTTTCCATGCGGACTTCAGCGATGTTTACATCAATCACGTCAGTGACTTTGTAAACCGTTTCGCCTTTAATTTGCACGGTCCCGTTTTCCTGGCTACAAACCAGTTCGTCGCGAACGGCATGCAGGAACGGGGCAGGAATAAAGGCAACGGCGCCATTATCCACCAGACGCACGCGCATACCGCCGCGGCTGATGTCAATGATTTCAGCCGGGAAACGGGTGTCAGTCCCTGCCTTATCATTCAGGAAACGCGCGTACAACCAGTCGCCGACATCACGCTCCGCCATACGGTTCAGACGGCGACGCTCTGCCATCTGCAACGTAGTCTCATCCTGTGGGCGGGCAACAGATTCCCCTTTGATGATCGCTTTCAGCAGACGATGGTTAACCATGTCGCCGTACTTACGGATCGGGGAGGTCCAGGTGGCGTAAGCCTCAAGACCGAGACCGAAGTGCGGGCCTGGCTCCGTGCTGATTTCCGCAAAGGACTGGAAGCGGCGAATGCGGCTGTCAAGGAAACCTGACGGCTGTGCGTCCAGCTCGCGGCGCAGCTTGCAGAAGCCTGGCAGGGTCAGCACCTCTTCCGGATCGACGTGGACGTCATGGGTTTTGAGCAGGGCGGCCAGCGCTTCGGTGTTAGCCGGGTCAAAGCCGGTGTGCACGTTGTAAATGCCAAAGCCTAACTTGTCGCGCAGCACGCGTGCGGCGCAAATGTTGGCGGAGATCATCGCTTCTTCAACGATACGGTTGGCAATACGGCGTGGCTCGGCGACGATATTGAGCACTTCGCCTTTTTCCCCCAGCACAAAGCGGTAGTCCGGGCGGTCCTTAAATACCAGCGCGTGGGTCTGGCGCCACTCACTGCGGCTCTGGCAGACGCGATGCAGCAGACGAATTTGCGCAGCGATATTATCGGATTCAGGCTTCCAGCTGCCGGTATTTTCCAGCCAGTCGGACACGTTGTCATAAGCCAGTTTAGCTTTGGATTCGATAGTGGCGGCGAAGAATTCGATATCTTCTTCAATGGTACCGTCAGCCGCGATGGTCATGCGGCAGGCCAGTACCGGACGCACTTCATGGGGACGCAGGGAGCAGAGATCGTCGGAAAGCTCGCGCGGCAGCATCGGGATGTTGAAGCCCGGCAGGTAGTTGGTGAACGAACGCACTTTGGCCATTTCGTCCAGCTTGCTGCCTTCGACAATCCATGCGGTAGGGTCGGCGATGGCGACGGTCAGATGCATTTTGCCATCCGCTGCCTCTTCGGCATACAGCGCATCGTCCATATCCTCGGTGCTGGCGCTGTCGATGGTGACAAAGTCCAGCGCTGTCAGATCGCGACGCTCAAGACCTTCGTCCTGCATTTTGGTCGCTACGCCATCCGGCGCTTCTTTTTCGAGGTTGTGGCGCGCCAGCGTCACCCACCATGGGACGAAATGGTCGTCGCCAAAGGTGATGAACTGGGTCAGCTCGGCGTAGAAACCACGATCGCCTTTTAAAGGATGACGGCGCATTTCGGCAACCGCCCAGTCACCCTCGACAAAGTCATGCTCAACGCCACGCGCAGCGCGGCAAGGGATGGCATCTTTCAGGAGAGGATGATCCGGTACGATAGAAAGACGATCGTCTTTTTTATGCACTTTCCCGACAAAGCGGGTCAGGAAAGGTTCGATCAGTGCTTCCGGCTCGGCAGACTCTCGTTCCTTTTCGGTATGAATAACGGCCGAAATGCGGTCGCCATGCATCACTTTCTTCATCTGAGGAGGCGGAATGAAGTAGCTCTTCTGTCCGTCAACTTCAAGAAAGCCAAAGCCCTTTTCCGTGGCTTTTACGACCCCTTCTGCACGGGGCGTCTGGGAATGTAGTTGCTGTTTAAGCTGCGCTAGCAGCGGGTTGTCCTGAAACATAATGTTCTATTTTCGTAGCCATTGAGCGGCTGACAGTTTTACGCGATTCTCACTGCTACAGCAAGCGCTCTTTAGGTAAAGCGTGTGGTTATTCCTCTTTGCCAAGCGCCACGCGAAGACGGTCCAGCCAGCCATTAAAAGCGCCGTGGGTTAACAGGTTAATTGCCTTGCCCGGCGGGATACCGGCCTCCGTGAGAGGCGTTAACTGGGCGGCGCTAAAACGATCGGGAGACGTAAGCAGCAGCGCATGGGCGGCTGAGAGCGATGCAGATGGCTGGGCTTCGCTTTGTGGGTGGTTAACCAGTATCTCGCCCGTCAGATTCAGCAGCATCGGCTCATGGCAGAGAACCGGCGTGAGCGCTGAAAGCGCAGGTTCGGCCTGCCAGCGTGAGAGCGCCTCAAGTTGAACCGCACTGGCATATTTTAGTTCGACTACGGGCTGGGTGGCTGTCCATCGGGTAAAGCTCAGCGGTAGTGTATGGGGCTGAATGTGGTGTCCCGGTAGCCAGCGTACCGGATGGCCAAGCAGCGCCTGAAACACTGCAACCGCCCGCGCCTGAAAACCAGTAAAGCCGATGATCTGGTTGATAAGCACAATGTCATACGTTGTCAGTCCCACCTCATCAAGCTGAGTTTGCGCTTTATCGTCAATGACGTCCGGAGAGCTCGCCAGCTGGCGGGCATACTGAGTGATTTCTGCAAGGCGTCGATTGCTTTCCCGGGAAGAGTCGGGGCCCGGAAGGGGGGCGAGGAGCGCCGCGTAGTGGTTACAGAGCCGCTGGACGCCACACGCCTGGGAAACCGTCAACGCCGTGCTCAGTCTGTCGTAGGCGCTAAGCGTGTGCAGACGGTTTACGGGAGTATCGAGCGGGAATAAGAGGCGGCACAAGGTTCGGGCTGGCGTAAGCCACCCACAACAGCTTGCGGCAATGTCGTCAGGCAGGGCTAAATCGAGCAAAAAACGATCGTCGACGTTAGCGGCTTCAGGCACCAGCGGCAGAACGTCCGTCTGCGAATGATTCGACTGGGTTTCGTGATACCAGTGGCCTTTGCCGGAAAAACGGCGTTGTTCCATGGGCGTTCCTTGATCTCAAAATGGCGATCAATATCCTGGCGTAAGGCGGATGAGGGGAAAAATATTGTTAGGTGATAACAAATAGCAGAACGGAATAACGAAGTGCGGGGAGGGGAGAAAACTCTCTTCCCAGGCGGGAAGAGAGTAACAGACTTATTTGATTTCCAGCTCGTTCATGGCAGCGATGTTGAAGCCGCCGTCCACGTGAACCACTTCGCCGGAGATACCTGCGGAAAGGTCAGAGCACAGGAATGCCGCAGAGTTACCCACATCTTCGATGGTAACGGTACGACGAATCGGGGTAACCGCTTCGCAATGTGCCAGCATTTTACGGAAATCTTTGATACCGGAAGCGGCCAGAGTACGGATTGGACCCGCAGAAATTGCGTTAACACGCACGCCTTCAGGACCCATTGCGTTCGCCATATAGCGCACGTTGGCTTCCAGAGACGCTTTCGCCAGACCCATAACGTTGTAGTTAGGGATAGCGCGTTCTGCGCCCAGGTAGGACAGGGTCAGCAGGGCTGCGCCCGGGTTCAGCATCGCGCGGCAGGATTTTGCCATCGCAACGAAGCTGTAGGAGCTGATGTCATGAGCGATTTTGAAGCCATCACGGGTAACCGCGTTCACGTAGTCGCCGTCCAGCTGATCGCCCGGAGCGAAGCCGATGGAGTGAACGAAACCGTCGAATTTCGGCCATGCTTTTGCCAGTTCAGCAAACATGCCATCAATGCTTTCGTCTTGTGCAACGTCACATTCCAGAACAATGCTGGAACCCAGCTGCGCGGCAAATTCTTCAACACGGCCTTTCAGCTTGTCGTTCTGGTAGGTGAACGCCAGCTCAGCGCCTTCGCGATGCATAGCCTGTGCGATGCCGTATGCGATGGACAGTTTGCTGGCAACGCCAGTTACCAGAATGCGCTTACCGGAAAGAAAACCCATAGCTTTAATCCTTATATTCATTGCTTATTTTGCCTTGTAATTCATAGCGTTACAGGCAGTATTTCAAAATCATTCGAAATTAGCTCGAAATTATAGCCCACTCACAGCCCCTTGTGTCACGATATTTCTCGCTCACGTGCCGTGACTGGGCGCACGAAAGACGTTGAACTGACTCTTTATCAGGCTATTTCGTGTGTATTCCAGCAGTATATCACCGGGGGCTGGGTTCGCCTCATCCAACCAGAGGTTGGCCAGAAGCTTCACGCTAAGACGGCCGGATATTAATTCGCTGGCGAGGGGATTCGGGCAATAACCTTAATTTCAAAATCAAATCCGGCCAGCCAGTTAACGCCGATAGCCGTCCAGTTTGGGTAAGGTGGCTGTGGAAACACCAGTTTTTTCACCTCCATGATGACGGGGAACTGGTTTTCTGGATCGGTATGAAACGTCGTGACATCAATCAGATCGTCAAAAGTGCATCCTGCGGCGGCCAAAGTCGCGTGTAAATTATCGAATGCCAACTGCACCTGAGCGGCGAAATCAGGTTCAGGCGTGCCATCGCTGCGGCTGCCGACCTGACCGGAAACAAATAACAGATCGCCAGAGCGAATAGCAGCCGAATAGCCATGCTCCTCATAAAGGGCATGTCGATTGGCAGGGAAGACAGGATTACGTGGATGCATGGCATTTCCTTTTCTGTCAGAGGCGTTGTTGTGGTTACTTAAGAGAAGTAACATACGCAATGTATGTGAAAAAAAATGTAATTCACATACGCCTCGTATGTCAAATTAAAAATATCGCTTTTATAGGAAGTTCTATGGCTACAAAACGTCGTGCTGAAACAGCTCAGGAAAATCGCGAAAAATTGATTCATGCGGCGCGAAAGGCGTTTGCTGAGAAAGGCTTTGCTGCAGCGTCGATGGATGAACTGACGGCAAGCGTGGGGTTAACGCGCGGTGCGCTGTATCATAATTTCAGAGATAAGAAAGGGTTACTGGCGGCGGTGGTCGCGCAGATAGACAGCGAAATGGCGGGCAACGCGAAAGCCGTTGCCGCGGCCACAGACGATGATTGGGAGAGACTGCTGGCGGAAGGCATCGCCTACATCAACATGGCGCTCGTTCCGGAAGTTCAGCGTATCGTGCTTCTTGACGGTCCGGCCGTTCTGGGCGATCCGGCGCAATGGCCCAGCCAGAACAGCTGTCTTGAGTCGACCCGCCAGACCATCGAAAAATTAATCGAACGCAACGTGCTTAAAAAAATGGATGCGAAAGTCGCAGCCCATCTGTTGAACGGCGTTGCGCTGAATGCTGCCTTGATGATTGCCGCGAGTGACGAGCCGCAGAAGACGCTGCCGCATGCCATCGAGGTGTTTACTCTGCTGGCAAGCGGGTTACGCAACGGCTAACGATCTTTCCGCCACGCATCGGCCGTCAATGCTTCACCAAAGTGTCCGGCAATCAGGCGTTTTGTCAGGTCGTGGAGCGGGGAGGCCAGCACGTCAGCGGTACTGCCGCGCTCAACGACTTCACCCTGGTGCATCACCAGCACCTGATCGCTGATGTGCTTCATCATGCCCAGGTGCTGAGTCACGTAGATATACGATATCCCCTGCTTTTCCTGTAGCTCCAGCATCAGGTTGATGAGTTGCGAACGCATCGACATGTCCAGCGACGCCAGCGCTTCGTCGGCGATAATGACCTTCGGGCGCAGGATCAGCGCGCGGGCCAGTCCGAGACGCTGTTTTTGGCCCGGAGCCAGCATGTGGGGGTAATAGCTGACATGGTCGGGCAGGAGACCTACCAGACGCAGGGTTTCGACAATCCGTTTGCGACGCGCTTCCGGCTCCAGGTCGGTATTCAACCGCAGCGGGAAATCCAGGATCTGCGAAATACGCTGGCGCGGGTTGAGGGACGTTGACGGATCCTGAAAAATCATCCGAATGCGCTGGCTGCGGAAAGAGTAGTCACCAAATTCCAGAGTATGATCGTCAATCAGTATTTCACCGCCGCTTGGCTCAACCATACCCGCGAGCATTTTTGCCAGGGTCGATTTGCCCGAGCCGTTTTCACCGATAATCGCCAGCGTCTGCTTTTCGCGCAGCGTAAAGCTCAGCGGTTTAACCGCCTCGACGGTCTGACGGTGAAACAGGCCGGTGCGATAGCGAAAGGTCTTACTCAGGTTACGCACTTCCAGTAAGGTTTCGACCATTTCACTCTCTCTCCATGTTCAGCGGGAAATGACAGGCAAACAGATGATTTTTCGGCCCTGTCAGGCGCGGTGTTTCAATGCATTTACGCTGAGCATACGGGCAACGCGGACCCAGACGGCAGCCAATGGGCAGCGATTCCAGCAGCGGTATCGCGCCAGGCAGAGTATTCAGACGGCTCTTGTGTGGCATTGCGCTGCCAAAATCAGGGATCGCCCTGATCAGCGCCTGCGTGTAGGGATGATGCGGCGTCGTCACCAGGTCTTCACTTGGCGCGGTTTCTACCGTTTGTCCGCAATACATCACGTCAATTTTATCCGCCCACTTGCTCAACATTTGCAGGTCATGGCTGATCAGCAAAATGGTGGTGTTGTTATTCTGGTTCAGACGCGTGAGCAGGCGGAAAATCTGCGCCTGAGTCGTTGGCTCCATCGCGTTCGTCGGTTCGTCCGCAATCAGCAGACGCGGCTGATTGGCCAGGGCGATAGCAATCATCACTTTCTGGCATTCACCGTCGGTCAGTTCGTAGGGGAAACTGCGCATCGCGTCTTTATGGTCTTTGATCCCCACACGGTGCAATAGCTCAATGGCACGGCGTTTACGCCAGCCGAAACGCTGCCACCAGCGGCCTTTATAGGTCCAGCCGGGGATATTCTGCATCAGCTGTTTCCCGACGCGCTCGGACGGATCGAGACAGGATTGCGGCTCCTGAAAAATCATCGAGACGTTATGGCCCACCAGTTTACGGCGTTCGCGTGGGGAGAGACGCAACAGATCGATGTCGTCGAAACGCATACGGTCGGCGGTCACCCGCCAGTTGTCCTTTGCCACGCCGCAAATGGCTTTGGCGATTAGACTCTTACCGGAACCCGATTCGCCCACCAGCCCGCGTATTTCGCCCTCAGCGAGCGTAATACTGATGCGATCCACCGCTTTAACCCAGCCTTCGCCCGTTTTAATTTCGATCGTGAGGTTGCGGATATCAAGTAACGGCATTATTGCACCCCCGCATTGATTGCGCGGCGGATCCCGTCGCCAAGCAGGTTAACGAGCAGAACGCTCACCATAATGGCCGCGCCCGGCAGCATGACCGTCCACGGCGCAACGTAAATCAGCTCCAGCGCATCGCCGAGCATTGCGCCCCATTCCGGGGAGGGGAGCTGTGCGCCCAGGTCCAGGAAGCCCAGCGCTGCGATATCCAGAATCGCCATCGACAGGGCGCGGGTGATCTCCGTCACCAGCCCGGCGGCAATGTTAGGCAGCACGGCAAACCACAAAATATTAAACGTGGTGGCACCGTCCAGACGGGCGGCGACGACATACTCTTTCTCCAGTTCGTCGTGAACCAGGCTGTAAACCGATCGCACCATGCGGGGCAGAATGGCCAGCCAGACGGCGAACATCGCATGTGTGAGGTGCGGCCCCGCGAAGGCCACGACGATAATCGCCAGCAACAGCGAAGGAATCGAGAGCAAGGTATCAAGAATATGATTAAGCACGGCAGACCGCAGCCCGTGGGTTGAGCCGGCAAAAATGCCCAGCGCAAGGCCGCATATCGCGGCGGCCAGGGTGACCACGAACGCGCCGCCTACCGTAGGTGCGGCGCCGCTCAGTAAACGACTTAGCACGTCGCGTCCGAGATCATCAGTCCCTAGGAAGAACGAAACCTCCCCGTAACGCGACCACGATGGCGGTAAAAGCTGATAACCAAGGAACTGCTGATCGATGCCATACGGCGCAAACCACGAACCCAAAACACACAGCAACACGAGGCCAATGCAGCCGTAAAAGCCGATCATCGCCGTGGTGTCGCCGTAGAAATTACGCCACACGGTGCGTAGCGCACCAGGCGTGCGCTTTTCGCTGTAGACGTTATCGTAAGGCATACCATTCCTTATGCTTCAACGGGTTGGCCATGGCACCCAAAATATCGGAAACAACGTTAACAATAATAACCAGCGAGCCAATCACCATCACTCCGGCGGAGATCGCAGCGTAATCCTGCTGGCGAATGGCGTTGATCATCCAGCGTCCAAGGCCCGGCCAGCTGAAAACCATCTCGGTGATCATCGCCAGCGTCAGCATGGTTGAGAATTGCAGCCCAAGCCGTGGGATTACCGGCGGCAACGCATTGTGCAGCACATGGCGACGTAGAATCGTCAGGCGAGACAGTCCGCGTGTGGCGGCGGCTTTCACATAGTTTTGATCGAAGACTTCGATAGTGCTGATGCGCATCAGGCGGATCACTTCGGTCGTCGGTGCGACGGCCAGCGTGAGCACTGGCAGCACCATATGGCGCAGGGCGCTCACGATCATTTCGTCGCGCCAGATTGAATCGGAAAGCCAGGCGTCAACGATGGCGAAGCCGCTCACCGTTTGCACGTTATACAGCAGGTCGAAACGGCCAGACACCGGAAGCCAGCCTAACGTCAGTGAGAAGAAGAGGGTAAGCAGCAGCGCCAGCCAGAAAACAGGGATGGAAAAGCCAATTAAGGCAAGCGCGCTGATGAATTTATCCTGCCATTTATTGCGATAAATTCCCGCCAGCATCCCCACCGGGATCCCCACCATGAGGGCAAAGCCAAAGGCGAGTATACACAGCTCCATGGTGGCCGGGAAAACCATCTTCAGCTGCTCAGAGATGAGCTGTCCGTTGATGCTGGACACGCCAAAATCCCAGTGCAACAGGCCGTTAAACCAGAACAGCCAGGCGTCCCAGAGGGATGAGCCCTGAAGCGGGGCGTGCGGCGTAAAGTAGCTAAGGCTAAAGCCGACAAAGGTCAGGAAGAACAGGGTGACCAGCAGTAACAGCAGCCGCCGCAAGGTAAATATAATCATGGTTTTTTCACCTCTTGTTCTTTCTCACGAGTCACGCCCGCGAAGGAGGCGTTACCAAACGGGCTGAGTACCAGCCCTTTTATATCGTAACGGTAGGCCTGAAGGCGCAGGGAAGAGGCAAGCGGCAACACGGGAAGCTCTCTGGCCAGAATATTTTGCGCTTCATCGTAGGCCTCAATGCGTGAAGCAAGCTGTTGAGATGAGAGGGCTTTTTGCAGCACAGCATCAAATTCCCGGTTACACCAGTGCGCGTAGTTGGTCTGGGAGTTGATCGCCGCACAGCTCAGCAGCGGACGGAAGAAGCTGTCCGGGTCGTTACTGTCGGTAGACCAGCCAGCCAGCGTTAAGTCGTGATTCATGTCCATCAGACGCGCCTCCTGGAAACGGCCTTCGACAGGAACGATGATCACCTTCACGCCCACCTGGGCCATATCTGCCTGCAACAGTTCGGCGGTTTTCAGCGGGCTGGGGTTCCACGCCTGAGAGCTGGTGGGTACCCACAGCTGAAGCGTCAGGTTTTCTGCCCCCAGTGCTTTAAGCTGTTCGCGCGCTTTCGCCGGATTATATTCCGTGATCTTCGCCTCGCCGTCATAGGCCCAGGAGGCGCGGGGCAGAATAGAGGCGGCGGTTTCCGCGGTGCCGTAATAAATCGACTGCATCAGACGCTGATTGTTGATCGCTAACGCCAGCGCATGGCGCACGGCCGGATTATTCAGCGGTGGCTTATCGGTGTTAAACGCCAGATAGGCGATGTTCATTCCCGGGCGTAGGGTCAGGCGCAGGCGGGGGTCGTCGCGCAAAATAGTCAACTGGCTGGCCGCAGGCCACGCAAGGACGTCGCACTCACCGGTCAGCAGTTTGGAGAGGCGGCCTGTTCCACCTGAACCCAGATCAACAATAACCTGCGGCATCAGCGGTTTGCCGCGCCAGAAATGATCGTGTCGTTGCAGGCGAATGTATTGTCCGGCGCGGTACTCAGCTAACTGGAAGGGTCCTGTGCCCACAGGCTCACGATCGAGACGTTCCTGACGATCCTTTTTCGTCAGCTGATCCGCGTATTCGGCTGACATGACGGACGCGTAGTGCGTCGCCAGGTGCCAGAGGAAGGAGGCGTCCGGGCGCGTCAGGCGAAACTCAACCGTGCGGTTATCCAGTTTACGAACGCTTTTCACCGTGTCCGCGAATTGCAGACTGTCGAAGTAGGGGAAGTTTCCGCCGTTGACGTTATGCCACGGATGGTTGCGGTTAAAGATGCGCTGGAAGGTGAAAACCACGTCATCCGCGTTGAGCTTGCGGGTTGGGGTAAACCACGGGGTGTGCTGAAAAGCCACATCATCGCGTAGACGGAAGCGGTACGTGGCGCCGTTATCAAGCACTTCCCAACTTTCAGCAAGCTCCGGAACCAGCCGATAGGTATAAGGATCGACGTCGAGCAGGCGATCGTAAATCTGTGCGGCCAGCGTATCAACAATCACGCCGCTCCCCGCCTTTTGCGGGTTAAAGGTATCAACTTGCCCGCTGACGCAATAGACGAAACCACTATCACGAATATCAGGAGGCGCAGTACGATCGGGCGCAGCAAAGGCCAGATTGCTGAACAGACCGAGTGCAAACAGGGATGATAAAACCAGGCGCATAGTTTTTAAGGTTTTTAGATTCGATCTGCAAAGTGTATCGCACTTACGCCTGCTTCGTAAAAATGTCTGGGGGTAAGTGCTGATAATGTCAGCGCATTTGATGTTTTTTGAGCAATGCCCTTAACTGATGGTAGGTCAGACCCAGCAGTTCAGCTGCCCGTTTCTGGTTATATTTCGCCTCTTTCAGGCTCCGTTCCAGCAGTTGCTGCTCCTGATGATGCTGGAACTGGCGTAAATCGAGCGGCAACGCCGGATCATGCTGGCGCGCCGCCGGAGCAAGGGGCTGTTTAACCTCGCGCCGAAACGGATCGAGAATAATGTTGTCCAGTTCGGTCTCGCTGCTGCCATGACGGTAAACAGACCGTTCCACCACGTTTTTCAGTTCACGGATATTCCCCGGCCAGTGGTAACCGAGCAGGGTCTCGGTGGCCTGTTCGCTGAAGCCCGGAAAGAGCGGCAGGCCCAGTTCCCGGCACATTTGAATGGCAAATTGATCGGCCAGCAGCATGATATCGCTGCGCCGCTCACGCAGCGGCGGCAACTGGACGACATCGAAAGCCAGCCGGTCCAGCAGGTCGGCGCGGAATTTATCTTCTGCCACCATCGCGGGCAGATCGGCGTTAGTGGCGCACACCAGGCGAACGTTAACCTGAAGCGGCTGACTTCCGCCAACGCGTTCCAGTTCGCCATACTCAATGACGCGCAGCAGCTTTTCCTGCACCAGCATTGGCGCGGTCGCCAGCTCGTCGAGAAAGAGCGTTCCGCCGTCGGCACGTTCAAAACGACCGGGGTGCCGTTTTTGTGCGCCAGTAAACGCGCCGGCTTCATGACCGAAAAGCTCCGTGTCTAGCAAATTTTCATTCAGCGCCGCGCAGTTAAGCGAAATAAAAGGCCCGTCCCAGCGGCCAGACAGAAAGTGCAGACGGTTAGCGATAAGTTCTTTACCCGTTCCGCGCTCACCGATAATGAGCACCGGTTTATTCAGCGGCGCCAGGCGCGATACCTGCTCAAGCACTTCCAGGAAGCTGTTTGCCTCGCCAAGCAAATTGTCTTTATATTCAGCCATGATGAAATTAACCACTCCTTAGTGATATTCACCAGGTGAGAATAGCCGCTGGATGGATAAATATCAATCACACTCAGTAAAATCAATAAGATAAAAAGTTGGCATGGGATTTGTATTAACTACTCAGCAGGGCATCGCCCGATAACAGAACTATGAGGATTTAATTATGGGTATTTTTTCTCGTTTTGCCGACATCGTGAACGCCAACATCAACTCGCTGCTGGAGAAAGCAGAAGATCCGCAGAAGCTGGTGCGCCTGATGATTCAGGAGATGGAAGACACGCTGGTTGAAGTACGCTCCACCTCCGCCCGCGCGCTGGCAGAGAAGAAGCAGTTAACGCGTCGTATCGAGCAGGCGACTGCCCAGCTTAACGAGTGGCAGGAAAAAGCTGAACTGGCGCTGCGCAAAGATAAAGAAGATCTGGCCCGCGCTGCGCTGATTGAGAAGCAGAAGCTGACCGATATGGTTGCCACGCTGGAACATGAAGTGACGCTGGTGGATGATACTCTGACGCGTATGAAGAAAGAGATTGGTGAGCTTGAAAACAAACTCAGCGAAACCCGTGCACGTCAACAGGCGCTGGCGCTGCGCCACCAGGCTGCAAGTTCGTCCCGCGACGTGCGTCGCCAGCTGGACAGCGGCAAACTGGATGAAGCGATGGCGCGTTTCGAATCGTTCGAACGTCGTATCGACCACATGGAAGCGGAAGCCGAAAGCCACAGCATCGGTAAGCAGAAAACCCTGGATCAGCAGTTTGCTGACCTGAAAGCCGATGATGAAATTAGCGAGCAGCTGGCGGCGCTGAAAGCCAAAATGAAGCAAGACAACCAATAATAAATCCTGCGGCACCTGAGCGTGCCGCATCGCAAGACAAGGAGTACACATGAGCGCGCTTTTTCTGGCAATACCCCTGACAATTTTCGTGCTGTTTGTTCTGCCCATCTGGTTATGGCTGCACTACAGCAACCGCTCTTCTCGCGGGGAGCTGTCGCAAAGCGAGCAACAGCGGCTGGCGCAGCTCTCTTCTGAGGCAAACAAAATGCGCGAACGTATTCAGGCGCTGGAAGCCATCCTGGATGCGGAACACCCGAACTGGAGGGAGCGTTAATGGCTGGACTAAATCTGAATAAAAAACTGTGGCGCATCCCGCAGCAGGGCATGGTTCGGGGCGTTTGCGCCGGGCTGGCACACTATCTGGATGTCCCGGTAAAACTGGTACGTGTGGTCACCGTATTGTCGATTTTCTTTGGCCTGGCCTTTATTACACTGGTGGCTTACATCATTCTGTCGTTTGTACTTGATCCGATGCCGGAAGGTGAGCTGGATGCGGAAAACACGCCAACCAGCAGCGATCTTCTTAACGCGGTGGATGAACAGCTGAGCGCAGGGGAGAAGCGATTGCGCGAGATGGAACGTTATGTCACCTCCGATACCTTTACGCTGAGAAGTCGTTTCCGTCAGCTTTAAGAGAGAACTTACATGAAACAAAACTGGCAACAGGCCGGTCAGAAGGTAAAACCCGGCCTGAAAATCGCAGGTAAACTGGTTCTGATGACGGCGTTACGTTATGGTCCGGCTGGTGTGGCGGGCTGGGCGATCAAGTCTGTTGCCCGTAAGCCGGTCAGAATGTTGCTGGCGGTCGCCCTGGAGCCGCTGTTACAAAAACTGGCAAAACGCGTTTCACGTCGCTACTTTTCACGCTAATCCCGCTCATATAAGCCCTTTCTCGCGCTGAGAGAGGGCATGAATTCCCCCTCTGCTTTTTCTCTTTCTTTGCGGCAGCTCACATTACTGCGTTGCGCTGCTTTGAGAATGCCTTTTTCAGCCCCCAGGTCCGTTGACAGAAATTTTTCATGGGAGTAGATTGCCACTCCGTGGGACCGCTACCATGGAAAATAATGTGAACGCAAAAATTAAATACCTTATCAATCATATTTACGGTGAATCATTTTCAGATGCACACCTTGACGTGTTATTAACTAAGCTTCAACAGGCGGCGGTTAATATTACGGAGAAGCGTAAGTCAGGTTGGGATGAAAAAGATGTTGTTCTGATTACCTATGCCGATCAGATCTCCGCGAAAGGGGAGAAAGCATTGCCGGTATTTACCCGGTTCTATAATGAGTGGCTTTCTCGTACTTTTTCTCATGTCCATCTTTTACCTTTCTATCCGTGGTCATCAGATGATGGTTTTTCCGTTATTGATTATCATACCGTTGCACCTGAAACGGGAAACTGGCGCGATGTCGCGGAATTAAAACAGTCAGCCAGCTTAATGTTTGATTTCGTTTGCAATCATATGTCAGCGAAAAGCGAATGGTTTGCGAATTATCTGGCGCAGAAGCCTGGTTATGAAGATTTCTTTATTTCTGTCGACCCGGAAACCGATTTATCCGCGGTGACGCGCCCACGCGCTTTACCGCTGTTGACGCCGTTTACGCTTAATGATGGCAGCGTACGTCATTTATGGACTACATTCAGCGATGACCAGATCGATCTCAATTTCGCCTCGCCGCAGGTGCTGATTGCAATGGTTGACGTTCTGCTCCATTACCTCATGGAAGGGGCGCGTTATATTCGTCTGGATGCGGTCGGGTTTATGTGGAAAATCCCGGGAACAACCTGCATCCATCTGGAACAAACCCATTGCCTTATTCAGCTGTTCCGCGCCATTACGGACGCCGTGGCACCTGGAACGGTGATCATTACTGAGACAAATGTTCCGCACAAAGACAACATCTCTTACTTCGGTGATGGTGAAAACGAAGCCCAGATGGTCTATCAGTTTTCCTTACCTCCGCTGGTGCTGCATGCCGTTCATCGTCAGGATGTGAAAGCACTTTGCCAATGGGCGGGGTCGCTGGCACTGCCTTCTTCACACACTACATGGTTTAATTTCCTGGCCTCGCATGATGGTATCGGTTTGAATCCGCTGCGCGGCATTCTTCCGGAATCAGAGATCCTCTCGTTGGTCGAAAATCTTCAGCAGGAAGGCGCGCTGGTCAACTGGAAAAATAATCCTGACGGAACGCGAAGCCCTTATGAAATTAATGTCACCTATCTTGATGCGTTAAGTTTACAAGACAGTTCAGATGAGGAACGTATTGCAAGGTTCCTCCTCGCGCATGCTGTGTTGTTAAGTTTCCCAGGCGTCCCGGCTGTTTATATTCAGAGCATTCTTGGTTCGCGGAACGATTATGAAGGCGTCGAACGCCTCGGATATAACCGCGCGATTAACCGGAAAAAATACATGGCGGGGCAGGTCGATAGCGAACTGAATAATAAGAAAAGTATTCGTTCTCAAATTTATTCTCGTTTGAGTGGGCTTATCGCTATTCGTCGCGGGGAAAGCGCATTCCATCCAGACAGTCAGGCTGTTTTCGACGCAATAGGTGAACAAATTCTTAAAATTATCCGTGTTGCTGAAAATGGCGAACGTATTACAGCATTATTTAATTTTAGCAATAAAATGCAGACCGTTTATGAGCAAACGCTATCTGGTAAGGAATTACTATCAGGACAACATATTAGCGGTACGGATCTGACCCTCAATCCATGGCAGGTAATGTGGATTAAAGAAAACTAAAAAGGACCCTAAAATGAAAATGCCCAAAATTGTGCTGTTATCAGCACTGGTTTCGTGCGCCCTGTTATCAGGCTGTAAGGACGATAAAGCATCTCAGGTCACCATTGAGTTTATGCACTCGTCGGTTGAACAGGAACGCCAGGCGGTGATAACGAAACTGATCGAGAAATTCGAGAAAGAGAACCCGTCAATTACGGTGAAGCAGGTACCCGTTGAAGAAGATGCCTACAACACCAAGGTTATTACTCTGGCACGTACCGGTGCGCTACCGGAGGTGATAGAGATCAGTCATGACTACGCCAAAGTCATGGATAAAGAGCAGTTGCTGGATCGTGACGCCATCGGCCGCGCCGTCAAGGCGGTGGGCGAGGAGACATTTTACGACGGTATTTTACGCGTTGTTCGCACGGAAGATGGCAGGGCATGGACGGGGGTGCCGGTTAGCGCCTGGCTGTCCGGCGTCTGGTATCACAAAGATGCGCTCGCGGCAGCGGGTATTGAAGAGCCGCACAACTGGGAGCAACTGCTGAAAGCCAGTCAGGCGCTCAACGATCCGGCTAAAAAACATTACGGTATCGCGCTTCCAACCGCAGAAAGCGTCATGACGGAGCAGGCTTTCTCGCAATTTGCTTTGTCAGGAGGGGCCAACGTCTTTGATGCAAACGGCAGCGTGAAAATCGATACCCCTGAGATGTCGAAAGCGCTGGAGTTTTATAGGGCACTGGCCGCGAACACCATGCCGGGCTCGAATGATGTCATGGAGATCAAAGACGCCTTCATGAACGGTTCTGCGCCTATGGCCGTTTACTCTACCTATATCCTGCCCGCGGTCTTCAAAGATGGCAATCCGGCCAACCTGGGGTTCGTTGTCCCGACGGAAAAATCATCAGCCGTGTACGGCATGATCACTTCTTTGACGATCACTACCGGCCAGACCGAAGAGGAAACGCAGGCCGCCGAGAAATTTGTCACCTGGATGGAGCAGGCTCAGAACGCCTCTGATTGGGTCATGATGTCTCCGGGCGCCGCGCTACCGGTCAATAAACTCGTGGTGGGCACTGATTCCTGGAAAAACAACGACGTTATCAAGGCCTTTGGTCAACTGCCTTACGAGCTGATTGCGCAGTTCCCGAACGTCCAGGTGTTTGGTGCCGTGGGCGACAAGAACTTTACCCGCATGGGAGATGTTACCGGGTCCGGCATTATCAGTTCCATGGTGCATAACGTGACGGTGGGACAAAAAGATCTCAATGCGACGTTAAGCAACAGCCAGAAGAAACTGACTGACCTGATATCACAACGATAGGAGCGCTTTGCGAAGGGAATTATGAAGACGTTGTTTTCTGGTCGTTCAGATATGCCTTTCGCCATGCTGCTGTTGGCCCCCAGCCTGATTTTGCTGGGGGGCCTGGTGGCCTGGCCAATGATTTCTAACATTGAAATCAGTTTTTTACGTTTACCGCTGAATCCGCGTATTGATGCGGTGTTCGTCGGTCTGGATAACTACATTCGCATCCTGGGCGATGCTGCGTTCTGGCACTCCCTGTGGATGACGTTCTGGTATACGGCGCTGGTGGTGATCGGCAGCACCGGACTGGGGCTGGCCGTAGCGATCTTCTTTAACCGTGAATTCCGCATGCGGAAAACGGCACGTTCACTGGTGATACTGTCCTATGTGACGCCGTCTATTTCACTGGTATTTGCCTGGAAATACATGTTCAACAACGGCTACGGAATTGTGAACTATCTTGGCGTTGATCTGCTGCATCTCTACGATCAGGCGCCGCTGTGGTTCGATAACCCTGGCAGCAGTTTTGTCCTGGTCGTGCTGTTCGCCATCTGGCGTTACTTCCCGTATGCCTTTATCTCGTTCCTCGCGATTCTACAGACCATTGATAAATCCTTGTACGAAGCGGCAGAGATGGACGGGGCGAATGCCTGGCAGCGTTTTCGTATCGTGACGTTGCCCGCCATCATGCCGGTGCTGGCCACGGTGGTCACGCTGCGCACCATCTGGATGTTCTACATGTTTGCGGATGTTTATCTGCTCACCACCAAGGTCGACATTCTGGGCGTATATCTCTACAAAACCGCCTTTGCGTTCAATGACCTGGGTAAAGCAGCCGCCATTTCCGTTGTGCTGTTTGTGATCATATTCGCTGTCATTCTGCTGACCAGAAAAAGGGTAAACCTCAATGGCAACAAATAAACGCGTTCTGGGCCGTATCGGTTTTTATCTGGGACTGGCGGTATTCCTGATTATCACGCTGTTTCCGTTTTTTGTGATGCTGATGACATCGTTCAAAAGCGCGAAAGAGGCGATCTCACTGCACCCGACTATCCTGCCGCAGGAGTGGACGTTACAGCACTACATCGACATCTTTAACCCGCTGATTTTCCCGTTTGTGGATTATTTCCGTAACAGCATGTTGGTGTCACTGACCTCCTCGGTCATTGCGGTGTTTCTCGGTACGCTGGGCGCTTATGCATTATCCAAACTGCGCTTTAAAGGGCGCACGACGATCAATGCGAGCTTCTACACCGTCTATATGTTCTCCGGGATCCTGCTGGTAGTGCCGCTGTTCAAAATCATCACCGCGCTCGGCATTTATGACACCGAGCTGGCGCTGATCATCACCATGGTGACGCAGACGTTGCCGACTGCGGTCTTTATGCTGCGCAGCTATTTCGACACTATCCCGGATGAGATAGAAGAAGCCGCGATGATGGACGGCCTGAACCGCCTGCAAATCATCTTCCGCATCACCGTGCCGCTGGCGATCTCGGGTCTGGTGTCAGTCTTCGTTTACTGCTTCATGGTGGCGTGGAATGACTACCTGTTCGCCTCCATTTTCCTGTCCAGCGCCAGCAACTTCACGTTGCCGGTGGGGCTGAACACGCTCTTCAGTACGCCAGATTACATCTGGGGTCGCATGATGGCGGCATCGCTGGTGACCGCACTGCCCGTTGTCATTATGTATGCCCTGTCTGAACGTTTTATTAAAAGTGGTTTGACCGCCGGCGGCGTAAAGGGCTGAGGCGGCCGATTTTAACAAGGAGTGAGTCATGAAAAAATTAGTTGCGACAGCGCCTCGTGTAGCGGCGCTGGTGGAATACGAAGATCGTCCTGTTGCAGCACATGAAGTGAAGATTCGTGCCCGTTATGGCGCCCCGAAACACGGCACCGAAGTTGTGGATTTCCGCGCGGCAAGCCCGTTCATTGATGAAGAGTTTAACGCCGAGTGGCAGATGTTTACCCCACGTGAAGAGGGGGCAGCACGCGGCATCGAATTTGGTAATTTCCAGCTGGGAAACATGATCGTCGGCGACATCATCGAATGTGGTGCGGACGTAACGGAATACCAGATCGGCGACAGCGTTTGCTGCTACGGTCCATTGCAGGAAACGGTCATCGTCAACGCGGTGAACAACTATAAGCTGCGCAAAATGCCGCAGGGCGCATCCTGGAAAAACGCCGTTTGTTACGATCCGGCTCAGTTCGCCATGAGCGGCGTGCGTGATGCTAACGTCCGCGTAGGGGATTTCGTTGTAGTTGTCGGGCTGGGCGCTATTGGCCAGATTGCGATTCAGCTGGCGAAAAAAGCTGGCGCGTCAGTGGTTATTGGTGTCGATCCTATTGAACATCGCTGTGAGATCGCCCGCCGTCACGGTGCGGACCACTGCCTGAACCCAATCGGTACCGATGTCGGTCTTGAAATTAAGAAACTGACCGGCAAGCAGGGCGCGGATGTGATCATCGAAACCAGCGGCTTTGCAGATGCGCTGCAATCTGCGCTGCGCGGACTCGCCTACGGCGGCACGATCTCTTACGTGGCTTTCGCCAAACCTTTTGCGGCAGGCTTCAACCTGGGCCGCGAAGCACACTTCAACAACGCGAAGATTGTCTTCTCCCGCGCATGCAGTGAACCCAACCCGGATTATCCACGCTGGAGTCGCAAGCGTATTGAAGAGACCTGCTGGGAATTGCTGATGAACGGTTATCTCAATTGTGAAGATCTGATCGACCCGGTCGTCACCTTCACCACCAGCCCGGAAAGCTACATGAAGTATGTCGATCAGCACCCGGAACTCAGTATCAAAATGGGCGTTACTTTTTAAGCTAAGGACAGCAAATCATGAAAATCGCAACACAAAACCAGGCCTTTTTCCCGACCACTATCATGGAAAAATTCAAATACATCAAAGCGATGGGATTTGATGGCTACGAAATAGATGGCCGGCTGCTGGTTGAACATCTCGACGAAGTGAAAGCCGCTATCAAAGCCACCGGTCTGCCGGTTACGACGGCGTGTGGCGGATACGATGGCTGGATCGGGGATTTCATCGAAGAACGCCGCCTGAACGGTCTCCAGCAGATTGAACGCATTCTGGAAGCGCTGGCAGAAGTGGGCGGCAAAGGGATTATCGTCCCGGCTGCCTGGGGGATGTTTACCTTCCGTCTGCCGCCAATGACTTCGCCACGTAGCCTGGATGGCGATCGCAAAGCGGTCAGCGCTTCCCTGCGCTGGCTGGATGAGGTAGCAGCGCGCACCGGTACTACCGTCTACCTGGAGCCGCTGAACCGCTATCAGGATCATATGATCAACACCCTGGCCGACGCGCGTCGTTATATCGAAGAGAACGGCCTGAAGCACGTGCAGATCATCGGTGATTTCTACCACATGAACATTGAAGAAGACTCACTGACGGAAGCGCTGCATCACAACCGCGACCTGCTGGGTCATGTGCACATTGCTGATAACCACCGCTATCAGCCGGGCAGCGGCAGCCTCGATTTCGCCAGCCTGTTCGGTCAGCTGCGTGCTGATAACTATCAGGGTTATGTGGTGTACGAGTGCCGGGTTCGTGCCGACGAGCCGGCTCAAGCCTATCAGGACTCACTCAATTACCTGCGTGAATGCTAAGGATGACGAGCGTGATGAGTGCTTCTACACCTTTGCCTCTGCGCGTCGCCATCATTGGCGCCGGGCAGGTTGCAGACAAAGTGCATGCCTCGTATTACGCCACGCGCAGTGATGTTCAAATGGTGGCTGTCATGGACAGCCGCCTTGAGCAGGCACAGGCGTTCGCGGAACGTTATGCCATTCCATCGGCATGGCAGGACGCTCACGAGATGTTGCAGAAAGTAAAACCGGATGTGGTGAGCGTCTGTTCGCCTAACCGGTTCCATTTTGAACATGTGATGGCGGCTCTCGAAGCGGGTTGCCATGTGATGTGTGAAAAGCCGCCGGCAATGACGCCGGAACAGGCCGACCAGATGCGCATCGCGGCGCGCAAGGCAGGAAAAGTCCTTGCGTATGATTTTCATCATCGCTTTGCCCTGGACACCCAGCTCCTGCGCGATGCGGTAATGAACGGCACACTCGGTGAAATTTACTTCACTTCCGCGCAGGCGCTGCGTCGCTGCGGTGTGCCGGGGTGGGGCGTTTTCACCAATAAATCGCTCCAGGGTGGCGGGCCGCTTATCGATATCGGCATTCATATGCTGGATGCTGCGATGTACGTGTTGGGCTTCCCGGCTGTGAAGCGGGTAACCGCGCACAGCTTCCAGAGACTGGGGAACCGGAAACACAACGGTCAGTTTGGCGAATGGGATCCTACGCAGTTTACCGTGGAAGATGCCCTGTTTGGCACGATTGAATTCTGCAACGGCGGCGTTCTGCGTCTGGACACCTCCTTTGCGCTTAACATCCGCGAGCAGTCCATCATGAACGTCTCTTTCTGCGGTGAAAAGGCAGGCGCAACGCTGTTCCCGGCGCATATCTATAACGACGAAGCCGGTGTTTTAGAAACCCTTATCCATCGTGAAGAGGCGGACGATCAGCGCCATCTGCGCAGTATGGATGCCTTCGTGCGTCATGTGCTGGGAGAGCAAGTTATGATCGCTGACGCAGAACAGGGTCTGGTTATACAACAGCTTGTTGCCGCGCTTTATGAATCAGCAGAAACAGGGGAAAGCGTGACATTATGCTGAACGTGTCTGTATTAAACGATCCGGGCTTTTGTCCTCACAGCCTGAACAAATATGCCTCTGTCATGACATGCGGGAATGGATACATGGGCATTCGCGCTACGCATGAAGAAGATTACACCCAGCAGACCAGAGGCATGTATCTCGCGGGGCTTTATCATTGCGCGGGTCGCAACGAGACTACTGAGCTGGTCAATCTGCCGGATATCACCGGTATTGATGTTGAGCTTGATGGCGTCAATTTCACGCTCCTGTCAGGCGAAATTCTTGAATGGCAGCGCGAGCTGGCCTTTGCTAACGGCGAACTGCATCGCAACGTTGTCTGGCGTGCACCCGACGGGAAACGTTATCGGCTGGAGAGCCGTCGTTTTGTTTCGCTGGACCAGTTGCCCTTAGTGGCAATGCAGTTCTCGATCACACCGCTTGATGGCGACGCTCAGGCCGTGCTGAAAACCGGCATAGATGCGACACAAACGAACAGCGGCAGGCAGCATCTGGATGAAATCTCGGTCAGGGTCTTTGACCAGCATTACATGCAGGGCGTGTATGAAACGCAGGACCGGGCGTCTGAGATTGTGGTTTCGGCGTTTTGCCAGCTCTCGACGAAGAGCGACAGCTGTTTCACCGCCAAAAACCGCCGTCTCAGCGTGCATCATTCGCTGACGATTGCTCGAGGTGACACTGTCACGCTTGAAAAGATCGTCTGGGTGGCTCATCGTAGCGAGAAAGCGCTGTCGCAGGAGTCATTCGCGCGCAACGCGCTGGCCGATCTTAAAGTCTGTGCGGCAAGAGGTTATGAGGCGTTGCTTGAAAGCTCAGCGTATGCCTGGAAAGATGTCTGGCGCGACGCACGTGTGGAAGTGACTTCCACAGAGCAACAGGATCAGCTGGCGCTGGATTACGCCGTCTGGCATCTGACGACAATGACGCCTGCTCATGATGAGCGAAGCAGTATTGCGGCGAAAGGGCTGACGGGTGAGGGGTACAAGGGGCACGTCTTCTGGGATACCGAAATTTTCCTGCTGCCGTTCCATCTGTTTACCCGCCCGCAGATTGCCCGCAGCCTGCTACGCTATCGCTGGCTTAATCTGGCAGGCGCACGGGAAAAAGCGCGCCGTAACGGTTGGCCGGGTGCATTGTTCCCGTGGGAAAGTGCGGCCAGCGGACAGGAAGAGACGCCAGAATTCGCGGCAATCAACATCCGCACCGGGGTTCGCCAGAAGGTGGCTTCCGCACTCGCTGAACATCACATCGTGGCTGATATCGCCTGGGCCGTGGTCGCTTACTGGCAGGCAACACACGACGATGCCTTTATGCGGAATGAGGGGCTGACGCTACTGATGGAAACCGCTTCGTTCTGGATGGGACGCGCGACGGAAATCAATGGTCGTCTTGAGATCCATGACGTGATCGGACCGGATGAATACACCGAGCATGTCAACAACAACGCCTACACCAACTATCTGGCCTGGCACAACGTTGCCTGCGCGCGTCAGTTTATGGCGATGTTTGGCCGTGAAGATGCGCGTTTTACGGAGAATGCCGGGAAGTTCCTGGCGCGCCTGTGGCTGCCAGAGGCCGACGCAGACGGTGTGATCCCGCAGGATGATACCTTCATGGCAAAACCTGCCATCGATCTGAGCCGCTATAAAGCCAAAGCGGGTAAGCAAACCATTCTGCTTGATTACTCTCGCGCGGAAGTGAACGAGATGCAGATCCTGAAGCAGGCCGATGTGGTGATGCTTAACTACCTGCTGCCGGAACGGTTTACGCCGCAGCAATGTGCCGCCAATCTTGCGTTCTACGAGCCACGCACGATTCATGATTCATCCCTGAGTAAAGCCATTCACGGCATTGTGCTCGCACGCTGCGGTGACACCGAGGGGGCGTATGCCTTCTGGCGTGACGGTATCGCCATCGACCTGGGGGACGACCCACACAGCAGTGATGACGGTATTCATGCCGCCGCCACCGGTGCGATCTGGTTGGGCGCTATTCAGGGGTTTGCTGGCCTGCACATTAGCGAAGGGGAGCTGCATCTTGCACCGAAACTGCCTGTTCACTGGCAGAAACTCGCCTTCCCGCTGCGGTGGCGGGACGCAACAATGCACATTACCTGTGAAAATGACCAGTTAACCATTGAGACTACCGCACCTGTCACGTTGACGCTGTGGGGTAAAACGCTGCACGTATCAGGGCGAAAAGTCTGCGCGCATAAGGACTTTCTTGCACCTGTTAATGGGACCGCTACCACGGAGGGGCGCCATGACGCTTAACGCTGTTGTATTCGATCTGGACGGGGTGATCACCGATACCGCGCATCTTCACTTTCTGGCCTGGCGCGCCGTGGCGGAGGAGATTGGTATTACCTTCGATGAAGTATTTAACGAACAGCTGAAGGGAATAAGCCGTATGGACTCCCTCCAGCGCATTCTGAAACATGGCGGGAAAGAGGGGATGTTCAGTGACGAGCAGCGCCTGGCGCTGGCGACGAAAAAAAACGCGCTTTACGTCCAGTCGCTGGCATCACTGACGCAGGATTCGCTGCTCCCGGGTATTCGCGACGTGCTGGCGGATATTCGCGCCGCGAAGGTCAAAATTGGGCTGGCATCCGTATCGCTTAATGCCCCTGGGATTTTGCACGCGTTGGGCATTCATCAGGCTTTCGATTTTTGCGCCGATGCTTCGCGCATTTGCCGCTCAAAGCCGGACCCGGAGATCTTCCTTGCAGCCTGTAAAGGACTGAACGTGCGTCCTGAAGAGGCCATTGGTATCGAAGATGCCGCCGCAGGGGTAGATGCGATCAACGCTGCAGGAATGCTGTCGGTCGGGATTGGGCCTGGCCTGAACCATGCGGGATTACAACTTCATTCAACGCAGGAACTGACCTGGGAACGCCTGACGGCGTTCTGGGCATCCCGGGCGTATTGATAAGGAATTAATAATGGCTCAACTGTCTCTGAAACACATTCAGAAAATCTATGATAACCAGGTCCACGTGGTTAAGGATTTCAATCTCGAGATTGAAGATAAAGAATTTATCGTCTTCGTCGGTCCATCGGGCTGTGGGAAATCCACGACGTTGCGAATGATCGCCGGCCTTGAGGAGATCAGCGCAGGTGAACTGATTATTGACGGGGTTTGCATGAATGATGTTCCCGCCAAGTCCCGTGATATCGCAATGGTCTTCCAGAACTATGCGCTCTATCCGCATATGACGGTCTACGACAACATGGCGTTTGGTCTGAAGATGCAAAAAATAGCACCTTCCATCATCGAAGAACGTGTTAGCTGGGCGGCCCAGATCCTGGGTTTACGCGACTATCTCCAGCGTAAACCTGGCGCATTGTCAGGTGGTCAGCGTCAGCGCGTGGCGTTAGGCAGGGCGATAGTGCGTGAAGCAGGGGTCTTCCTGATGGATGAACCGCTGTCAAACCTCGATGCCAAGCTTCGTGTACAGATGCGCGCTGAAATCAGCAAGCTGCACCAGAAGCTCAACACCACCATGATTTACGTGACGCACGATCAGACGGAAGCCATGACGATGGCGACCCGTATTGTGATTTTAAAAGACGGCATCATTCAGCAGGTGGGCGCGCCGAAGCAGGTTTACAACGAGCCGGCGAATATGTTCGTTGCAGGCTTTATTGGTTCACCTGCGATGAACTTCATTCGTGGCGCGATCGACGACCGATACTTCGTGACGGAAACGCTGCGTCTGGAGATCCCGGAGGAGAAGCTGGCCGTACTGAATGCGCAAGGTTACCAGCGCAAAGCGGTCGTCTTTGGGATCCGTCCGGAAGACATTCTCACGCTACAGCGCAGCGGTGAAAACATCGCGGCGAAGATCAGCGTCGCTGAGCTGACTGGGGCAGAATTTATGCTTTATGCCAACGTGGGCGGGCATGAACTGGTTGTCCGTGCGGGAGCGGCGGATGATTACGTTGCAGGAGATAATATCGGCATCCAGTTCGATATGAGTAAGTGCCATTTCTTCGATGCTGATACTGAAGCAGCTATTAGATAAGAAAGGTATTCGCCGGAAATGAAAGTTTCCGGTTTTTTTGTATGTTAATTATAAAGGAATATTTTAATGAGTACTCTACTAAGAAGTGCTGCGCTCGTTTTGTGCGCAGGGGTAAGCTGCGCGCAAGCAACAGAGTCAACCAAACAGTGGGAATTTAATATTGGTGCCATGTATGAAATTGAAAACGTCGAAGGGCAGGGCGACGATAAAGATGGATTATATGAACCTTCCGTGTGGTTTAACGCCACGTATGATGCGTGGACAATTTCACTGGCGATGTATCAGGAAGGCCCGGTTGATTACAGCAGCATGACGCGCGGCACCTATTTCGATCGTCCTGAATTTGAATTACGGTATCGCTTCATTGGCACAGAGGATTTTACGCTGGGTCTTACGGGCGGATTCCGTAATTATGGATATCATTTTAAAGATGAGCACGGTGCGAAAGACGGTAGTGCTAATATGCAGCGCTATAAAATTCAGCCTGACTGGGATGTGAAATTAACAGATGACTGGCGTTTTGGCGGTTGGTTTGCCATGTACCAGTTTGCGAATGACCTGGGAAAAACCGGTTATTCTGACAGCCGCGTCGAAACGGAAACCGGATTTACCTGGACAATAAACGAAACCGTCTCTGCAAAAGTTAACTACTATTTAGAGCGTGGCTTCAATATGGATAGTTCACGTAATAACGGTGAATTCTCCACCCAGGAGATTCGTGCCTACCTGCCTGTTTCATTAGGCCAGACAACGCTTACACCTTACACCCGTCTGGGGCTCGATCGCTGGTCAAACTGGGACTGGCAGGACGATCCAACTCGTGAAGGGCATGACTTCAATCGACTGGGTCTGCTCTATGCTTATGACTTTGCGATTGGCCTTTCCATGACGCTCGAGTATGCCTACGAATGGGAAAATCATGACGAAGGCGAAAGCGACCGCTTCCACTATGCGGGTGTCGGCGTCAATTACGCGTTCTGATGACGTTATACCAGGGGCGTTTGCCCCTGGTTTTTAGCGTAACGAAGCTGCATCTGAAAAATGTGTTTCAACCAATACCTTATGCGGCGCAGGTTTATCCGCAATACACCTGAACAACAAATCGCAGCTCTCTTCGCCCAGCTTTTTCGTGGGGATATCAAAGCCGCCTGGTGCAGGGGTTAAAATGAGAGATAGCATCGGGTCGCTGTATCCTGCCATTGCGACCTGTTCCGGGATCGCCAGATTTAGCGCATCCGCGGCACGATAAAGACTCAGCAATTTCATGCTGTCAGTCGCAAAAACCGCATCGGGCGGGTTGTCTGAGGAGAGTAGCTGGCAGGCCGCCTGAAGCGCGCTTTCATGGGTATAGCCGCCATCGATAACCCAGGTCGGGTTAATTTCGATACCGTGTTTCTCAAGGCTGAATTTATAACCCGCCAGGCGATCGATAGAGACGTGATAATCGAGCGGGGCATGCAGACAGGCAATTTTGGTGCGGCCATGCGTGATAAACGAGTCTGTTAATATGGCGCTGTCGCGGAAATTATCCGTGTCGACAGAGTAGATATTCTGGTAATTTCCTTCCACTTTACCAATGACGACCACGGGCACACCGTATTCATCCAGCGTCGAGAAAAACGACTCGTTCGCCGGCGAGCTTAGCATGATGATGCCTTTGATCATCTTCTGCTTTATTTTACCCACGCATTTTTGCAGATCATCTTCACTGCTTTTGGACGTTTGTAAAATAACATCAAAACCTTCTTCTTCTGCTTTTGCCGTAATGGCATGCAGTACATCTGAGAAAAAGGGATTTCCTGCAGTGGTCTTGGTTGAGCGGGTCGAAATAACCATAATGGCGTCGAAGCCAGAAGAGGTGAGTGCGCGGGCAAGTTTATTAGGTTGGTAATTTAACTCATCTATCGCCTTCAACACCTTTTCACGCGCTTCAGGAGAAATATTCGTTTGTTTATTCAGAACGCGTGACACGGTTGATTTCGAAACGCCAGCAACGCGGGCAATATCATAGATGGTGGGTGACATACACCTTACTCACTCCAGACGGACAGCAATTGCGTCCATCTTACTGGAGAGAAAACGGCAATAGCAATAATTAAGAATTGATAATCAACGATCTGCCCCAATTTACTGTATTCTGAAGTGACTTTGTTCAGGGTTCCAGACAATGAAGGACGGCGATGAAGCGACTTAAAAACGAATTCAATTCTCTGGTGAACCGTGGCGTTGATCGCCATCTGCGTCTTGCCGTTACCGGGCTGAGCCGCAGCGGTAAGACGGCATTCATTACGGCGATGGTCAATCAGCTGTTGAACCTGCATGCTGGGGCGCGCCTGCCACTGCTTAGCGCGGTGCGCGAGGAGCGATTGTTAGGCGTAAAACGCGTACCGCAACGTGATTTTGGCATCCCCCGTTTCACCTATGATGAAGGTCTGGCACAGTTATACGGGGAGCCTCCCGCCTGGCCCACCCCGACGCGTGGCGTGAGCGAAATTCGCCTTGCGCTTCGTTTTCGCTCGAATGAATCCCTGATGCGTCACTTCAAAGAAACGTCCACGCTGTATCTCGAAATTGTGGATTATCCGGGAGAATGGCTGCTCGATTTACCGATGCTGGCGCAGGATTACCTGAGCTGGTCCCGGCAGATGACCGGTCTGTTGCAGGGGCAGCGGGCAGAGTGGTCGACCAAATGGCGCCAGCTTTGCGAAGGGCTGGATCCGCTGGCACCGGCGGATGAAAACCGTCTGGCTGTCATAGCCCAGGCCTGGACGGATTACCTGCATCAGTGCAAGCAGGAAGGGCTGCATTTTATTCAGCCTGGCCGTTTTGTTCTGCCGGGAGATCTAGCCGGTGCTCCCGCGCTACAGTTTTTCCCGTGGCCGGACGTTGACCGCATCGGCGAATCGAAGCTGGCACAGGCAGACAAGACCACCAACGCCGGTATGCTCCGCGAGCGATACAATTATTACTGTGAGAAGGTGGTTAAGGGTTTTTATAAAAATCATTTTTTACGCTTTGACCGCCAGATCGTGCTGGTGGACTGCCTGCAACCCCTCAACAGCGGGCCGCAGGCGTTCAATGATATGCGGCTGGCGCTGACGCAGCTGATGCAAAGTTTTCATTATGGCCAGCGTACGCTGTTTCGCCGTTTATTCTCGCCGGTCATCGACAAGCTGCTGTTTGCCGCCACAAAAGCTGATCATGTGACGGTCGATCAGCACGCCAACATGGTATCCCTACTGCAACAGCTGGTACAGGATGCCTGGCAGAACGCGGCGTTCGAAGGGATTAGTATGGATTGTCTGGGTCTGGCGTCCGTACAGGCTACGCAGAGTGGGTTGATTGACGTGAATGGCGAGAAAATTCCGGCCCTGCGGGGCAACCGACTCAGCGACGGTGAGCCGCTCACGGTCTATCCGGGCGAAGTTCCCCCACGTCTGCCGGGCCAGGCTTTCTGGCAAAGCCAGGGTTTTCAGTTCGAAGACTTCCGTCCGCAGAGCATGAACGTTGACCAGCCATTGCCGCATATCCGTCTGGATGCCGCGCTGGAGTTTTTAATTGGAGATAAATTACGATGACGGAACCGTTAAAGCCCCGCATTGATTTTACCGGCCAGCTTGAGCAGTCCCCGCATGAGGCGTTTAAAACAGCGCAAACCTTCAGCGGTCCGCAGGCCGACAACTTTGCTCCCGTGCTGGCAGAGGAGCCGTTGGTTGAAGAGGGGCAGGCGGAAGCGGTCGTTGATGCGGCACTGCGCCCGAAACGCAGCCTGTGGCGTAAGATGGTGACCGCCGGGTTAGCCCTTTTTGGCGTGAGCGTAATTGGTCAGGGCGTGCAGTGGGGCGTCAATGCCTGGCAAACCCAGGACTGGGTAGCGCTGGGGGGATGCGCCGCTGGGGCGTTGATCGTTGGTGCGGGCGTCGGCTCGGTCGTGACCGAGTGGCGTCGCCTCTGGCGTCTGCGTCAGCGTGCGCACGAACGCGATGAAGCGCGGGATCTGCTGCACAGTCACGGCACCGGAAAAGGGCGTGCTTTTTGTGAAAAACTTGCGGCTCAGGCCGGGATAGATCACTCTCACCCGGCGCTTCAGCGCTGGTATGCGGCGATCCACGAAACCCAGAATGACCAGGAAGTGGTCACGCTCTATGCGCACATTGTTCAGCCGGTACTGGATGCGCAGGCTCGTCGTGAGATAAGCCGCTCGGCGGCGGAATCCACCCTGATGATTGCCGTCAGTCCGCTGGCGATGGTGGACATGGCCTTTATCGCCTGGCGCAACCTGCGCCTGATCAACCGCATCGCCAGACTGTATGGCATTGAGCTTGGCTATTACAGCCGACTGCGCCTGTTCAAACTGGTGTTGCTGAATATCGCCTTCGCCGGGGCAAGCGAACTGGTGCGGGAGGTCGGGATGGACTGGATGTCGCAGGATCTTGCGGCGCGTCTCTCTGCCCGGGCGGCGCAGGGGATTGGTGCCGGTCTGCTGACGGCACGCTTAGGAATCAAAGCGATGGAGGTTTGTCGTCCACTCCCCTGGATCGATGGCGATAAGCCGCGGCTGGGGGATTTCCGTCGCGAATTGATTGGTCAGCTTAAAGAGACGCTCAATAAAAAACCTGCTCAGTGAGGTTTCGTTTACTAATCGTGCGGGCTGTCAATATTTGTTGACAGCCACCTTCCCGAATACCGTGATCTGACATATCATTTTACTGTTATTGGCTTAAACGGTGAATTTCCCATGCGTCTGGAAGTCTTTTGTGAGGACCGTCTCGGTCTGACCCGCGAGTTACTCGATCTTCTTGTTTTACGTAGCATTGATTTACGTGGCATAGAGATCGACCCTGTCGGGCGAATTTACCTCAATTTTGCCGAAATTGAATTTAATACCTTCAGTAGCCTGATGGCCGAAATCCGCCGTATCGCTGGCGTTACGGATGTACGCACCATCCCCTGGATGCCATCCGAGCGGGAACACCTTGCGCTGAGCGCACTGCTGGAAGCAATGCCGGAGCCGTTTCTCTCTCTCGATCTGAAAAACAAAGTCGAGCGCGTTAACCAGGCCAGTTGCCAGCTGTTTGCGCAGACTCAGGAAAAGCTTATCGGTCATTACGCCACGCAATTGATCCCAGGTTTTAATTTCCAGCGCTGGCTGGACAGCAACCCGCAAAATACCCATAGCGAGCACGTCGTCATCAATGGACAGAATTTTCTGATGGAGATCACGCCGGTCTACCTGAAAGGGGAAAATGCCGCGCGGGTGCTCACCGGCGCGGTAATCATGCTGCGCTCCACGGTGCGCATGGGACGCCAGTTACAGAACCTTTCCAGCCAGGACGTCGGCGCATTCAGCCAGATTATTGCGGTGAGCCCGAAGATGCGTCATGTGCTCGACCAGGCGCGCAAGCTGGCAAATCTTACGGCACCGCTGCTGATTACCGGGGATACCGGTACGGGGAAAGATCTGCTGGCGCATGCTGTGCATATGGCCAGCCCGCGTGCGGCAAAACCGTATCTGGCGCTGAACTGCGCGTCTATTCCTGAAGATGCGGTGGAAAGTGAACTGTTCGGGCATGCGCCGGAAGGCAAAAAAGGCTTCTTTGAACAGGCGAATGGCGGCTCGGTGTTGCTGGACGAGATTGGTGAAATGTCGCCACGCATGCAGGCGAAACTGCTGCGTTTTCTCAATGACGGCACGTTCCGCCGCGTGGGGGAAGATCATGAAGTGCACGTGGATGTACGCGTCATCTGCGCCACCCAGAAAAACCTGGTGGAGCTGGTGCAGAAAGGGGTATTCCGCGAAGATCTCTACTATCGTCTCAACGTTCTGACGCTCAATATTCCGCCGCTGCGCGATTGCCCGCAGGACATCATGCCGTTGACGGAACTGTTCGTCGCCCGTTTTGCCGACGAGCAGGGCGTGCCGCGTCCGAAGCTCTCTGCCGACCTGGGTACCGTGCTGACGCGTTACGGCTGGCCGGGCAATATTCGTCAGCTAAAAAATGCGGTCTATCGCGCATTAACTCAGCTTGAAGGGTATGAACTGCGTCCTCAGGATATTCTGTTGCCGGATTACGATGCCGGGACGGTCTCGGTAGGCGAAGAGGCAATGGAAGGCTCGCTGGATGACATCACCAGCCGTTTCGAGCGTTCGGTGTTAACGCAGCTTTATCGCAGCTATCCGAGCACGCGCAAGCTGGCTAAACGTCTTGGGGTGTCACATACCGCGATTGCGAATAAGCTGCGCGAGTATGGGTTAAATCAGAAGAAGGGTGACGAATAAATAAAAAAGCCTCTTTGCAGAGGCTTTTTTACGTTTAGGCTTTAAGTGCCTCAAGTGCAGCGGTGTAATCCGGTTCGGTAGTGATTTCGTTAACCAGCTCACTGAAAACAACGTTGTCGTTTTCGTCGATCACCAGCACCGCACGAGCAGCCAGACCTTTCAGCGCGCCTTCGGAAATGGCAACACCGTATTTTTCCAGGAAATCCGGGCTGCGCAGAGTGGAAAGGGTGATGACGTTGCTCAGGCCTTCAGCGCCGCAGAAACGGGACTGGGCAAACGGCAGGTCAGCAGAAATGCACAGCACTACGGTGTTGTCCATTTCGGTCGCCAGCTGGTTGAATTTACGCACTGATGCAGCACAAACGCCAGTATCGATGCTTGGGAAAATGTTCAGGACTTTACGTTTGCCAGCAAACTGGCTCAGCGTGACGTCAGACAGATCTTTAGCCACCAGAGTAAAAGGCTGTGCTTTGCTGCCAGACTGTGGGATGGAACCTGCAACAGCAACCGGGTTGCCCTGGAAATGAACGAGTTGTGACATAGATATCTTCCTGTTTACAAATAGTTAACGTCGTGGCTAGTGTATGTCATCCGCAGTTAGCACGGCAAACCAATTTTCTGCCTTTCCGGCCTGCAAGGAGTCAGTGATGAGAAGCGTTAAGGTCTATGAAGAAGCCTGGCCATTGCACACCCCGTTTGTGATCTCGCGCGGCAGCCGTAATGAGGCCTGCGTGGTCGTGGTTGAATGTGAAGAGGACGGCGTAAAAGGCGTCGGGGAATGTACCCCTTATCCTCGCTACGGAGAAAGCCTGGCGTCAGTCATGGCGCAAATTATGACGGTGGTGCCCGAGTTGCAGGCGGGCCTGACGCGTGAGGCTCTTCAGCAGAGGTTGCCGGCCGGCGCGGCACGTAACGCGATTGACTGCGCACTCTGGAGTCTGGAAGCGGCGAAACAACAAAAACCGCTACCTTCGCTGCTGGACGTTACGCTGCCGCAATTGATCGTCACCGCGCAAACGGTGGTCATTGGTGAACCAGAGCAAATGGCCGCCAGCGCTCAGGCGTTGTATGCCACCGGTGCAACCTTATTAAAGGTGAAGCTCGACGATCGTCTGATTAGCGAACGCATGGTCGCCATTCGTGCGGCGGTACCTGATGCCACCCTTATCGTCGATGCGAACGAATCATGGCACAGCGAAGGGCTGGCAGCCCGTTGTCAGCTGCTTGCCGATCTGGGCGTTGCCATGCTGGAGCAGCCTCTCCCGGCAGAAGACGATGCCGCGCTGGCGAATTTTATTCATCCGCTTCCCGTCTGTGCAGACGAAAGCTGTCATACCCGTGAGAGCCTGTCAGCCCTCAAGGGCCGCTACGAGATGGTGAACATCAAGCTGGATAAAACGGGTGGGTTAACCGAGGCCCTGGCACTGGCACAAGATGCCCAGGCGCAAGGCTTTTCCCTGATGCTGGGCTGTATGTTGTGTACGTCCAGAGCGATCGGTGCTGCACTCCCGCTGGTGAACAGCGTGCGTTTTGCCGATCTGGATGGCCCAACCTGGCTGGCGGTTGACGTTTCACCCGCCCTGAGTTTTACCTCCGGCGTACTTCATCTTTGAGGCTGCCAGCGCAGAAGATCTGTCATCGCTCTGAGGTATTTTTCACTCGCTTCATCCGAGGAAATAGGCGGAAACTCTGCGGTGATACAGTGAAGACTGAGGTCCGCGCACCAGCTGCCAAACGACCCGGGCGTTTCATACCCGACGCTGGTTACCAGAGGTAGAGCAAACGCATCCGCCAGCCACTGCCCGAGCGCTGTATGACGAGGATCTTCAATACAGGCGAGGGGATCGTGGAAAGAGACAACCCAGGCCGGGTGGATCTTATGAATAAGCTGACACAGCGCCTGGGTTTCGGGCTCGGAACCCGGTTTTTCTCCCGTAAGCAGGACCACATCTCGTTCCTGCGCCGAACTGTTCCAGCGATACACCGTTTCACCGGCACGCCAGTTTGCTGCCGGAAAGTTCCTGTTAAGGTCAACGCCTCGTGCATTCGCCCGTAATCCAAGCTGGCATCCGTCCGGGTTGACGGTCAAAATCACATGATGTCGTCGTAAATCGGGGGCCAGCGTACGTAGCGCGCACGAAAGCGTCACTATGGACGAGTTTTCATCGCCATGTGTGCCCGCAATGATTAAGCCGCTTGTGCGATCGGGCTCGGGAGCCGGAAACCAGATCAGTGGGGCGCCTAAAAATGAGCGGCCATAATGTTCAGTCCCGGGCGGGAAGGCGCCGCGTTCCGTTCTTGGTCGGGTGGTTGCCATAATAAACCCTGATGATGAAGTCGCTTCTGGCAGTGTTGTGCAAAACCCGCGCTTAATCAAATAGTTTCCGTCTGTGTGTAAAATTGCCTGACATCAACTTTCCTGAGGAAGCATTTGCATTTCTCCGTTTCGAAACAAATAATTACGCATCTGCCTGTTACCTGACATCATTAAGGGGATCGTATGAAGCATCCTGTTTCGCTTCTTTGTACTGCGCTGTGGCTGTGCGGGTTTTCTTCACTTTCATATGCCGCGGAGGTTCCCAGGGGAACGGAGCTGGCGCAAAAGCAGGAGCTGGTTCGACACATTAAAGATGAACCCGCCTCGCTCGATCCGGCAAAAGCGGTGGGTTTACCCGAGATACAGGTGATCCGCGACCTTTATGAAGGGCTGGTGAATCAGAACGAAAAAGGGGAGCTGGTTCCCGGCGTGGCGACGCGCTGGCAGAGCAACGATAACCGTGTCTGGACGTTTACGTTGCGGGATAACGCGAAGTGGTCTGACGGTACCCCTGTGACGGCACAAGATTTTGTCTACAGCTGGCGTCGTCTGGTTGATCCTAAAACTACGTCACCTTTCGCCTGGTTTGCAGCGCTGGCGGGTATTAATAATGCGCAGGCCATTATCGATGGTAAAGCTGCACCGGAAACGCTCGGCGTGACGGCAGTCGATGCTAAAACGCTGCGCGTGCAGCTGGATAAACCGCTGCCATGGTTCAGCAACCTCACGGCTAGCTTTGCGTTCTATCCTGTTCAAAAGGCAAACGTGGAAAGCGGTAAAGAATGGACGCGCCCTGGCGCGCTCATCGGCAACGGTGCGTATGTGCTGAAAGATCGCGTGGTGAATGAAAAACTGGTGGTTGAGCCGAATACTCACTACTGGGATAACGCCAACACGGTGCTTAAAAAAGTCACCTTTGTGCCAATCAACCAGGAGTCCTCAGCGACCAAACGCTATCTGGCGGGCGATATCGATATTACAGAATCGTTTCCGAAAAACATGTACCAGAAGCTGCTTAAAGATATTCCGGGACAGGTTTATACACCGCCACAGCTTGGGACCTATTACTACGCGTTTAACACACAAAAAGGCCCAACTGCGGATGCCCGCGTACGTCTGGCGCTCAGCATGACTATCGACAGACGTATTATGGCGGAAAAAGTCCTGGGAACCGGTGAGAAACCGGCCTGGCATTTCACTCCCGATGTCACTGCCGGTTTTACACCGGAAATCTCGCCATTTGAGCAGATGTCGCAGCAGGAGCTAAATGCTCAGGCGAAAACGTTATTACAGGCGGCAGGCTATGGTCCCCAGCGCCCGCTGAAATTAACGCTGCTGTACAACACGTCTGAAAACCACCAGAAAATCGCCATTGCCGTCGCATCTATGTGGAAGAAAAATCTGGGTGTTGACGTTAAGTTGCAGAATCAGGAATGGAAGACCTACATCGACAGCCGCAATACCGGGAATTTCGACGTGATCCGTGCGTCGTGGGTAGGGGATTATAATGAGCCGTCGACATTCCTGTCGCTGCTGACGTCCTCTCACACCGGCAACATCTCACGGTTCAACGACCCTGCTTACGATAAGATTATTCATCAGGCGACGCTCGAAACCACTGAAAAAGCGCGTAATGCAGACTACAACATGGCCGAGAAGATCCTCGCCGAGAAAGCGCCGATAGCCCCTATTTATCAATACACCAATGGCCGCCTCATTAAGCCCTGGGTTAAAGGGTATCCGATAAATAACCCAGAGGATGTTGCGTACAGTCGTACAATGTATATTGAAAAGCATTAAAAAAACAGGAAAGGCGCTTAAGTGGTTTTGGCAAATAGCTATACATCGCTTAAGCGCCTGAACACACGGTTCATGGTACCTACAGGCTAGTTATTATCAAAATTCCTTTCATAAAAAATCATTTATTCTTTTGATGAATGCTTCGAGCGACATCTCTTTTCCAGTTTATTGAAAAGCGTGCAAGCATTTATACATCCTCCATGTAATAGCTTAATTCCTGCTATTTAAAACCTGACTTTTGTCCGATATAGGATTTTTCCATATTCAGGAGGTTTATTGAATAAGATGATATGTCTCTGCGATTTTGCAGCTGATGCTTAGATCAGCATTGATATAAATCAATTATTCAACGACAGGTGGCAATGAATTCAATATTCTCTATCAAGGCAGACGTTCCTGCTAATCTATTGTGAATAAATGGTTAATACTTTCTGCGTGCCACTTATATCTGGAATTTATAAATACTAGTGATTAGTGGAAAATTCTTAAGAAAAATCCATATGCAGATCTTTGATCTGAAAAGTTGATCATGAATGGGCTTTTGCTCTAATATGGTTTTGTAAAGACCCGTCACTCACTTAACACGTATTTCTTGCAAAGAAAGGGACTGCTATGGCCGATTCATTTCAGAATGAGGTGCCCAAGGCACGCATAAATTTAAAGCTGGCGCTGCATACAGGCGGCGCGCAGAAGAAAGTCGAACTGCCGCTTAAACTTCTCACCGTCGGTGATTTCAGTAATGGAAAAGAGAATCGTCCATTGTCCGAAAGGAAGAAAATCAACGTCAACAAAAATAACTTTAATAGCGTACTTTCGGAATTTAACCCGGAGGTTAATCTGACGGTGCCTAACACCATGGCTGTCGATGGTTCGGAGGAAAGTATAAAACTGAATTTCTCCGATATTAAGGATTTCGAACCTGAACAGGTTGCCCGCCAGATCCCCCAGCTCCGCGCCATGCTGGCCATGCGTAATTTATTACGCGACCTCAAATCCAATCTTCTTGATAACGCCACTTTCAGAAAAGAACTCGAGAAAATTCTTAAAGACCCGGCGCTGTCTCAGGAATTACGCGACGAAATGAGTGCACTGGCCCCGAAATAAGCGGCATGTGTAATTTAATGGATTAACCGGGAATATGCTGATGTCTGTGAATAGTGAAACCGCCTCCGCGCAGGGGCAGACCATCGTACTGGAAAAAGAGGGCGTTTACGCCTCCCTGTTTGAAAAAATCAACCTGACTCCGGCCTCCAGCCTGGGTGATATCAATGCGTTTCTGGATGATGCCGCGCTTTCTGACGCGCCGGCGGGTGAACGCCTGACGGCGGCGATGCAGGTGTTTATGGACTGCATCCGCAAATCTGGTCAGCCCGTGGAGAAGCTCGACAAAACGCTGATTGACCACCATATCGCCGAACTGGATTTCCAGATCAGCCGTCAGCTGGATGCCGTAATGCATCACCAGGCGTTCCAGAAGGTGGAGTCCCTGTGGCGCGGTCTGAAGCAGCTGGTGGACAACACCGACTACCGCCAGAATGTGAAAACCGAAATTCTGGACGTCTCCAAGGATGACCTGCGCCAGGATTTTGAGGATGCACCGGAACTGATCCAGAGCGGCCTCTACTGGCACACCTATACCGCCGAATACGACACCCCGGGCGGCGAGCCGATTGGCTCAGTGATTTCATCCTATGAATTTGACGCCAGTCCCCAGGATGTGGCGCTGCTGCGCAACATCTCTAAAGTGTCAGCTGCCGCACATATGCCGTTTATTGGCTCTGTCGGGCCGAAATTCTTCCTGAAAGACTCTATGGAAGAGGTTGCTGCGATTAAGGATATCGGCAACTACTTCGACCGCGCTGAATACATCAAGTGGAAATCCTTCCGCGATACTGACGACGCCCGCTACATCGGCCTCGTGATGCCGCGCGTGCTGGGGCGTCTGCCGTATGGCCCGGACACCGTACCGGTGCGCAGCTTTAACTACGTTGAGCAGGTGAAAGGCCCGGATCATGAGAAATACCTGTGGACCAGCGCGTCGTTCTCCTTCGCGTCAAACATGGTGAAGAGCTTCATCAATAACGGCTGGTGCGTGCAGATCCGTGGCCCGCAGGCGGGCGGGGCGGTGAAAGATCTGCCTATTCATCTGTACGATTTGGGTACCGGCAACCAGGTGAAAATCCCGTCTGAGGTGATGATCCCGGAGACCCGCGAGTTTGAGTTTGCCAACCTCGGCTTTATTCCGCTCTCGTATTACAAAAACCGCGACTATGCCTGCTTCTTCTCAGCGAACTCCGCGCAGAAACCGGCGCTGTACGACACCGCAGATGCCACGGCCAACAGCCGCATCAATGCCCGTCTGCCGTACATCTTCCTGCTGTCGCGTATTGCGCACTATCTGAAGCTCATCCAGCGCGAGAACATCGGCACCACCAAGGACCGCCGTCTGCTGGAGCTGGAGCTGAATACCTGGGTGCGTAGTCTGGTGACGGAAATGACCGATCCGGGCGATGAGTTGCAGGCTTCTCATCCGCTGCGTGACGCGAAGGTGGTGGTGGAAGATATCGAAGACAACCCGGGCTTCTTCCGCGTGAAGCTGTTTGCGGTGCCGCACTTCCAGGTGGAAGGCATGGATGTGAACCTGTCTCTGGTGAGCCAGATGCCGAAAGCGAAAGCGTAAGGCGGTAGCAGGGATGAAAATTTATCGTCCGCTGTGGAACGAGGGGGCGTTGCTGTCCCCTCAACAGTTCCAGCAACAGTCCGAATGGGAAACGTTTCGCAGCACAGGCGTGGCAGCGCTCTCCTCGCCGTTTGCGTGGGGCGTTGAGCAGGTGGAATTTGATGAAAGGCTGCTGGGTACGGGTCTGATTCAGATTACACAACTGCGGGTCTGGCTGCCGGATGGCACGCTGGTGGATACGTCAGTCAGCGATCTGCCTCCGGAGCCGCGCGAGCTGGATTTATCGCAGCATTCAGACGCGGTTACGGTGGTGATTGCCCTGCCGTTGATGCAGTCCGGGTTAAATAACGTGCTCCAGGAAATGGCAGTGGCCGATCGGCCGCTCCGTTACCGTGAAGAGTGGGTTCATGTTCAGGATGCGTTTGGCAGCGAAGAGGAATCTGTCGCCGTTGCCCGCTTTAATCTGGCGATCCGTTTTGAGCATGAGGATAACGCGTCGTGGCAGTGCTGTCCGGTTGCACGGCTGATCCGGGACGGGCAGGGGAGCTGGCGTCATGATCCGGCATTCATTCCGCCTATGGCCCTGTTTTCTGCCAGCCCGACGATGCGGGAAAGGCTGGTGTTACTGAACCGCCAGCTTCGCTCCCGCCGCCAACGGTTGATGTCCATGCGTCGGGAAAGTAATGAGCGCCTGGCGGATTTTGCTGTGGCGGATGTTTCTCTTTTTTGGCTTCTCAATGCGCTTAACTCTCATGCCAGGGTGCTGGTGGAGTTTGAACGTTTTCCGGCTCGCCATCCGGAACAGGTGTGGGCGGAGCTTGCGCGGCTTGCGGGCAGTATGCTGACGTTTTCTCTGGACAGCGATCTGGACGCAATCCCTGGCTATGACCACGCCCGGCCTGAAATGACGTTTCCGCCGCTGTTTGAACTGATCGCCGGTTTACTGGAAGCCAGCCTGCCGTCCCGTGTGATAGCGCTGGAGATGTCCCGTCCTGACGCCCAGACCTGGAAAGCCTCGCTGCACGACATCCGGCTGCGTGAAGAAGCCGATCTCTGGCTCTCTGTCCGGTCTGACGTTCCGGCCTGGCAGGTGGCGGAGAAATTCCCGGCATTATGCAAGGCGGGTTCCCCGGATGATGTGAATGCGATTTCCACCGTTGCGCTGCAGGGGATCCCACTCATTGCCGTGAATCGCGTGCCTGCTGCGTTACCGGTGCGGATGGAGAACCAGTACTTCGCGCTGGACATGGAAAGTGCTGCGGCACGGGACATGCTGGAGCAGGGGATCTGTATGTTCTATGTGCCTGCCCTGCTGGGACAGCTTGAACTTGAACTGTTTGCGGTACTGCGATCATGAGAAAAGAAACCGATATCGATGCCCTGATGGCGGAGACTTGGCTCACCGTCGCCCTGCTTAAGCAGGGGGCAACAACGCCTGACGGGAATGTGCTGTACGACACCTGCTGCAAACATGTGGAAAGCGTGCGCGAGGCGCTGGATCGTGCAGGATATGATGAAAGCAGCATCGATCATATCTCTTATGCACAGTGTGCGCTGCTTGACGAAGTGGTGATGAGCAGAAAACTGCATGACGGGGCAGATGCTGATGCGGGCCAGGTGGCCTGGCGAAAAGCGCCGCTACAGGCGCGCTATTTCGGGTCGCTGCACGCCGGTGAAGCCCTGTGGGATCGTATTGCGGAAGTATTGCGCCAGCCAGCGCCAAACATGGCCGTTCTGACCTGCTATCACCGAGTGCTCGCGCTGGGATTCCAGGGGTTGTACAGCATGGGGTCTGTCAGCCAGACCCAGCGTGAAGAGGCAATGAAAGCGCTTGCTGAGCGGGTTCCGCCACTTGATGCTGGCCTTTCCCTGGTGGTTCGCAGGACCGGAAAACAACGTTACAGCCTGCTGCGCTCTGTCTGGTTCTGGATCGCGGCGGCGGGGGTAATTACCGGTGCCGTATGGTGGGGCGGTCATCTCTGGCTCCAGGCTCTGCTGTTCGCGCAGTTACCGGAGTTGCCCCAGTAATGCGTAAATCGGTCATGGTTTCACTGATATTCCACGTACTGGCGGGTGCCGCGACGCTTTTATGGCTTCTGTGGGGCTTCATTCCGGCAGGCACGCTGTTTAAAGGCGTGATGACGCTGTGCATTGTTGCGCTGGCCGTCTGGCAGATCCGGCAAAAAAGCCGTTTCAGCCAGGCTCAGGGCAATGGCGGGTCTGGTTTTGATCTGCCGGTACTTGCTGATGCGGGTCCGGTTGTTCTTGTCTGCGGAGACAGACTGGATGCCCTGTTCGGGGAGCATGCTCTGCGTAAAACAGCGCAGGGCTGGTGGCTGCGGGTGAATGACGTCAGCTGGCTCACTGATATCGTGCGCGATATTCAGGAGCGGCAGCCGCGCCAGGCCGGACAGATCGCCGTTATGTATGCTTCCCACCCCGACGGGCACCAGGATGAAGCGGTGCTGCGCGCGACCCTGAAAGCGTTGCGCCAGCAGATGAAACAGCTGAGCCTGATCGCCGGATTCACACCGCCGGTGATCCTGAGCGGTGAGTTTTCCGGCCCTGAAACCCCGTGGGTTATTGTCCATGGTGACAAACCGGTTGTTTACCCTGTTGATGAGACGCCACAGGCTACGGACGACTGGCAACAGGCAAATCGTCTGGCGCTGATGCCTGTACTGCGGGAAGGCTTTGCTTTTATGCGCACCCTTCTTATGGATGAACTGGCTAAAGAGGATCGGTTATTTCCGCCGGTCCACCCGTTTGCTGTGGCTCTGAAAAGCGGCGGCGCTTCAGCCAGCAATACGTCTTTATGGGCACTCTGGCTTTGTCGCTTGACACACCTGCTTCTGCCGCAGACAGACGAAATGGCGGAGGCATCCGGTCGTTTTCCTGATGCGGTACTACCGTTGCTCAAGCCTTACTGTGCACCTGTTCAGGGCGGGAAGCGCACCCGCCGTCTCATTGTGTGGGTCCTGGCCTGCGTTCTTGCTGCCCTTGGTTTTTCTGCCATGAATAACGCGGCGCTGATCCGCCAGGTGGGAATGAATCTACAGCGCTGGTATGCCATCCCCATGAACCATTATGAGCCGAAGGCGCAGTCACTTGCCGCACTGAAACAGGACGCCCTTCTGCTGGAGCGCTGGCAGCGGCAGGGGGAACCGCTCAGGTATGCGCTGGGCTATTACCCCGGTCAGCGTCTGTGGCTGGCGTTACAGAAGGCGATTGACACGTATGTGCCGCCACCGGCTCCCGCCATGGAACCGGTACCGAAAATCATCCGCCTCGACAGCATGTCGCTGTTCGATACCGGCAAATGGGCGCTGAAACCCGCCTCAACAAAGCTGCTGGTGAACTCACTGGTGGGCATTAAGGCGAAGCCCGGCTGGCTGATTGTAGTGGCGGGCCATACCGACAGCACCGGGGATGACCAGTCCAACCAGGTGCTGTCCCTGAAGCGTGCGGAGTCGGTGCGCGACTGGATGCGGGACACCGGCGATGTGCCGGAGAGCTGTTTTGCGGTGCAGGGCTACGGTGAAAGCCGACCTGTCGCCACCAACGACACGGCGGAAGGCCGCGCGCTGAACCGCCGTGTCGAAATCAGTCTGGTGCCGCAGGCGAACGCCTGCAAGCTGCCGGGCAACACCCCCGCGTCATCGCAGGATGATGGCGCTGATAACAACTTAACGGAGTAATTAACATGGCAATACCAGTCTATCTGTGGCTGAAGGACGACGGCGGCGCGGACATCAAAGGGTCTGTGGACGTTCAGGATCGTGAAGGCAGCATCGAGGTGGTGGCCCAGGAGCACAACCTGTACATCCCGACCGACAATAACACCGGCAAGCTGACCGGTACCCGTATCCACACCCCGTTCCTGTTCACCAAGGAAATCGACTCCTCCAGCCCGTACCTGTACAAGGCGGTGACCACCGGCCAGACCCTGAAATCTGCGGAATTTAAGTGGTACAGAATCAATGACGCGGGCCAGGAAGTGGAGTACTTCAACACGAAGCTTGAGAACGTGAAGCTGGTGAAAGTGAATCCGAAGATGCACGACATCAAAGATCCGGCGTTCGAGAAGCACAACCACCTCGAGCAGATTGAACTGCGCTACGAAAAAATCACCTGGACCTACAAGGACGGCAACATCATTCATTCCGATTCCTGGAACGAACGCGCCACCGCGTAAGTCGCATGCGGACAGGGCCCTGTCCGCAGTTTTTTGCACAGCGTCTGTATGCACGGACGCTGTGCAAAGAAAAACACAATCTGCCTGCCCGACCTGATGCGCTTTGGGTTCCTGAATAACAGGGAACAGCGACGGGCGGTAGCGTGTCCGGAACTGATAAAGAGAGAGTCCCATGGAAAATCCAGCCATCCTGTTACGCCGTCTTAACCCTTACTGTGCCCGCGCGATGGAAGGGGCCGCTTCCCTGTGCCAGACCCGCGCCCATGCGGAAATCCTGCCCGAGCACTGGCTGCTGAAGCTGCTGGAGCAGGGTGAGGGCGACCTGACGGTGCTGGCGCGGCGCTACGAATGGGATATGGATACGATATGGCAGGATATGCTGGGTTTTCTGGACAGCCTGCCATGTTCGGTGCGCAGCCGTCCGCAGCTGTCGGACAGTGTCCGGGCTCTGATGCAGGAGGCCTGGCTGCACGCCTCGCTGTCGGGGGAAGAGCACATCCGCAGCATTCACCTCCTGATGGCCCTGGTGGACAAACCGAAACTGGTGCGCTGCGACGGCCTGTGGCCGCTGCTGACGCTGGCGCAGAGCCAGCTTGAGCGCCTGCGGGGGCTTCTGGATGCTCAGTCGGATGAACGCCCGGAGGTGCAGCAGGAAGCGGAGCTTACGCAGGGCGATGAGGTGGAGTTTGTCGGCCGTCCGGTGAATGCGGATATAAAAGGAGAGCTGAACCCGGCGTTACAGAATGCGCTGGACAGGTTCACCCTCGACGTCACCGCCCGCGCCCGTGAGGGCAGAATCGACCCGGTCTATGGCCGCGACAATGAAATCCGCCAGATGGTGGACATTCTTTCCCGGCGCCGCAAGAACAACCCGATTCTGGTGGGCGAACCGGGAGTCGGCAAGACCGCGCTCGTGGAAGGACTGGCGCTGCGCATCGCCGAAGGCAATGTGCCGGACGCGCTGAAGCCGGTCTCGGTACGCACCCTTGACCTCGGCCTGTTACAGGCGGGTGCAGGCGTGAAGGGTGAGTTTGAACAGCGCCTGAAAAACATCATCGACGCGGTGCAGCAGTCACCCCTGCCGGTTCTGCTCTTCATTGACGAGGCGCACACCATTATCGGTGCGGGCAACCAGGCGGGGGGCGCCGATGCGGCCAACCTGCTGAAACCGGCGCTCGCCCGCGGTGAGCTCAGAACCATCGCCGCCACCACCTGGAGCGAATACAAGCAGTACTTTGAGCGCGACGCCGCGCTGGAGCGTCGTTTCCAGATGGTGAAAGTTGACGAGCCGGACGACGACACCGCGTGCCTGATGCTGCGGGGACTCAAGCCACGTTACGCGCAGCACCACGGTGTGCATATTACCGATGAGGCGGTCAGGGCGGCCGTCACGCTCTCCAGACGCTATCTGACCGGACGCCAGCTGCCGGACAAGGCGGTTGACCTGCTGGACACCGCTTCGGCCCGTGTCCGCATGAGCCTCGATACGGTGCCGGAGCCACTGACCAGGATGAAGGCGCAGCTCACGGCACTTGCCATGGAGAAACAGGCGCTGCTGGAGGATATCGCGGTGGGCAATACCGCCCACGGCGAACGTCTGGCCGCCATCGGAGAGGAAGAAGTCGGCATCATTTTGCAGCTCGATGAACGGGAAACCCGGTACGGCCAGGAGCTGAAACTCACGGAAGAACTGCTTGCCTGCCGCACGGATATCTCCCGCCAGGGAGAGATTGCGGACCTTCAGATGCAGCTTACTGCCGTGCAGCAGAATACCCCGCTGCTGGGGCTGGATGTGGACGCGCGTACCGTCGCCACCGTTATCGCCGACTGGACGGGCGTACCGCTCTCTTCCCTGATGAAGGACGAGCAGACGGAACTGCTGAGCCTTGAACACAGTCTGGCGAAACGCGTTGTCGGCCAGGACAGCGCACTGAATGCCATTGCGCAGCGCCTGCGCGCCAGCAAAACCGGTCTGGCGCCGGAGAACGGCCCGCAGGGCGTGTTCCTGCTTGTGGGGCCGAGCGGCACAGGCAAGACCGAAACCGCCCTGGCGCTGGCCGATGAACTGTTCGGCGGCGAGAAGTCCCTTATCACCATCAACCTCTCGGAATACCAGGAGCCACACACCGTCTCGCAGCTCAAGGGCTCACCGCCGGGCTACGTGGGTTACGGTCAGGGCGGCATTCTGACCGAAGCCGTCCGTAAGCGTCCGTACAGCGTGGTGTTGCTGGATGAAGTGGAAAAGGCACACCGGGACGTGATGAACCTGTTCTACCAGGTGTTTGACCGGGGCTTCATGCGCGACGGCGAGGGGCGGGAAATTGACTTCCGTAACACGGTGATTCTGATGACCTCGAACCTCGGCAGCGACCTCATCATGCAGATGCTGGAGGAACAACCGGAGGCGACAGAGCTGGACCTGCATGAACTGCTGCGTCCTGTCCTGCGGGACCACTTCCAGCCCGCGCTGCTGGCGCGCTTCCAGACGGTGATTTACCGTCCGCTGGCACAGGAAGCGATGCGCACGATTGTCGGCATGAAGCTCGGCCAGGTAAGTCAGCGCCTGGCACGGCATTACGGTATGAAGACCGATATCCACGAAAGCCTGTACGACGCGCTGACCGCCGCCTGCCTGCTGCCGGACACCGGGGCTCGCAATGTTGACAGCCTGCTGAACCAGCAGATTCTGCCGGTCCTGAGCCAGCAACTGCTGAGCCATATGGCGGCGGGGCAGAAGCCGCAGCATCTTACATTGGGCTGGGATGAGGAGGAGGGGATTGTGCAGGCATTTGACGAACAAGCAGAAGGAGAAGCCCCATGAACAGTTCCCTGATCAACCAGGCAACCGATGCGGTACAGCAGCTGCTGGGCCTGTCACGTTACCGGGTTGATGTGCATGGATGCGGCGATTTCCTGGATGTTCTGCGTTACAATGCGGTTGAGTCACTTAGCCAGCCATGGCGGTATGATGTGACAGTCACCTGTTCTTCTGCGGATATTGCCTGCGACACGTTACTGCTGAAACCGGCGTCATTTACCTTCCAGACCCCGATGTTTGACGGGGCACCGGCGCTGCCGGTCCGGACGGTTTATGGGGTGGTGGAGTCATTTCGCCGGATTTCCACGTCAAATGACGAGACCCGTTACGCACTGAAGATCGTTCCCCGCATCGCGCTTTTGGGTTTTACAAAGGGCAGTCAGATTTTCCTCAACCAGTCGGTCACGGAAGTGGTTGAACAGGTACTGCGTAAACACGGCCTGGAAGGTCCTGACTTTGCGTTCCGGCTCTCAAGGGAGTACCCGGCCCGGGAGCTCATCACCCAGTGGCGGGAAACTGACCTTAAATTTATTCAGCGCCTGCTGGCTGAAGTCGGTATTTACTGGCGTTATGAAATGGACAGCCGTCTTGAGCAGGATGTGGTGATTTTTCAGGACAGCCAGCAGCAGTATGAATTTGGCGTCACGCTGCCATTGCGCGGCCAGGCCGGGATGAGTGACAGTGGCCAGGAGAGCATCTGGGGTGTTCAGACCGCATACAATGTGGTGAGCGGGAGTGTGGTCACCCGTGACTACAACTACCGCGAAGCGCTGACGCCTCAGGACAGCGCCGAAAGTATTTTCAGCAAGGAAGGGATCACCACCGGGGAAACATACCATTACGCGGAACCCTTCCTGTCAGCAGGTGATACTGAAAGTACAGAGACCGGGACATACTTCGCTCGTCTACGTCACGAACGCATTCTGAACGCGCAATATCGCGTCAGCGGGCATTCTTCCAGTCCGCTTCTGGCCCCGGGTCAGGTACTGGAAACGGACGGCACGTTACCCGATGCCGTCAAGGAAGGCATCGTCATCACCACGGTGCGCACTCGCGGTTCACGCAAAAGTAGCTTTACGCTGAGGTTTGAGGGTATCCCCTACAGCGAAACTGTCTGCTGGCGTCCGGCACTGCTCAGTCGTCCGGTGATATCCGGCTCGTTGCCTGCCCGGGTGGAAAGCACACAGAAAGGTGACACCTATTCCTGGCTCGATCCGGACGGGCGATACCGGGTAAAACTGGACTTTGACCGCAACAGTGCTGAGCAGGGCTATGCCTATCTGTGGCTGCGGCTGGCTAAGCCTTATGCCGGTGATACGTACGGATTCCACTCACCGCTTATCGACGGAACGGAAGTGGCCGTTGTTTTTGACGGCGGAGACCCGGATCGTCCCTACATCGCTTATGCCCTGCATGATTCAGAACACCCGGACCATGTCACCAGTGATAATCATACGCGGAACGTGTGGCGCACGCCGGCGAACAATAAGTTGCGGATGGAGGATAAGCGCCAGGTAGAGCATATCAAGCTCGCAACGGAATATGGCAAAACGCAGCTGAACATGGGACACCTGGTCAACAGTCAGCGTGAAAAGCGCGGTGCCGGTTTTGAACTTCGAACGGATGAGCATGGCGCTGTACGTGCTGCAAAAGGCCTGTTCCTGACGGCTGATGCCCAGGCCAAAGCCCAGGGGCCAGTGCTGGAAATGGCACCTGCGATTAACCAGATTAACCAGGCCAACAGCCAGATGCAGGCGCTGAACAGTGCCGCTGAAGCCGCCGGAGCCCTGGTCTCTGACATCAATACCCAGATTAGTTTTGTGACCGACAAAATCAAAGACCTCCAGTCTGCGGTCCTGCTGGGTAGCGCTCCACAGGGGGTGGCACTGATCTCAGGTGAACACCTTCAGCTCAGCAGCACCCGCAACACCATGATCAATACCGGTCAGCATCTTGATATCGGTGCGATGAAGAATCTGTCCGTGACGGCAGAAAAAGCCCTCGGACTGTTTGTGCATAAAGAAGGGGCGAAGCTGGTTGCGAATCAGGGAGATATTGAAATTCAGGCTCAGCACAACACGATGGCCCTGTTTTCTGAAAAGCAGCTGACCGTGACGAGCAGCGAAGATGAAATCATTATCAGCACCCCGGAAACGCTGACGCTGAACGGCGGCGGGTCGTATCTGAGGCTGAACCAGAACGGGATAGAGCATGGCTCAGAAGGGATGATGATAATGAAAGTGGCAATGTATCTGGTTCCCGGTACTCCTGCGAGTCTTCCCTACGACACTCCCGATTTTCCTTTAACCTTTTTGAATCCAGACAGTAATAACGAGCCAGGAACGGATAATTCGGACTCATCGAAAAATGATGATCAATATCGACAGAATCAGCCTGAAAACGATTCTGCCAAAGGTTCTGCAAAACGGGCATGTGATTAACACGGAGGTTTTTTATGGCAGCAGTTATACCTAAACAGAGTTTTCCCGTCCCTTCAGATGCTAAAGGTCAGGAGTTTACTTCTGCTGAAGAGCTATTATTGAAGCTTGAACGCGAAAGGTCGGGACTATATCTGGTGGGAAGCCAGGGAATGTGGCATGGCGGTATCCATATTACTGATGCCACCATTCCCTGGTGTGCCCTGAGTACAGATAGTGAGCCCGAAAAAGAATATTGCCGTGAAACTTATAAAGGGGAGCAATTTATTCGTTGTATGGCTGATGGTGAGATAGTTGCCTGGCGTGTCTGTAAGGATTATGAGGGGGCCGCGATTGAATGGCGCGGTGAAAAACTGTTTCTTTCAACATCCTTTGTGTTGGTGAAACACTATATCCAGCCGGGTGATACAGAAGAAAGTGGACTGACATTTTTCACTCTGTATATGAATCTGGCGCCCTTTGTTGCTTATAAACAGCAGGGAAGCCAGTCAGACAGAAAAGTGGCAGGAGTCCAGCGTTACTACACCAGCGCGGAAGATTTGCAGGCGGGGAGCGCAGCCGGAAAACTGGCTAAAGACACGCCCGTCACGCTGAGTGATGCCATAGTGACCCGCAGCAGCGACGGGCGTCAGTTTACTGAAGTGACCATTACCAGTGAGACGAAAAATGCCGCAGGAGAAACGCTTGCAGCAGGAACGAAAGTCTGGACGGTGTCTGACCGGGGTTCTCTGAAAGCGGCGGCGTCAGCGCCCGTTCCGTCCTGGTGGGCAAAATGTACCCCGGCTTACACTAATGAGTCAGAAGGTGTTGTGAACTGCACTTCGCGTACAAACTGGGCGTACTATCTGAGCAGTGACGATGTTCTGCAATATAAAAATGCAGGCAGTCTGGTAGCCGATTTCCCGCTTTCATACGAGCCCGGTAATACCGCACAGCAGGTCATCCGCCCCGGCAAGAACTCCGGTGATGCAGAAAGAACATTCAGTCTGGTCACTCTGGGCCGGGATAAGGATAAGTTGAAAAAGGGCGACCGGGTATGGGTAGTATCAGACGGTGACAGTCTGACGTCGGTTGCACCGGCAGCATCCGGTAGTGAACCCGTTTTTGATGATGTGTATGTACCTTCAGCGCCTGTACCGGTCAATGCCGGAGACAGTCTCGGGCATATGGGTTTTTATCAGCTACCGGAAGAAAATAGCAAACGCTCGCGCTACCAGGTGCATATAGAGTGCCTGAGCATGGATGATATGGAAAAGTTCATCACCAATCCTGGAAAGGCGGGAGAGGATGCGCCGGTTTATCTGACCTGGAAAGCTGATGCACCGTTGTTTGACAAGAGCGATACCGGAATAACAGCAGGCGGTCGAAAAACAAAGGGGCCGGGTATTCTGACACTGGCAAAAGTACCAGGCGTTGATGCTGAGGGGAACACGCTGTCCAGTAACCAGGATGCGGCATACTATCAGATACGACCTGAAGGTGGCTGGCTGGCCGCAGCCAGTGTTCAGAAAGTATCGCAATATGCGCTTGGTGAGCTCGGATTTGTTACGCTGAATAAGGCTTCGGAAAGTTTTGACCTGATTGATGGGATAAAACAACCAAATAACGTGGTGAAGGGTATTCTGGAGCAGTTGTATAAAGCAGCAGAGGAGGAAACCCGCACCACTCACGCGCTGAACAAGTATAACTATAAACGGCTGCTGGAATTGATAGACAGTAACCAGGATGGACATTCCTGGGAGCAGGAGTATCTTCAGGCGGTTCATAATGTGTCGTATCGCGACCATCTGTACCGTGTGATAGCGAAGCACGCCAGTGAATGGTTTTACGGCAAGGATGACTCGCTCTGGAAGACATACCTGGATACTTTAACCACGGACGCACCGTTATGGAAAACGTACCTGGAAGCGTTTCTGGATAAGATGACATGGATGAAGGCAGTGTCCGAAAAGGATGTGGCACTGGGGCCGGAACCGTGGCATATGCATCCTATAGTATTTTTGGAGGCGATGAACAGTTCATCTAAATGGTTTGATATTGAAAAATTTATTCAAAAGTATAAAGAAAAACATTCTGTAGTTTTTGGGTTCTATGATCGAGGAAACAAAATAACCATCCCAGCATTGACTCAGGACTCTGAAGAGTCATTGCAAAAGCTTCTAAATGAAATGAAGAAACAGTATTATAATTACTTTGACGATTTTAATGAAAAATTTGTCTCGTATATGCTTGCTACAATAAGAATAGAGTCTTATGACTATAGGCAAAGGTTGTTCTTTAAACCAATTAGTGAAAATATTTCATATTTCAAGGCGGAAGTCGATTATGGTTCAGGTCCAACGGCATCTAACCGACAAAGAGCTATGTTGAACCACAATACAAATATTGGTGATGGGTATAAATATCGCGGACGTGGTTTAGTTCAGTTAACATGGAAAATTTCCTATGAGAAATTTAAATCCATAACAGGTATAGACATTGTTACTAGTCCAGATCTCTGTCTTGAGCTCAGCACGGCTGTTTCAATTATGATGAAAGGTATGAAAGATGGTGGTTTCAGGGCCGGGCATACATTAGATATTTATTTGGGATCAGGTAAAAAGGATTACTTTAATGCAAGGTTAATCATCAATGGCTATCGACATGGTATTCCTGATAAGGCTGATGAGTTTAAGGATTATGCTGAATTATTTGAGGTGATAATAAATGAAACAATTTAGTAATGTGTGGTGTTTTCTTTTATCAGTATGTTCCTTTTATGTACATGCAAACGCTGACTTAGATGTTACGAACTGTTCTCTAAAGGAAAGTATTTCTTGCGATGTTTTCTTGAATATGGAACGAAATGTTGATGATATATCTTACAAAGTTGAATTGGCAGATGCTGAAAATGGGAAAAACATATTCCCTTATTTTGATATGAATGAAACAACAGAAAGTGTCTCTTTGCAAAAGTATGGAGAAAGATATGTTTTTTCAAAAGTGTATCTTGATAGCACCAAAGCTATAGAGTTTATTTCGTTTAAGTATGACAATAAACACCTTTCACCTGTAAACTATTATTACATTGAGAGTTCTATTGATTTTAATAACAACGTGAAGAAATGGTCTGGCAAGGAATGTGATACATCAGCAGGGAAAATGCCTGAAAAAAAAGATGGCTTACTATTACAAGTAGCTTCAGAATTATGTGTCAATCAAAATAAGCTATCATACGGCCCAAATAAATATACCGGAAATGACATCTTATTTTATCTGTCACAAATTACTGATGGTGTTGAAAAAAACAGCTTTCTGTGATTGCTCTTGATAGCAAAGATATTGATGCTATAAATTTGAATGATATTGGCTGTTTAAGTAGTTGTGATATAGAATTTGATTCAGTTAATTATATCGGGAAGTTGAACGATAAATTTAGAATGGGTTTGCACCTCGAATATAATGATAATAATGCTTCTGGTTTTTATTTTTATGAAAAAATGAAGAAAAAAATAAATGTAACTGGTCGTCGGGACGGTGATAGGTTGACGCTGTCAGCCTCTGTCCCTGAGGGAATGGAGAAGTTTGATGGTCTGTTGGAGAAAGGGCAGTTTAAAGGAATATGGTCAAATGCAGCAGGGAATAAAAAATATCCTTTCACCTTTTATATGAAGCTAATTCAGTAAACAGGCATAACAACCCTCTGGCTGCATTGGTCAAGATTCTGAAACTACCTGAGTAATAAATATTAATTTATTCTGCCCTGTATACAATAAATTGATGGAGATATAAATGTTGCAAATTATTCGAAAAGGCGACAAAACTACCCACGGCGGTTCAGTCATGACCTGTTCTGGCACCATGATATTTGGTGGGATTGGCGTGGCGCGTAAAGGTGACATGGTTTCCTGTCCGATACCTGGACATGGTCCGACAACCATTATTGAAGGTAACCCTGATTATCTTGATAACGGGATCCCGGTTGCCTTTCACGGCCATAAATGTGGTTGTGGCTGCACATTGATCAGTTCTTTTGCTCCAGCAAAGGTTGCCTGAGTATGCCAGTCTTGCTGGATACCATCCCTGAAAAGGCGGCGAAGGTTCCACGACCTGATACCCGCCGCTGGCTGCTGTTCCTGGCATTTGTCATGTCAGGAGGGGTTGCGTTAACGCTCTGGAACTGGACGACAGAACGCACTGGCTTTATTTTCTGGTTTACTGCGCTGGGATTGCCTTTCTGTCTTTGGGGACTGCTTTTCTCCCTGCGCCGGTTTGCATACAAAGCAGAGCAGGTGGGGGCCGAGTCCCGGAATGTGGAGCGCGAAACGCTTATTGATCGCGAAATTTGTCGGGGTCAGCGCTGTGCTTGGATACTCGATACATGCGTTCAACATTTTTCAGGAAATAGCCCTGGTGCACTAGTGAGAGCACTTAATTATACCGTTCCAGCTTCAGAGGCCTCAACGCCACGTGGTTCCAAAACCGCTGTCAGGTATGCAGCCTTAGCCAGTTTTCAGACAGATCTGAATACAGAACTCATCGCCGCCACGTCAACTCTTGTCGCCCATGTACAAAAAATTACCGACACCCTGTCGAAGGATATTCCTTGCTGCCTGATGCTGGACTGTGACGACGATATCCGACCCAGACTGGAGGAGCACTTCAGAAATGAACTCATCGCCAGAACCGGGCGGGTCTTCAGACTCCTTGCGGGCAAAGGTCTTGCGGGGTTTGATGCCTGGCTGGACCAGCGCTGGGACACTCCAGGCATTCTTGCAGGAGTGACGTTTTCATTGCCTGCTCAGCCTGATGAAGGTGACGCCGATGCTATTACCCTTGTGGTGCTCAGCAACCGTAAAGCTGTTGGTTATCCTGATGCAGTATGTCTCCATCGCCCTGAAAGGGGCCAGGAAACACGGCTTGTAAAAACACTGGGCAGGGCACTTTTATGGGCCGCAACAGCGCCTGAAGCACTAAAAACGGCCTGGTATACAGGACCAATCCTTTCAAGCGGAAGTGGCTGGAATATGGCTTGTGAAGATAACGGGGTGACATTCAGCTTGTCAAAAGACAATCATGGTATTGATCCCGCTCTGGGATATGCCAAACGCGCCGCCCCCTGGCTTGCTATTATTCTTGCCTCTTCTGCTTGTAGCGGTAATGGCCCGCAGGTTATCGCCGCACAACCCGCCGCTGCCAAAGACGACATCTGGGTCGCCGTCATCACCAAAGAAGAAGTTCGCAAGGAATCGCCTAAGAATGTCTAAGGTAAAAGTCAAAACACTCATCGGCTCCGTTGTGACTGTCGCGTTTTTTCTGACGGTCATTGTGGCATTTCTGTTTTATGCCTTTCCGGAAAACGTGGCTTCGGCCACTGGATTCGGGCCGTATGACGGCCAGCGTATACTCACATTCTGCACCATACTGGTTGCCGCAATGTTTTTACTCGGCTGGCTGACAGAGAAGGCTTTCGACTTCGCCGGTAAATCCGGGTTGTATTTCCACTGGGGGCAGAAAAAGGCTCAGATTGTCGCTCCGGTGACGAACACTATTGCCAGTGAAGAAGATGACGATGAACCCGTCTTCAACGAGGACTCCATTTCCGAACACCTGCGCTTTCGCTATGGACGCCGCTGGCACTGTAAGGTGCGACTCCTGCTGGTAACGGGCAACACGGACGATGTCCAGAAAGCAGCACCGGGCCTGTGTCATGACCTCTGGCAGGAAGGCGACGGTAACGTGCTGATTTATGGCGGTGACGCCCAGTCACTCCCGGATGAGATCTTTCTTTTAAAACTGAAACGTCTGCGTCCCGGTCAGCCGGTTGATGGCATCGTTCAGGTGATGAGTACCTCAGCCCTCCCGACGGATACCGAACGGGATGCCTTTTTGCGTTGTCGCCAGAAAGCCGACCACCTGCTGGGCTGGCAGGCACCTGTCTGGCTGTGGCTGACTGACAAAGCCACGAGTGCTCAGCAGGACGCAGAAACGACTGCTGCAGGGGTGATATTCGGACCGGAAGGCACTGTAAAAGAGGCGGGCGAGGCATTTTCTACATTGATGCAACGTCTGCAAAAAGCCGGTATGGCACAGGTACTGAATAATCCGGCTGATTTCGGTCTGCTCCGGTTGTCTTCCCTTCTGCGGCAGGAACTGAAAGCCAGTCTGACCGTTTTTCTCAGCGGGTTGATGCAGGGATCTGCGGCCTGGCGTTTACGCGGCGTTATGTTCAGCCCTGAACTGGCCGTTGCCGGAACAGTGCCGAACACGCACCTCGACACACCGACATGGAAAGCCGTTATTGATGACTGTGAAGCTGTCAGCGCCAGGAAACTGGGCTTCGGCTGGCTGAAGATGCTGCGGTTAATCCTGCTTTCCCTGATGGTCTTATGGGGGGCCGGTACACTGTTGTCTCTCATCGTTAACCGTACCCAGATTTATCAGGCGCAGGAGACGGCCAGGCAGGCAGCGGATACGGCATTCCCCCTGGTTGAACGCCTGCACAACCAGCTCGTATTACAGCAATCCATTGCCCGCCTGCAACATCGTGAGGCGACCGGCGCTCCGTGGTACACCCGTTTTGGTCTTAACCAGGATAGCGACATGCTGACGGCGCTCTGGCCGCTGTATGCGAAGAATAATGCGCAACTGATGAGGGATGCCACCGCAGACCATCTCAGGCAGCAACTGAATGCCTTTGTGCAACTTCCTCCGGCCAGTGATGCCCGAGCACAGGGCACACAGCGTACCTACGATGTGCTGAAAAGTTACCTGATGCTGGTCAGACCGGCCAAAGCGGACGCGGGCTGGCTGGCAAAAAGCGTGCTGGCAGCCTGGCCGAAACGCCGGAATGTGCCGGATGGTGCGTGGCAGGAAATGGCACCCAAACTGCTGGGCTTTTACGCCCAGAATCTTCCTTCACATCCGGAATGGAAAATTAAGCCCGATGCTGAATTAATCGGCACGGTACGTCAGATCCTGCTCAAACAGATTGGCCAGCGTAATGCTGAATCCGGGCTGTATCAGGACATGCTGAAGCGCGTTGCCAGCAACTGGCCGGATCTCACGCTTGCCGATATGACCGGCGACACGGATGCCTCCACCGTCTTCAGTACAGAAGAAGTGGTGCCGGGCATGTTTACCCGGCAGGCCTGGGAAGAACAGGTGCAGGATGAAATTGATGAGGTGGTTAAAACCCGCCGCGATGAAATCGACTGGGTGTTGACGGATAAAACTCATCAGCCCGGAAGCGATATTTCGCCGGAAGCGCTGAAGTCCAGACTGACCGAACGTTACTTTACCGATTTCGGCAATGCCTGGCTGAATATGGTCAACAGCATCCAGTGGCACGAAGCGGCCTCGCTCTCTGACGCGATCGCCCAGCTCAATCTGATCGGTGACGTGCGTCAGTCGCCACTTGTGGCGCTGATGAACACCCTGGCATGGCAGGGAAAAACCGGCGAGAAGGGGGAAGCGCTGGCGGATTCGATAGTGGATTCGGCGAAAAAGCTGGTTGGCCGGAAAAAGAACGTGAAGCAGTTTATCGAACAGGCGCAGGGGCCGCGCGGTCCGCTGGACGATGTGTTTGGTCCGCTGACGGGATTCATGGAGGGAAAAGAGGGGACCGGACGTAACGGTAACCTGAGTTTTCAGTCCTGGCTTGCCCGTGTTACCCAGGTACGGCTGAAACTCCAGCAGGTCACCAGTGCGCCGGATCCACAGGCGATGTCTCAAATGCTGGCTCAGACCGTGTTCCAGGGCAAGGCTATTGACCTGACCGACACGCGTGACTACAGCAGTCTGGTGGCGGCGAGTCTGGGCCAGGAGTGGAGCGGGTTCGGCCAGTCACTGTTTGTTCAGCCGCTGGATCTGGCCTGGCAGCAGGTGCTGACCCCGGCAGCAGAAAGCCTCAATACCCGCTGGCAGACGACCATTGTCGAACAGTGGAATAAAGCGTTTGCCGGCCGCTATCCGTTTAAAGCTACCGGCAGTGATGCCTCCTTACCGCTGCTGGCTCAGTTCCTGCGCGGCGATTCAGGTCGCATCGCCACGTTCCTGAAAACCAGCCTTGGCGGCATTCTCCACCAGGAGGGGAATCGCTGGGTGGTGGATCCTTCTGCAAGCCAGGGAATGGAAGTGAACCCGGATTTCCTGCGGGCAATTAACCAACTGGCCGAACTGTCGGATATCGTTTTTGCCCAGGGCGATGCGGGCGTTCACTTCGAATTAATGGCGCGTCCTTCCCGCGATGTGGCCCGTATGCAGCTGACGCTTGATGAGCAGAATCTGGACTTCTTTAACCAGATGGAAAGCTGGCAGAGTTTTACCTGGCCGGGAAACACGTATTACCCGGGTGTCAGCTTTCGCTGGCGCAGCGTGAACAGCGGGATGCAGCTCTACACCAGCAACCAGGGGAACTGGGGATTCATCCGGCTGCTGGATGAGGCATTAATTACACCTCTTGATGCAAGCCGCACACAGCTGGTCTGGATCACCCCCGACGGTAATCCGCTGAAGTTTGTTATGCGCAGTGAGCTGGGTGACGGTCCGCTTGCCCTGCTGAAGCTCCAGGGATTTACGCTGCCTGAAACCATCTTTACGGTTGTGGCCAGCGCTGAAGATGTCGAATAAAGACAAGACAAGGAAAAACATGAGTTCACCGGAAGCCCTGTTATCGGCATGCACCACTAACCACGAAGCGCAGTTGCGCCTTACTGAAAGCGCCTCCGGCACCCTGTCCCTCTGGGAGAACTGGTTAAAACCGATCCGCCCTGGGGAGGAAACGGGTGACGATCCGGCCTGTGACGATGATTTCCAACTGATGCGTGAAGAAATCAACAAACTTTCGGGCACCGATCCGGAGTTGCTCTGCACGCTGGCGGAAAAAATACTGTGTGAATACGCCAAAGATATCCGTGTTGTTACCTGGTATACCCAGGCCCGGCTGAGCCGTGACGGCGAGAAAGGCCTGGCGGAAGGGATACTGCTGCTGGTCGCGATGTTGTCCCGCTACGGCAGACACTGCCATCCGCTACGCCCGAATGCCCGGAAAGCCGCGCTGGAGTGGCTCAACAGTTCAAAAGTACTTGATACGTTCTCGCGCTGGCCGGAAGTCGATCGGGAAGATGCCGGCCTGACGGCCGGAGCGGTCACTCTGCTGAGTAAGGTGGTCTCAGACTGGCCTGAAAATGAAAAACCCGCATTCGCTGGCCTTTGTAGCGCGCTGGAAAACCGTCTGGCGCGTTCTGGCGGGGTGACAGCGCTAATCCCCCAGAACAGCAGCTCTCAGGATACCGGGCATGACGCTGCCTTTTCTCCGTCGCCACTGCTGACGGACGTGAAGTCGGGGCGCGATTTGCTGGATCAGGCAAAGGTACTCTCCCGCTGGCTCGGAGAACAACCCCAGGGGTGGCTGGCCTCTCACCGGCTGATGAAAACCGTTCGCTGGGATACCGTCGATCAAATTCCACCGCTGGACAGCAGTGGTCGTACCCGGCTGATTCCGCCTAAACCAGAGTACCGGGCGCAGCTGAAGCGTCTGTACCTGCAAAAAAACTGGGCTGAGCTGGTGGAGCAGGCCAGCCAGATGTACTGCGAAGGGGTGAATCATTTCTGGCTCGATCTCCAGTGGTACCTCTGGCAGGGACTCAGCCATGCGGGACAGCCTTGGGAGAACCTGGCGGAGTCAGTCCTGCTGGATCTTCGGTTCCTCCTCAGGCGTCTGCCCGGGCTTGAAAGCCTGGCCTGGAATGACGGTACCCCGTTTGCCGATGAGGTGACAACTGGATGGATTGCGGAAAAGGTGAATGAGGAAGGGCTGTCATTCGGTAGCGAGCCGGTCGTGTCCGCGGCGGTAAACGGGGATGAGGTGCTGTCACTTGAGGCCGAGGCGATGGAGAAGGGTGACAGTGAGGGGCCCGAAGCGGCTCTGACGTGGCTCCAGACCCGCCCCGGACTGGACTCTCCGCGAAATCGCTGGCTGATACGTCTGCTGATGGCTCGTGTTGCGGAACAATACGGGCGTAACGACATGGCGCTTCATCTGCTGGCTGAACTGACATCCGGTGCGGCGCAGTTGACGATGGGGGACTGGGAGCCGGGCCTGATGTTCGAAGTTCAGGCCCGCCGTCTGAAACTGTTGCGCATGAAAGCCGGTCGCAGCGAGTCCGATAAAATCCGGCTGATGCCTGAGATGGATGCCCTGCTGGCGGGGCTGATTACCATCGATCCTGCCCGTGCCATGGTGCTGTGTGGCTGAATTTTGTCTGTTAACTATCAGGAATACCGAGCATGGATGATTTAACCCTGCGCTATTTTGAAGCCGAAATGCGCTATCTGCGCGAGGCAGGAAAAGAATTTGCCCGGGCACATCCGGACCGGGCGGCAATGCTCAATCTCGATAAGCCCGGAGCCCGGGACCCGTATGTGGAACGCCTGTTAGAAGGCTTTGCCTTCCTGATGGGCCGTCTGCGAGAAAAGCTGGATGATGATCTGCCGGAACTGACTGAAGGACTGGTGAGTCTACTGTGGCCGCACTATATGCGGACTATCCCGTCTCTGGGCATCGTTGAGTTTTCGCCTGACTGGCGTGGTCTGCGTCAGGCCGAAATGCTGGCTGAAGGCTTTTCCGTTTTGTCACGTCCTGTCGGGCCGCATAAAACCGCCTGTCAGTATCGGACGACTCGCGATGTTCCGCTACAACCGCTGCACCTTGCAGATGCCCACCTGCATACTGAAACCGATGGCCGCTCTGCTATCCGTCTGCGCTTCGAATGCCCTGAAAAAGTGGACTGGAGTAAAGCCGGGATCGACAAGGTCGCCATATTCCTTAACGCAGAGAGTCCTGTGAGTTCTGCACTGCATCTGGCAATGACCCGGCGTGTACATGCCATGTATGCGCGTCATGCCGGGACGCATACTGAACGACATCAGTTTGATGGCTGGTGCAAACCCATGGGCTTCGATGACAATGACGGCCTGTGGAAAAAAGCCGATACGGCCTTCAGTGGTTACCAGTTGCTGCTGGAGTATTTCAGCTTCCGTCCAAAGTTTATGTTTGTGGAGCTGCGCGGTCTCGACATTATCGGGCTCACTGCGGCCAGCACCTGGTTTGAAATCGACATTGTACTCAGTGAAGCCTGGTCATCCGATCTGCCCTTTGAGACGGAAGACTTCCGGCTGCACTGTGCGCCGGTTATCAACCTTTTTACCCTGGAAGCTGACCCGCTGACGCTTAACCCGCTGGAGAACGAATACCTGCTCAGGCCATTGCGTCTTCAGGATGGTCACACCGAGATTTACAGCGTCGATAATATTCACGGCGCGGTGAAGAATGGCAAGCATCCTTATGTACCGTTCACCAGCTTCCGACACCGGGGCGGTATGATGCGCCACGATGCCCCTGAACGTTATTACCACACCCGCGTGAAACGCGGTCCCTCTGGCCTGTATGACACCTGGTTAATTCTCGGTGGCCGCTCGTTTGAACTGGAGCAGTTGTCCGAAAAACCGGAGTCACTCTCGATGCGAATAACCGGGACCAACGGTCAGCTTCCGCGTAAGGCACTGGAAAGTACCTTGCTGGACAGGGTGGTCAAATCCGGCAAGGTGCCCGTCAGGGTCCTCAACCTCACAGCACCGACGATGCCGCTGTATCCCCCTGCAAACGACCGCTTTCACTGGCGAGTGATGAGCCACCTCGGCTCAAACTTCCTCAGCATGATGGACAATCCTGAGGTCCTGCGGGGCACGCTGGCGCTGTACGACTGGACCGACGATGAAATGAACCGCCGTCGGCTTGAAGCAATCGTCGCCGTGAAACACACTCTGATCCGCCGTTTTGAGAAGGGCTTTATGCTCCGGGGTGTGGATATTGAGGTCACGCTGAACATGGACAATTTTGCAGGCGAGGGCGATGTGAATCTCTTCGGCGAGATGCTGCACCGATTCTTCGCGCTCTATGCCGATATTCACCTCTTTAACCAGCTCACGCTGGTACTGCAACCGACAGGGAAACGACTGAGATGGCGCGAGAATCACAGCCAGCACGTACCGGGCTGACGTTAGCTCTTGATAAAGACATCTGGCGGGTCAATTTCTATCGTTTCTGCCAGTTGCTGGAGCAGGAAAATCCGGACGCGCCAAAACTGGGCACCACCAGCCATCCGGGCAACGACCCAGTACGTTTCAGACCCTGGCCGGGAATGGGTTTCCCGGTCAGCACCCTGAAAGCGGTTGAGACCGACGAAGACCACCCGACATTGCCCCCAACGGTCCGCACGACATTTCTGGGGATGTATGGCGTGGACTCCCCTCTGCCGACGTCTTATTTGGATGCCATTGCGCAGCGCCGGGAAGGCTATGAGGCGGTCACCTCGTTTCTGGATATCTTCAGCCACCGGATCACCACGCAGTATTACCGCATCTGGCGAAAATACGCGTATCCGGCCACCTTTGAGGCGGGTGGTCACGATGCTACCTCGCAGTGTCTGCTGGGACTGGTGGGGCTCGGTATACCGGGCACGGCTGATCGGGTGGCAACGCCGGTTTCCCGCTTCCTGGCCCTGCTGGGGACCATGCGATTGCCCACCCGCAATGCTGAAGGCATCCGTGCTCTGGTGAGCCTGCTGGCACCGAATACCCGGGTATTTATCACCGAACCGGATCCGGTAAAGGTCCATATTGATAACCGCAGTGGGCTGGGTACCGGAAACTGCGTCCGTCTTTCACAGCGGGCCACGCTGGGTAAAACGGGCAGGGAAGCCTGTAGCAGAGTGCTGGTGACACTGGTCACGGAAGATCCCGGCGAAGCCGAAGGCTGGTTACCCGGTGGCATCCTCCATACCGATTTGCTGGTCCTGATGCGCGTCTATCTTGGTTACCGCAGCAATGCCCGACTGCGCCTCACTGTACCCGTGTGGTTGTTGCCTGAGCCGCGCCTGGGCAAAGGCAAGCGTATTCAGCTCGGGCGCACCGGCTTGCTCGGACTGAAGGACGGCAGACTCAGCGATAACCGGGAAACACTGACTGTCAGTCTGGGCTGCTATGAAGGGCTCCGGTGTTCTGCGTTCCCTCCCGCTGAAGACGGACATTACCGCTTCGACTAAATACATATTCACATTCTCAATAAAGGAACTTTTGAATGGCAACAGTAACCCGCTGGTGGGCGCTGACGCTTATTGCCTGTGGTCTGCTCACAGGCTGCGGTCTGACACAGACCGTCACGGACGGTACGGTCAGCATCACGAAATCCATCTTCTATAAGAAAATTAAAACACTGCATCTGGATTTTACTCCGCGCACGGCCATTAACGCCGATGGCGCACAGACCCCGCTGGCAACCATGATGCGGATCTACCAGCTCAGGGATCGTAAAGCGGTTGATGCCGCTGATTACCAGACGCTGCTGCGCAAGGCCGATACGGTACTTAAAGACGACGTACTGGCATCAAAAGAGCTGCTGGTGATGCCCAATGGTAGTGTGACGCTCAATATGCCCATGGATGAAGACGCTCAGTTCGTGGCTGTGGTGGGGCTGTTTAACCGCCCGGATATGAAGGACAACGCCTGGCGGCTGGTGCTGACCCGTGACGACCTCGACCCGGACAAGCCCCGCACGATTGAACTGGGTGATGGCTGGCTCAGCCTCGTGCCGGTGAAGGAGTGACGTGATGGATAACTGGTTAGCGCTTTTTGACGGACAGACCCGATATTTTCTGGATATCAATGACAGTTCGGTGAAGCCGGATGTTCTGCGTTTTTACGGCAGGGAAGTACTGAGCGAGCCGTTCAACTGGGACATCGAGTTCACCTCCGGGCAGGCGAACATTCCCCCGGAACAGGTGCTGATGAAATATGCGTCGTTTCGGATGCGCAGCGGCAAAAATGTGCACGGCATGGTGACCCGCCTGGAATGGCTGTCTACATCAAAAGACCAGTCCCGTTACCGGCTCACGCTCAGTTCCCGGCTGGCGCTGCTGGGATACACCCGGCAGTGTACCGTATTTCAGAACCAGTCCGTCCCGGAGGTGGTGGAGCAGGTGCTGCGCAAACACGGACTGGACGGGGCTGATTTTGAATTCAGACTGGAGCGCAGCTACCCGGCGCGTGAACTTATCACCCAGTGGCGGGAAACGGACCTGCAGTTCATCCGGCGCATTCTGTCGGAGGTGGGGATTTACTGGCGTACGGAGATGGACGACGTGCGCAGTCTGGATACGTACATTTTTGCCGACAGCCAGCTGAACTACCGGTTTGATGTGCGCCTGCCCTACAGCGAGCTATCGGGTCTGTTCGACGGCGCGGCAGAATCGGTCTGGGATGTGCGAACCTGGCACAACATTGCCACCGGCACCGTCGCCACGCGGGATTATAACTACCGGACCGCCACCACGCCGATGGATGCGACGGTCAGCGTGCGTAATGAGGCGGTCACTACCGGGGAACATTACCGCTACGCCGCACCTTATCGTGACGCGGGTGATGACGCCAGCCCTGAGCCGGAAACCGAATCCGGCGCGTTTTATGCCCGGCTTCATCACGAGCGGGAACTCAATAAATCAGCCCGTATCCACCTGTTCAGCAATGCCGCCCACCTTACGCCGGGGCAGGTGTTGGAGCCGCAGGGGGATGTCATTACGGCCCTGAAAGAAGGCGTCCTCCTCACGCTGGTGACCTTCCGGGGCGCCCGGGATTCCCGTCTGCATGTGTCGGTCTGGGGCCTGCCTTACAGCGAACGCTATTGTTACCGCCCGGTGGAAATCCCGCGTCCGGAAATTCACGGCACACTTCCGGCCCGGATTGAAAGTCGTGAGAAAAATGATATCTACGCACATCTGGATGAGCAGGGGCGCTACCGGTTGAAGCCGGACTTCGACCGGGAGGGGACGGAGCCGGGTTACGGCTACCTGTGGCTGCGGATGGCGAAGCCATATGCCGGTGAAACACTCGGCTGGCACACACCGCTCACCGACGGGACCGAAGTGGCGGTTGCGTACAGCAATGGCGATATTGACCTGCCCTATATCGCGTATGCGCTGCACGACTCTGAGCATCCGGACCACGTTAACCGGGACAACCACACCCGCAATATCCTGCGTACACCCGCGAACAATAAGCTGCGGATGGAAGACAGGCGTGGTGAGGAGCACTTCAAGCTCGCGACAGAATACGGTAAGACACAGCTCAACAGCGGGCATCTGGTGGACAGCCAGGGGCAACGTCGCGGCCAGGGCACTGAGCTGCGCACCGACGAGTGGGGAGCCCTGAGGGCCGGGAAGGGACTGTTTGTCAGTGCGGATGCACAGGCGAAGGCGCAGGGTGACGCACTGGACATGAACGCCGCGCTGAAGGAAATCGACCGGCTCAATCAGCATCTGCAAAAACTGGAAATGGCAGCAGAAAAGGCGCAGGCGCTGAAAGCGGATGTCGACAGCCAGATAAGGATGTTTGAGCAACGGCTGAAACCGCTCAACGAAGCCGTGCTTTTCTCGGCGCCGGAAGGGATAGCGCTGACCAGCGGCGAGCACCTGCAAATGGCGGCCACGAAAAACGTCGCCATTAACGCCGGGGGCGATATCAGCGTCGGGACAATGGGCAATCTGACAGCGCTGGCCGGAGAGAAGCTGGGGCTGTTTGCCCGGACCGGTCAACTGAGCCTGAAATCCGGAGAAGGGCCGGTGGAGGTGCAGGCGCAGAATGCCAGCCTGCGATTATTTGCAGAGAAGAAGCTGACGCTGAGTTCAGCAAGTGATATCTCGTTTGCCGGAAAAAAACGCATCACGCTGATTGGCGGCGGGAGTTACCTGCGGCTTGAGGCGGGGAGGGTGGAGTATGGCACGACAGCGACGTATCTGCGGAAGGTGAAAAGGACAATGGCTGCGAGTTCAACCACAATGTCAACATCTTCAAAAACAATGCATGTAGTTGAGGATTTAAGCAAACCGGGATTCTTTGATGAACAATTCCGAGTGCTGGATGATAATGGCAAGCCTTTAGTCAACGTCCCGTACTTTATCCGTAACGAATATAATGAAACATTTAAAGGGGTCACCGATTCTCAAGGTTTATGCAAACGCGTTTTTACAAAGGAATCATCCAGGATTACGTCTGGCTGGGAATAGAAGCGTTGGAGAAATGGTAAATGACTGAACAATCAACTTTAACCAATGAAACTCCACATTCAACGTACGATGTAACTGGGTTATTAATGCCCGCTCGAGCGTTTTTCTTTATAATTGTTGATGAACCAGGGAAAGATGGTTTTTTAGTAAGAAAAATATATGCATCGACAGCTAATCCTTACCTCTCGAAAATGGACTTGGAACCACTCAGAATGCTTTCTGAGACAGATCCTGAAAGATATGGCTTAATCCCTAAAAATACTGATTCAGCAGTTAGTGTTGCTGAGCATGTTATGGGTAATAATAAATCCCCTTATATTTCTACAAGCTCAGCTTTTCCTGAAGGGTCTCCCAGGTTTGATGGTAAAACAATATATATTGATGTTGAAAAAGCATTGAAATCAGGAGCGGAGTTAATAACAACTGATGAAATACTATAAGCATTTGAAGAATACAAGGCAGAAAACCCTCACTTGGAAAAGCGTATTGATAAAATTGCTGCGTATGTTAGAGATGTAGATAAGGAAATATTGGTTAAAGGTGAGAAAGTGCCTGCAAATGCTATCTTCACACCAGAATCGCTTAAATTTGTAAAAGGTATAGCAAAGGCAGGGCGAGTGGTTCAGGTTGTGGGGATTGTGTTAACAGCTTATGATCTTGAGCAGGCAACAGAAAAATCTATAACAACCGGAAGTGTAAAGCCTGTCAGCGCAGAAGTTATTAGGCAAGTAGGTGGGTGGGGAGGATTTGTGGCCGGAGCTAAAATAGGAACCGCTACCGGTATGGCTGTAGGGGTGGAGACAGGGCCTGGTGTCGTAATTGCTGGGCTTATCGGTGGGATAATATGTGGTGTGGCCGGATACTACGGCGCAGATTGGGTTGCGGATTACATAGATGAAAATTAATTTATCAAGTATTTTTAGGAAAAAAAACGCTCTTCAAAAAATTTATCCAAGGTCATCATTTTTCCCCCTGATTGAATTAAAGTATTCATATCCTTTTTTTAGATCCTTAGAAAGGAATAATATATATGCTTATTCATCAAGAATTATGGTTAAACCTGAAGGCTTAAAAAAATAGAGGGCACAGTTAAAGCGCTTTTTTGCAAAGAAATAACTCAGGAAAAGGAATTTATTTCCTTTAAGGGAAAAGCACTGCACTATTTTAAATTTGAGGAGTTTGATCAGACTGTAATTGATATAATTACAAATAATGTTGATTTCATAAGAAAAATACTGTGTGAAAAACTTGAACCACCAGCACCTGATGTTGTTTTTCCAGATTTTGATTTTGAGTCTCTTGGTAGTTTGCAAGGAAATATAGAGTTCTGGTGGGATGTCTATTGGTCTCCTTTTTGGAACGCTCTGTCTGAAGAAGATAAGATGATTTATTTACATCAAAAAAATATATCAAATGGGCTAAGAGATTTTTTAATGTTACATAACTGATGAAATTTGCTCGCCGGTTGCGGCCTGACCCAGACTGTCACTGATGGCCCCGTCAGCATGACCAAATCCATCTTCTACAAGAAAATTAAAACGCTGTATCTGGATTTTACCCCGCGTACGGCCATTAACGCTGATGGCGCACAGACACCGCTGGCGACGATGGTGCGTGTCTGGCAGCTCAAAGATCGTAAAGCGGTTGATGCCGCCGATTACCAGACGCTGCTGCGCAAGGCCGATACGGTACTTAAAGACGACGTACTGGCATCAAAAGAGCTGCTGGTGATGCCCAATGGCAGCGTGACGCTCAATATGCCAATGGATGAAGACGCTCAGTTCGTGGCTGTGGTGGAGCTGTTTAATCGACCGGATCAGAAGGACAACCGCTGGCGCCTGGTGCTGACCCGTGACGACCTCGACCCGGACAAGCCCCGCACGATTGAACTGGGTGATGGCTGGCTCAGTCTTGTGCCGGTAAAGGAGTGACGTGATGGATAACTGGTCAGCGCTTTTTGACGGACAGACCCGTTACTTTCTGGATATTAATGACTGTGAAGTGAAGCCGGATGTCCTGCGTTTTTACGGCAGGGAAGCACTGAGCGAGCCGTTCAGCTGGGACATCGAGTTCACCTCCGGGCAGGCGAACATCCCCCCGGAACAGGTGCTGATGAAATATGCCTCCTTCCGGATGCGGAGCGGCAAAAGTGTGCACGGCATGGTGACCCGCCTGGAATGGCTACCACCTCAAAGGACCAGTCTCACTACCTTATCATTCATTTGAATAAGGTAGATTTGGAGGAATATGTTTACTGGAAAGAGGTGAATATAAATGCATAGCTTTATAAAAAAACGTGCTGCTTCATGTTGATATCAGTTTTCTTCTTTTGTGTTTTGCTAATGGTGATTAAGATCATGGCTTATCAAAACGCAATCAAGAATGATTCTATATGGAGTCGAGATAATAAATGCGAACTGACTACTTATATTCCTGACTATCGACCATATGGTGGTATCGGGAGAGTATTACGGTTGTTTTCCAACCAATCTTTTTTTGTTATATATGATTCCAATGGGAATAAAATAAAAAGCTCTGCATGGCACTTTTGGCAAGCTCAGTTCTCTGATTCAGTTGCACCAGAATGGCACGGGCAATATGAAATGTATCCAACAAGTGAAGGGTGGGCTGGATGGAAAATTCCAGAGTGTGGTTAACGTTTAAAATGCCAATTCCCTCCGCCCTCTTGGTCAGAATTGACCTGGGAACGCGATTAAGGCAATGAAATAGTATGGGCTATAGCGACTTATTACCGCAAGTACGGTAAGGATCATATCAGTATCCGGTCATACTAATCGCTGATACGGATGAATATAAAATCTTAACAAATAGGTGAATACTGAAAGGTTGCTCTGGCGGCCAGTGTAATGACAAAGACAGGTAAGACCAGGACTCGCTACACCTGAATCAGTCACTGGGCTTAAAGCCGCGAAGGAAATAAGGCGTGAGTCAGCGAATTACATTGCGGCTGGCAGCGTTATAGCAGCTGCAAATAAGCAGGAATAATGCTGAACCCTACCCGTCAATGTCTAAACAATGGATGCTTTGCAAACGGAATGTGTTTATATAATGACTTATGCCAAAGGGACATAATACGCCATCGCTGTATGAAATGCTGAGCGGCAATTTCTCAGGTGGCCTGAACCTCAACCAGTTCAGCGAACAGAATCAGGTGATTTTATCAGTACTCGATAACATGCAGCGCATCCTCAACTGCCGCGCTGGTACGCTGGCTCACCTGCCAGACTACGGCCTGCCGGATATGACAAAAATCCTCCAGGGAATGCCCGGGACCGCCCACCAGCTGATCACCACACTGTCGGCTGTGTTGCTGAAATACGAGCCGCGCCTGAGCCGGATCAACGTGGTGATGCAGGAACAGATTCAGCCCGGTGAACTCCGCTACGCCATTGACGCGGAGCTGAAGGGGGTGGGGCTGGTGCGCTACGGCACGGAATTTATGCCCGAGGGCAGGGTATTAATCCGTCATCTGAAACAACAGCAATACCTCGATGCACGAGCCGCCATCTAGTTATTACTCAGGTTAAAACAGTTATGACAATAAATTCTGAACGCCAACTTAAAACCGGCGGGGATCCGCGCACGCTTGCGGGTTACGCTGCCTTGCGCGAAGAAATGAACAAGCTCACCCATCCGGCACGCCCGGATGTGAACTGGCAACACGCGGAAACGCTCTGTCTGTCACTGTTCGGGCATAACGGTGTGGAGCTACAAACGGCTGCCTGGTATACGCTCGCCCGTACGCATCTGGCCGGATTGTACGGTATGAATGAGGGGCTTGCGTTACTTGCTGCACTGGTAGCCCGCCAGTGGGGAAACCTCTGGCCACAGCCTGTCCATGCGCGAATCGAAATCCTTAGTGCACTCAGCAAGCGCCTGCAACAGGTAGTACGAACGCTATCGCTGACGTACGCTGACTTAGGGCAGCTGTATCAGTCTGAAGAGCATCTGAGCGCTTTGGGGGACGTCTTGCAGCGTATGGAACTCAAGCATGCTACTCAGCTTGATGCTCTGCGCACGATGATGCAGAACGCAGCAGTGCGTCTGGAAAACAGCGAAAATACGGACATGAGTCTGCACGGTGACGCATTGGGTGCTACGGAAATTCACCTCGTCGGACCGACTGAGCGTAGTAAATGGGTTTATGTGGTTGAGCCCGAGCCGGTGCTGAACGTTGGGGTGGTTAAAGAACCTCCGGTGTCGATGAAACCCTGGAAGCCATTTGCTGCAGGTATGTTGACCATGCTGGTGGCAGCCAGTGTCGTCGCAGGAGGATGGCAGATGTTGCATGCGCCAGATTCGGCACAAGCGCAGCTAGCCGCGGCTCTGGCTCCTCTACCTCAAGGGCTATCTACAGGGCAATTAGAGGCGCTGCAACAAACGTCACCGTCACCGGAACCGGGGATTGGCAGGACACAACAGCTGTTAGCGCAGCTTTTACAGTTGAAACCAGACTGGGCAGTGAGCTTCGGCGACCGTCTGGTGCAGCAGGCGCTGACGCTGTGGCCGGAAGAGGCCAAACCCCTGGCGCAACATTGGCAGAAACAGATGAGTATCGCTGCGCTAGCAGATTTAGATCTGAATGGATGGCATCAGGGTATGGCGCAGTTGCAGCAGTTGACGAACAAGCTGAACGCACTGGATGAACAGAAGGGGAAGTACATAACGGTGAGTGAACTAAAATCAGACGTGTTTGCCATGTCGCAGTCATTTAGCCAAACCATACCGCTTGAGGAGCAGCTTCGTCTGCTTTCCACTTTACCTGCCGGGCAACCCCGGTCAGCAGCGCAGCAAAACAAGGTCGAACAACATCTTCAGAAGTTGATTGTCAGCTACGCCCTGCTGAAGCACAAAAAAGAACAATAAGACTGGCGAAAAACACGGAGTTAACATGTCAGCAAGAGAGCGTTTTTTTAAGAAAGTGCAGCAGAATAACGTAAATAAACCGATTCATATTAATTCGGCTGAAGCCGAAGTCAGGGTTTTTTGTCAGCGGATGGATGATCTTGCACAGCAAATTATTGTTTGGTTTGAGGGTTCTGGTATTGAAGTCCTGTTATCCCAAAAGCATATCACCGATTTGAGTACGGTCGGCTACAGCCTCAGTAGCAGTATATGTCGTTATGTCATCACGACTGTCATTCTGCGAAATGGAGATCGCAGCGTCAGCATTATGCCAGAACAGATCATCAGGGGATCAGAGAAGGGGTGTATGACAATGTGCATTAATGCCCCCGGCAGTATATCGGGGGAGAGGATATACCATTTAAGCATGGCGCCTGAAACAGGCTGGTATATTCGTCGCGGACATCAAAGTGTGAAAGAGAATGTTCTCATGACGGAGGACTATTTTTTCCAGTCAGTCGACTGTCTGGCCTGAACGTAAGCCAGCCTGGTGGGAGGTCACGGTAACGTAGTTGATATATATTAACTACGTTAACTTATTAAGCATGACTAAACAATGTTGCCCTACGGTACTCCTTCTTAAATAGGTAAGCGCTAATATTTAAGGGGGGGCGGTAACCAAACTACAAGCTGGATATTTACCGTATATCATGCTTTTTATCTGCCTTAAGCGAAACTGCTCTAATCAAACTGCAAAACAACAAACCAACGACGAACGTGAGGACAAAATACTGTGGCAATGCTATAAACCTTAGAGCCCACAAAAATATAAAGTCGTAGGAAAAACTATGCTAAGAAATATTAGTGTCAGAACCTTCATTGTCTATTTCCTTTTATGTGTGTTTTTGGTAAGTGATGGAGTTATAGCGCTATTTTCAGGGAGTTTTTCGCTTTTTATTGCAGTCATTATCGTACAATGTATCGCCTTAATTTTACTCTGGGCGTATATGACAAAATATCTTGTGACGCCGATCAATACTGTGAAAAAAAGTATTGAAGAAGTGACGTCAGGCAATCTCGGCGTGTCGATCCCTGAATTCGGCAACAACTGTGCGGGACGACTGATCCCGGGCATTAATAGTCTCTCCAGCAACATTGCAACGCTGGTCCGTGAAATCCGCGCCTCCTCGCAAACCGCGATGACCCTGTCAGATCAGCTTTCTTCACGCAGCGCGCAGCTTTCCGTTAAAACAGAACAGCAGTCAGCTTCGCTGGTGCAAACGGCAGCCAGCATGGAAGAGATGGCTGCAAGTACAAAAAATAATGCCGACAATACCCGTTTAGCCAGCGAACAGGCGAATATCGCGACGTTGCAGGCGCGTAAAGGCGGAGAGTTAATGGGGCAGGTCGCGAACAATATGCAATCAATTACCGACTGCGCCCAGCAAATGACAGAGATTATCTCGCTGATTGACGGTATCGCTTTCCAAACCAATATACTGGCGCTTAATGCTGCCGTTGAAGCGGCAAGAGCGGGCGACCATGGTAAAGGATTTTCAGTAGTCGCTGGTGAGGTCAGAAGCCTGGCGCATCGTAGCGCCGAAGCGGCAAAAAATATTAAGTCATTGATTGAAGTCACCAGCCATAACGTGACGCAGGGCGTTAACGTAGTCTCTGAAGCTGAAAAAAACATGCACGACATCGTTACCGGCTCGGGCAACGTGAGCCGACTGATGGATGAAATTTCCGCCTCAACATCGGAACAAGAAAAAGGGATTTCACAAATCACGCTGGCATTGTCAGAGCTGGAACGCGTAACACAGAGCAATGTGTCGATGGTTGAAGAACTCAACGGTTCGTCAGATGTGCTGCGCAATCAGGTGATTGAACTTCAGACACGAACACGTAATTTCCGTCTGAAGAACGAGTACCAGGCTGATAATGCGTTAATAAGCCGCGAATGGGTGGTGAATTCCTGAGCATATTCAGGATGATGCCTCACATAATTATTGCTTAACCCTCGACGAAAGCTAGACTGACACCGAAAGAGATAAATCGGTGGAGGCGCTGTGGAGAGCATTAAAGGGTCTGAAGTTAACGTACCTGACGCGGTTTTTGCATGGGTACTTGATGGGCGCGGGGGCGCAAGGCCGCTTGAAGATCAGGATCACATCGACAACGAACACCCATGCTGGCTGCACCTCAACTACACGCACCCGGACAGCGCCGAGTGGCTCGCGTCCACGCCGCTATTGCCCAACAACGTTCGGGATGCGCTGGCGGGAGAAAGTCTCAGACCTCGCGTCAGCCGGATGGGTGAGGGGACGTTAATAACACTGCGTTGCATAAACGGCAGTACGGATGAGCGTCCGGATCAGCTGGTGGCAATGCGTGTCTATATGAATGAACGATTGATTGTTTCCACCCGTCAGCGAAAAGTGCTGGCGCTGGATGACGTCATTAACGATCTGAAAGAGGGCACGGGGCCTACGGATTGCGGAAGCTGGCTGGTGGATGTATGTGATGCGCTGACCGATCATGCCAGCGAGTTTATTGAGGAACTCCACGATAAAATCATCGATCTGGAAGACAACCTGCTCGATCAGCAAATTCCCCCACGTGGTTTTCTGGCGTTGTTGCGAAAACAGCTTATTGTTATGCGCCGCTATATGACCCCGCAGCGCGACGTCTATGCGAGACTGGCCAGCGAACGCATGAGCTGGATGAATGACGATCAGCGTCGCAGAATGCAGGATATTGCTGACCGGCTGGGACGTGGTCTGGACGAAATTGATTCGTGTATCGCCAGAACGGCGGTCATGGCGGATGAGATAGCACAGGTAATGCAGGAGTCATTAGCCAGGAGAACCTATACCATGTCGCTGATGGCGATGGTCTTTTTACCGAGTACGTTCTTAACCGGGTTGTTTGGCGTCAATCTTGGGGGGATCCCCGGCGGTGAATATCACTATGGCTTCACCACGTTTTGCATCATGTTAGTGGTTTTGATTGGGGGTGTTGCATGGTGGTTGCATCGTAGTAAATGGCTGTAAATTTACGCATTTTCTAATGCAGCGACTGCTTCAAAACGACATTTTAATTGAGCGAAGTCAATAAACTTAGACCATGTTAGGTGCAATATGACTCCCGCAGGTGAATGCAACGTCAAGCGATGGGCGTTGCGCTCCATATTGTCTTACTTCCTTTTTTTGAATTACTGCATAGCACAATTGATTCGTACGACGCCGACTTCATAGTCGGCTTTTTTTTGCCTCCTGTTTATCTGCGTCTACCCTTTAGGGGTAAGCACCCTAATCTGGAGGAAAAGATGAGTATGCTACTTGCCCTGCAACGCCTGAACACATGGCAGTCCGATCCGGTGCCCACCGATCCGACCCCAATTCCCGATCCCATCCCGCGTCCGCAGCCGATGCCGGATCCGCCACCGGACGAAGAACCGATTAAATTGTCGCATCGTTAGCGGAGATCTGCGAGGATACGCGCCATCTGACTGCAATCATTACCATGAGAGTATATTGTGACCGCTTTTTCCACGCTGAACGTTCTGCCTGAAGCCCAACTGACAAACCTGAATGAGTTGGGTTACCTCACTATGACCCCTGTCCAGGCCGCCGCGCTGCCGGCTATCCTTGAAGGCCGGGATGTGCGCGTGCAGGCGAAAACCGGTAGTGGAAAAACGGCTGCATTTGGACTCGGCCTGTTGCAGCATATTGATGCAACCCTGTTTCAGACCCAGTCCCTGATACTCTGCCCGACGCGCGAGCTGGCCGACCAGGTCGCGGGTGAGCTGCGTCGTCTGGCGCGTTTTTTGCCTAACACTAAAATTTTAACGCTCTGCGGCGGGCAACCGTTCGGTGCGCAGCGCGATTCCCTTCAACACGCGCCGCATATCATTGTGGCAACGCCGGGCCGTCTGCTCGATCACCTGCAAAAAGGCACCGTTTCACTCGATGCACTGCAAACGCTGGTGATGGATGAAGCTGACCGCATGTTGGATATGGGATTCAGCGATGCGATTGACGACGTGATCCGCTTTGCGCCCGCCACACGTCAGACGCTGCTTTTTTCTGCCACCTGGCCAGAGGCGATTGCGGCGATCAGCGGGCGCGTGCAGAAGAACCCGCTGACCATTGAAATCGATACTGTCGATGCGTTACCAGCGATTGAGCAGCAGTTCTTCGAGACGTCGCAGCAGGGCAAAATTCCACTGCTGCAAAAATTGCTTAGCCAACACCAGCCAGCGTCCTGCGTGGTGTTCTGTAATACCAAAAAAGATTGTCAGGCGGTGTGCGATGCCCTGAATGATGCCGGACAGAGCGCATTATCGCTGCATGGCGATCTGGAGCAGCGCGATCGCGATCAGACGCTGGTGCGTTTCGCTAACGGCAGCGCTCGCGTGCTGGTTGCAACGGATGTGGCGGCTCGTGGCCTGGATATTAAATCGCTTGAACTGGTGGTGAATTTCGAACTGGCATGGGATCCGGAAGTGCATGTCCACCGCATCGGGCGTACCGCGCGTGCGGGTAACAGCGGTCTCGCGATCAGCTTCTGCGCGCCTGAAGAGGCGCAGCGTGCCAACATTCTTGCGGAAATGCTGCAACTGAAACTCAACTGGGTGAATGCCCCAGGTAATATCAGCATCGCTCCGCTGGCGGCGGAAATGGCCACCCTGTGCATCGACGGCGGAAAAAAAGCCAAAATGCGACCCGGTGACGTTCTGGGGGCGTTAACAGGGGATATCGGTCTCGACGGGGCAGATATTGGCAAGATCACGGTCCATCCTGCACATGTCTATGTAGCGGTTCGCCAGTCGGTTGCGCATAAGGCCTGGAAACAGTTGCAGGGCGGGAAGATTAAAGGGAAAACCTGCCGCGTTCGGCTGCTGAAGTAAGGGAAAAAAGCGTCTCAGAAGCACTGTCTGAGACGCAGTCAGGTTATTTCACTTCCACCACGTTCAGGCGCAGTTCATCGAATTGCGCATCCTCTTCCTCTGGCTGCCAGCCAGCAGGCTGCATCGGGATCTCTTCGCGGTCAAACGCCAGATCCCCGCCGTTCACCACCTCTGAACCGTGGTTAATCCCTTTGAAATCGAACAGTTCAACATCGGCGAGGTGCGAAGGCACCACGTTCTGCATGGCGCTGAACATGGTTTCAATGCGACCCGGATAGCGTTTATCCCAGTCACGCAGCATGTCGCCAATGACCTGACGTTGCAGGTTCGGCTGTGAACCGCACAGATTGCACGGAATGATAGGGAAGGCTTTGGCCTGAGAGAAACGCTCAATGTCTTTCTCGCGACAGTAGGCGAGTGGGCGGATCACGATGTGTTTGCCGTCGTCACTCATCAGCTTCGGTGGCATTCCCTTCATTTTGCCGCCGTAAAACATATTCAGAAACAGTGTTTGAAGAATGTCGTCCCGGTGATGACCAAGCGCAATCTTAGTGGCGCCCAGTTCGGTTGCGGTGCGGTACAGAATGCCGCGACGCAAACGTGAGCAAAGCGAGCAGGTCGTTTTGCCCTCCGGGATCTTCTCTTTAACAATGCCGTAGGTATTCTCTTCTACGATTTTGTACTCAACGCCCAGGTTCTCAAGGTACTCCGGCAGGATATGCTCCGGGAATCCTGGCTGTTTCTGATCGAGGTTAACCGCGACCAGGGAAAAGTTCACCGGTGCGCTTTGCTGTAGATTGCGCAGGATCTCCAGCATGGTGTAGCTGTCTTTACCGCCCGACAGGCAGACCATGATGCGATCGCCTTCTTCAATCATGTTGAAGTCTGCAATGGCTTCGCCCACGTTACGGCGCAGTCGCTTTTGCAGTTTATTCAGGTTGTACTGTTCTTTCTTGTTAATCTCTTGATTTTGTTGCATCTATTCGTTACTCAGATCTCAAATGGGGCACAGGGTGAGAAAACGATTTCAAAGCGTCAGCTTCGTGTTCATCTCTTCTATCCATGTAGCATAGATTTCATACACCATCTGCGCATTTACGTGCCCCATCTGGTTAGCGATAAAAGACGGGTTTGCGGCTACCGGTAAAAACCAGCATGCGAAAGTGTGTCGTGTATGGTACGGATTGCAGCGCCGAATGCCAGCACGATTTACAAATGAGCCCCTCAAAGAAGTTTGGTTAAGACTAACGGGTTGTCTACACTTACAGCTTACGCAGTAAAAACGGAGGTGAAAATGTCTGACCGTCCCGTTAATGGTGACCATCCTGATTATAATCCCAGCCCGGATAACCCGGGAAAGGATGGAAGAAAACCGAAAGATGATCCTGGCTCAGCGCCTGAATCAGGCGATAAAGATCCAGAGTAATGACCAGCCGCCTTTACGAAGGCGGTTTTAACACCCATTACGGCCTCGCTATGCGCAACGCTATTCACGATATTCCGATACCCGCTCAGAACCCCCTGTTTTGCCGGACGAGAAGGTGAGATAAAGCACCGACCTCTTCCCCGCGTTCCAGCACGTTTTACAGTTCTCCTGCTACGCTTTTGAGGGGAACAAGGGAGCGCTTCTATGAAAAATAAAGACGAACAGACAGGATTAGTTGGGCTGGCGATTGGTGCCGCCGTTATCGGGCTGGTTTCAGCGCAGAAGATCATCAACCGTGAAAGTATTGTCGATGAGCTGGTGAGGCTCGGCAGGCAGAAGGGGGATGGTGTCGAAGATGAGGTCTTTTTAAAAGCGGCTGAGTTAGTGAGAAAAGGGGTATAAGCGATGGCTGAAATTCGTCATGCACAGTGTCATTGTGGGGCGGTGAAATTTACTGTTGAGCTGACGGACGGCCTGAATACCGCACGGCGATGTAGCTGCTCGTTTTGCAGGATGCGCGGGGCAGTAGTGGTTTCCGCGCCGTTGACGGGTATTAAGGTGACGCAGGGCGCGGACACGCTCACAGAGTACCGTTTCAACACCGGCACGGCGCGCCATTTCTTCTGCTCGGTTTGCGGTATTTACACGTTCCATCAACGACGTTCCAATCCCAATGAATATGGTGTGAATGTCGCCTGTCTGGAAAATGTTACGCCATTCGACTTCCCGGAAGTGGCGGTAATGGATGGGATAAATCACCCTATGGATGGCGACAGCGGGGTAATTGGCTATCTCTCTTTTCGCAAAGAACAGGCGAAACAGAGATAAAATTAGCCCGCAGATCGCTGCGGGCTAACGGGATTAGAACTGGTAAACCAGACCTAACGCTACGATGTCATCCGTACCGATGCCATTGTTTTTGTAGAATGAATCATCTTCATCCAGCAGGTTGATTTTATAATCAACATAGGTGGACATGTTTTTGTTGAAATAGTAGGTAGCACCGACGTCAGCGTATTTCACCAGGTCTTTATCGTCCTGTCCATTGCCCAGATCTTTACCTTTGGACTGTAAATAGGAAACAGCCGGGCGCAGACCGAAATCGAACTGATATTGTGCGGTCACTTCAAAGTTCTGGGTTTTATTTGCAACCGCATCTGCATTGTCGCCGTACGGCGTCATATTACGGGTTTCGGAATACATTGCAGCCAGGTAAATGTTGTTGGCATCGTATTTGAGGCCTGCGGTCCATGCATCCGCAGTATCACCGCCCGCAGTAGTGTAATTTACCTGATCGTTAGTACGGTCAGATGAAGCATATGCCGCGCCTGCGCTGAAGCCCATGCCGAAATCATAGGTTGCGGAGATACCGTAACCGTCACCATTTTCATGACGTGTATCACGACCGTTGTTGGTCCCTTCATTGGTAGAGCAGAAATTCTCATCGCAGTTATTACCTTCATTATTACCCTGATACTGCACCGCGAAGTTCAGACCCTGCACCAGACCAAAGAAGTCGGTGTTACGGTAGGTCGCCACGCCGTTTGCACGACCGGTCATAAAGTTATCGGCATAAGTATAAGAGTCGCCACCAAATTCTGGCAGCATATCGGTCCAGCCTTCTACGTCGTACAGGACGCCATAGTTACGGCCGTAATCGAAGGATCCGTAGTCGCCTACTTTCACACCCGCGAAGGCCAGACGCGTCCAGGACTGATTGTCAGAGCCTTCGGTGTTGTTAGCCTGAATGTTGTATTCCCACTGCGCGTAACCGGTCATCATGTCGTTGATTTGGGTTTCACCTTTGAAACCCAGACGCATATAGGTTTGGTCGCCATCTTTTGACGCATCGTCAGAGAAATAATGCAGACCATCTACTTTGCCATACAGATCCAGTTTATTGCCGTCTTTATTATAAATTTCAGCTGCGTGAGCGGCTCCAGCCATTAACAAAGCGGGGATCATCAGTGCCAGTACTTTTCTTTGCATTTTGATTATTCCTTTGCAGTTATTTTTTTATTGCTTAGTGAACTTTCCGGGCTGGAAAGCTGTCCCATGCTAAATCACACAGAGGGCTGATGAATAAAATATAATTGTTACGGGTTGAGTAAAATCTAAAGCAAATGATGCGTTTGAAATAACAATTGATGCCGTGAATTAATCGTTATAATCGATACAAAATAAAAATTATTAATTAAGTGGTAAAGAAGGTATTCTCCATGGCGTTATATGCCTTTAAGATTTTTTCATCCATAATTCACGTGAATATTGTTCAGAACGTTGAGGCAATTTTCACCGAACTTCTGGATTAGCCCGGTGCACGTGCATCGGGCTTTTTTATGGCAAAAAAATGCCCGGACAAGCCGGGCATAACGGTTATTCGCTGGTTGATTTTTCCGCTTTCCCCGCCAGCTGTGCAAGGAAGTCATAACGCTTCTGAAGATCCGCTGCCGCGTCCCTCCATAGCTGCTCTGCTACTTCTGGTTGTTGAGCGTTCAGCCTGCGGAAACGCTGCTCCTGAAGTAAGGTTTCGGCAAGGGCGTCTGAAGGCGGACGGGAATCCAGCGCCAGCGGTAATTTTCCTTCATCGGCACGGCGCGGGTCAAAGCGGTACAGCGGCCAGAAGCCGGTTGCGGTAAGCTGACGCATCTGGTCGTGGCTAAGCGCCAGATCGTAGCCATGCTCCTCACACGGGCTGTAGGCGATGATCAGCGACGGGCCAGGATACGCTTCCGCTTCCTGTATGGCTTTCACCGTCTGGTTAAGCTGCGCGCCCAGCGAAATCTGCGCGACGTAGACGTGTCCATACATCATCATGCTGACGCCCAAATCTTTACGCGCCTTACGTTTGCCATGCTCACCAAATTTCGTGACCGCACCCAGTGGCGTTGCTTTCGAGGCCTGTCCGCCGGTGTTGGAATAACACTGAGTATCAAGCACCAGAATGTTAACGTTTTCGGTGAGGCTCAGGACGTGATCAAGACCACCGAAACCAATATCGTAGGCCCATCCGTCGCCACCGATCAGCCAGATAGATTTTTCAACCAGCGCGTCAGCATCGGTCAGCAGTTGTTCAGCCCCTTCAACACCCTGAAGCGCGTGGCGCAGTTCAGCAACCTGTGCGCGACGAACGTCAGGCGTGGCCTCCGCATGCAGGGCGTCATTCAGCTCTGCCGGGATTTTATCGGCAAACTGTTCCAGCAGACGCATTACGCGGGCGCGGTGCTGATCGACCGTCAGGCGGAATCCCAGACCAAATTCCGCGTTATCCTCAAATAGCGAGTTTGCCCAAGCCGGGCCGCGGCCATACGCGTCGGTGGTATAAGGCGTGGACGGCAAGTTCCCCCCATAGATTGACGAGCAGCCCGTCGCGTTGGCAATCAGCATCCGGTCGCCGTAAAGCTGGGTAAGCAGTTTGATGTACGGCGTTTCACCGCATCCGGAACACGCCCCGGAGTACTCGAAGAGGGGGGTGATGAGCTGCGAGGTACGAATGTCAATACGTTCCAGCTTGTTGCGATCGATTTCGGGCAGGTCGAGGAAGAAGTCATAATTCACTTTCTCTTCTTCAACATGTTCCAGACGCGACAGCATATTAATGGCTTTGATTGAGGGATCCTGACGATCTTTCGCCGGGCACACCTCGACGCACAGGTTACAGCCGGTACAGTCCTCTGGTGCCACCTGAAGAACATATTTCTGGCCACGCATATCACGGGATTTTACATCCAGCGAGTGCAGACTTTCCGGTGCGTCCGCCATCGCTTCTGGCGACACCACTTTGGCGCGAATGGCCGAGTGCGGGCAGGCCGCCACGCAGTGGTTGCACTGGGTGCACAGCTCTTCTTTCCAGATAGGGATCGCTTCGGCAATGTTGCGTTTTTCCCAGCGGGTCGTGCCCATCGGCCAGGTGCCATCAGGCGGAAGCGCAGAGACGGGAAGAGTGTCGCCCAACCCGGCAAGCATCGCCGCCGTAACGGTTTTGACGAAATCCGGGGCAGCGTCAGACACCACTGGCGGCCGGTTCGGGCTGCTGGTATTGACCGGCTGCAACGGCACCTCGAACAGCGACTCGCGGGCCAGCGCCAGCGCCTGCCAGTTGCGCTCAACCAGCTCCTGACCTTTGCTGCTGTAGCTTTTGGCTATCGCCCCCTGGAGCTCCATCAGCGCGCTGTCGCCCGGCAGAATATTGGTCAGGTGGAAGAACGCCATCTGCATAACCGTATTGATACGCGCGGCCAGGCCGCACTCGCGGGCGATCTTCGCGGCGTTAATGACATACAGGCGCGCCTGTTTCTGGTTTAGCACCGCCTGGACTTCCTGGGGCAGTCGTGCCCAGACCTCATCGGCGCTATACGGGGTGTTGATCAGGAAAATACCGCCGGGCTTCAGGCGCTCGGCCATCTGGTATTTATCGATAAACTGGAGCTGATGACAGCCAACAAAATCCGCCTGAGAAATCAGGTATGCCGAGCGGATTGGATGTTCGCTGACGCGCAGGTGCGAGACGGTCAACCCGCCCGCTTTTTTGGAATCGTAAACGAAATACCCTTGCGCATACCACGGCGTGGAGTTACCGATAATTTTGATGTTGTTCTTGGTCGCCGAGACGCTGCCGTCGCTGCCCAGACCGTAGAACAGCGCTTCCAGTTTCGCATTCGAGGGCAGGGTGTTTTCCGGCAAAGGGAGAGAAAGGTTAGTCACGTCATCATAAATGCCGACCGTAAAGCGCGGCTTCGGTTTTGCCTCGCGCAGTTCAGCAAATACGGCCAGGACGCACTCCGGCCCGAACTCTTTGGAAGACAAACCATAACGCCCGCCAATGACGCGCGGCAGCGTTTCGCGTTCACCGTGATTAAACGCCTCAGCCAGAGCGGTCATAACATCAAGGTAAAGGGGTTCAGCCTGCGCGCCAGGCTCTTTGGTGCGGTCAAGTACCGCCACGGCACGCGCGCTTTCCGGCAGGGCAGCGAGCAGATGTTTCGCAGAGAATGGACGGTAGAGGCGAACTTTTAGTACGCCAACTTTTTCACCACGCGTAAGAAGCTCATCGACCACCTCTTCACAGGTGCCGATGGCGGAGCCCATCAGGACGATCACGCGCTCGGCCTGCGGATGACCGTAATATTCAAATGGCTTATATACGCGACCCGTCGCAGCGGCAAAATCGTCCATCGCCTGTTCGACGTGCTCATATACCGCGTTGTACCACGGGTTTGTCGCCTCGCGGGACTGGAAATAGGTATCCGGGTTGGCAGAGGTACCCCGGATCACCGGATGTTCCGGATTGAGGGCCCGAGCGCGATGGGCATCAATGTCAGCCTGCGGCAGCAGGTTCAGTATGGTGTCATCCGGCAGCGGAACGATTTTATTGATCTCGTGAGAGGTGCGAAAACCATCGAAGAAATGAATAAATGGCACTCGACTTTTCAGCGTGGCGATATGCGAAATCAGCGCGAAGTCCTGTGCTTCCTGCACGCTGCTGGCGCAGAGCATAGCGCAGCCGGTCTGACGCACGGCCATCACGTCTGAGTGGTCGCCAAAAATAGAGAGCGCGTGTGTGGCTACAGTACGTGCGGCGACGTGCAGGACAAACGGCGTTAATTGTCCTGCCAGCTTGTAAAGCGTGGGGATCATCAACAGCAGCCCCTGAGACGAGGTGAACGAGGTCGACAGGGCACCGGTCTGCAACGCACCATGCACGGTGGCAATGGCGCCGGCTTCGGACTGCATCTCAACAACCCGCGGGACATCGCCCCAGACGTTTTTTACCCCATTACCAGCCCAGGCGTCAGCCTGTTCAGCCATCGTGGAGCTTGGGGTGATGGGGTAGATGGCGATAACTTCGCTGGTGCGAAACGCAACAGACGCGACTGCACCATTGCCGTCAATAGTTTGCATAGGACAACACCCTTACATTGCGCAAAAATGAAGGGCCTGTAAAACGACGACAGACCCTGAATATTATCTGTGTATTTTAGCAAAGCTCAGGTTTTACGATTTTCGCTTTTGTGTCCTTGGGATGCGCTGTATCAATGACTGGATGGCTATTCGCGATAAAAAATTGCGAGAAATTGTTACCAGAGCGCATAAATACGCACATCCACTCTCGACGATGCGGCGCGTGATGCCTATTATGCATAGGTTTCGCTTTAACTATGGGGAGGAAGGTATGCGTTCTGCATTTTGGGTCGGATGTGCCGCGTTACTGTTGTCGGCATGCAGCAATGAACCTGTACAGCAGGCGACAGCGGCACACGTTACGCCAGGTATGCGAGCGGCTATGTCCAGTTCAGGCCAGGCCAACTGCGCAATGATCGGAGGGTCACTCTCCGTTGCCCGTCAGCTCGACGGCTCCGCTATCGGCATGTGCGCGTTGCCAAACGGCAAACGCTGTAGTGAGCAGTCGCTTGCCGTAGGATCGTGCGGGAGTTACTGAGTTATTCAACTCGCTTAAACATTAAAGACTTATTGGCTGTCGCCAGCGTTAACTGGTCTTCGGTCAGGTCTACCTGAGCGCCTGTGCGTAGCATATCGGCGAGGGTTTGATCCAGTTCATTAAGCTGCGGCTCGGTGCAGAGTTTCCGCGTCATTGCCAGCGTTTTGACCGTCAACTCTCCTTCGGACAATTTTCCCTGGCCGTTGAAGCCGTTGCACATTGTGCCGGAGACGGCAATGTTGTTAATCAGGCTGATACTAGGCTGCGCGCTGAACCGAATTTCAGGCTGCGTTTTCAGGCCCTTAACCGCTTTTCCATCAACGTTTTCCAGCACGAAACGGTGATTCTCTAACTGATCGGTCTGAACGGAGGCTTTACCGGGATTAACGCATCCCGCCAGTGCGAGGCTGATTAAACTTACTGCCGCGAGCTTTTTCATTTTTCTTCTCAAACTATCAATGCTGTAAATATTTTTTCAGTGTAACCATACCCTCCAGGGTGTTAATGGGGTTTATCTGAAAGTGCGAGATAAGGACCGGGCGGCAACGCACCCGGTGAATGAATTAGTGCGATTTAAATCCGGCTGCGGCCATCAGCATTTTAAAGAGCATACTTACGCAGGCCAGTGCCAGGACGCTGCCGCCCCAGATGATGGCAAGCCACATCAAACGTTTCCATACAGGTTGTTGCATCAGTGATAACCCTCCCCATGCTGTACTTTTCCGCGAAAAACGTAATAACTCCAGAAGGTGTAGACCAGAATCACAGGAATGATCAACAGTGCGCCCACCAGCATGAAGCCCTGGCTTTGGGCTGGCGCAGCGGCTTGCCAGAGGGTAATGTCCGGCGGGATGATATGCGGCCAGATGCTGATCCCAAGCCCGCTAAAGCCAAGAAAAACCAGCCCTAACGTCATGATAAACGGCAGTGTATGGCTCGCAGGATCGTTCAGGCAGCGCCACTGGCACAGACTCAGGATCGCAACCAGCGCAGGAACGGGCAGCAGATAAAACAGATTTGGCAGCGTAAACCAGCGCGCAGCAATGGCTGCTTGGGCGAGAGGGGTCCATATACTGATTACCGCAATGAATACCAGAAGCAGGAGCAAAAGCACTTTCGATACCTGACGCATCCGCTTTTGCAGGGCATTTTCGCTTTTCATTACCAGCCACGTTGATCCTAGCAGCGCGTAAGCCACTACAAGACCCGCACCGCAGAAAAAATTGAACGCGGTAAACCAGTCAAACGGACCACCGCTGTAAGCGCGACCGGTGACACTGAACCCCTGGATGACCGCGCCGACGGTGATGCCCTGGCTAAAGGTCGCCACAATTGATCCACCAATAAAGGCCTTATCCCAGAACGGGCGGTGCGCCGGAGTCGCTTTGAAGCGAAATTCGAAGGCGACGCCACGAAATATAAGCCCGATCAGCATTATTGTCAGTGGAATGGTTAGCGCGTCGATGATAACCGCATAGGCGAGAGGAAAGGCGCCAAACAGGGCCGCACCGCCAAGCACCAGCCAGGTTTCGTTGCCATCCCAGACGGGAGCCACGCTGTTGACCATCACGTCGCGGTCGTCCGCATTCGGCGTTGCCGGAAACAGGATGCCTATCCCCAGATCAAAACCGTCCATCACGATATACATCAACGTGGCGAAAACGATAATCACGAACCAGATAATGGAAAGATCGATACCCATTACGGTTACTCCTTAAATTCAGTGGTGACGGCAGAAAGCGGACGAGCAGGGCGGCCATCGGATTCAGTCGCGAAGGATTCATGGGGCTGCGGCCCTTTTTTAATCAGACGCACCATATAGCTGTAACCCACGCCGAATACCGCGGTATAAACCACGAAGAAGGCCAGCAAACTGATGCTCATGTGCAGATCGCCATGCGCGGAAACCGCATCCTTCGTACGCTGTAGTCCATAGACGACCCACGGCTGGCGGCCGACCTCCGTTGTTACCCATCCGGCGAGGATCGCGATCAGCCCGGACGGTCCCATCAGCAGGGCAAACCACAGGAAGGAACGTGAGGTATAAAGGCGCTGTTTGTAACGCAGCCAGATTGCCGTCACGCCCAGGAGCAGCATCAACATCCCCAGGCCGGCCATGATGCGGAAAGACCAGAAGACAATGGTGGCGTTCGGGCGATCTTCTTTTGGGAACTCCTTCAATGCCGGAACCTGTTTATCGAGACTGTGGGTCAGGATCAGGCTGCCGAGAGCGGGAATTTCCAGGCCAAAACGGGTCCGTTCCTGCTCCATATCCGGCCAGCCAAATAGCAGCAGCGGGGTAGGCTCACCCGGCGGATTCTCCCAGTGGCCTTCTATGGCGGCTATTTTCGCTGGCTGGTGTTTTAAGGTGTTAAGCCCGTGCATATCCCCCACCAGCGCCTGGACTGGGGCCACGATCAACGTCATCCACAACGCCATGGAAAACATGGTGCGAATAGCGGGCGTATTGTTCCCGCGCAGCAAATGCCAGGCCGCGGAAGCACCGACAAACAGCGCGCTGCTGAGAAATGCCGCTATCGACATGTGCAGCAGGCGGTAAGGGAAGGAGGGGTTAAACACCACGGCAAACCAGTCCACCGGAACGACCTGACCGTTGATGATTTCATACCCTTGCGGTGTCTGCATCCAGCTGTTTGACGAGAGGATCCAGAACGTAGACATGAGGGTCCCCAGGGCGACCATGCAGGTCGAAAAGAAGTGCAGCCCCGGCCCGACCTTATTCCAGCCAAACAACATTACCCCGAGGAACCCCGCCTCAAGGAAGAATGCGGTAAGCACTTCATAGGTCAGCAGGGGGCCGGTAATACTGCCCGCGAACTGGGAAAACCCACTCCAGTTGGTGCCAAACTGATAAGCCATCACCAGGCCGGAGACCACGCCCATCCCAAAGTTGACGGCGAAGATCTTCGACCAGAAATGGTACAGCGAGCGCCAGACGGGATTTTTTGTTTTCAGCCACAGCCCTTCCAGCACGGCGAGATAGCTCGCCAGGCCAATGGTTATCGCCGGAAAAATAATATGAAAGGATACGGTAAAGGCGAACTGTATTCGCGCAAGATGAAACGCATCTAAACCAAACATGCAAAACTCCGCAGTGCAAAAAATTCGATGCCATTCTAAGCTTTGCCAGGTCTGGGTTGCAGAGACAGACCGATGTTATTTATCTATAACAGTTTTCTTGACGGTCTATGTGAAACTTGTATCGGGCGGTAATATTACCGCCCATGTTAACGCTCACTTTCGTAACGCCCAAAGGTAGATCAATACGGCGTTAAGCAGAAAGGAAAAAATAAAAAGTAATAATGTGTAGCTTTCACTCCATTCAAGTTCAGTTACAAATCCAAAATGTCTGGTGTAGAGGTGATAAAGTAAAACATCCGGCATGATGTAGCATACCAGCGAATAAATAATGAAAAGCATCAATGTTTCGACCACCCACGTAAGGGCATGTTTTCTTGCATTCATCAATATACCTGTATGGTGCCAAGTGCATTTAATCCAGCAGCGACTTTTATTGTGCCGGACGCCAGTAGTCCATGCATTAATATTCTGAAGTGAGCATGGTTTGGTAATGTGATGCATCCATTACTAATACCGGACTGTCCCGCAGGGTGTAGACGAAAAGATCCTCGCTCAACTCTGTTGATAAAGGTTGTATCGTCAATGTGATTATCATGACGATAAAGAGCAAACCAAAAATCACGGTTCGATCCGCTTTCAAACTCTTTGATAACATCATGCCAGTGGGTAGCTAACCCACCTCGAGGACGTGTAACGATATAATAGAGTCCGGGTGGTAATGGCCCTACCTCAGGCGTTGAAACGGCATCAGGATTGTTTCTGTTGTGACCTGAGTTTCCTGAATATGCGGGGAAAAAACCCAGGCCAGGACAGCTCAGCGTTGAAAGTTGTCCCCCGTTTAAATGAAAAGTACATCGAATCATCTGTCTTTCCATTCATCAGAGAAGAGAATATTCCCGTCGCAATGCTTCCAGGTAATCTTTTCGTAGCGAAGTGCGATACTTTCGAGATGGTTATGTTTTTCAGTCGCGGGATTTTTTATATCATGCATGAGTGGGCAGATAGAGACAACTTTCACGTTCTCCAGTAGCATGTTGAAGTATTCGACCTCCTGGCCTGCATTATTGATATGATACCACTTAAACTCAGCGCTTTTTAAGGTTTGTCCTTTTGCTACTGCTTTGTACAAATAGGGGCTTGAGCTGTCGAACTCTTTTTCAAAATTAAGTGGGCTATGAATACGGGTACCTGTGATCTTACCGGTCATGTTGTCGGTAGGGAGATACAGGCCGTGCCCAAAACTCAAAATTTCGATACTTCCCTCACGATTTACAACGTCGACAGAGCCCTTAATATTCGCGCCACCGTCATCTTTTAGCCAGAGGTATGCTGGAATTGCCATCCTATAGTTCCTTTTTTCTGAGTGAATCTGAAAAGTTAATACCTCTGTTGAACCAACCAGGTAGGCATAAAATGCCATATAAAACAATTATATTTCAATGTGTTATGTGTTGGTGCTTCGAAATCGGTTTCTTGAATAATCAATGAAGCTGTAGACAATCTTGAATAAAAAATTTCTTTTTATGATTTTTACGCATTAAACAGCTTGCTTTGTCGCCAGCAACATGCGTTAATGGATTTCTGGTTTTGAATCCAAATAAATATCTGACGTAGTTTTATAAAGCAGTTCTCATCACGTTGTGCCTCTCCGCAGCCTCTCTTGGGTCTTTATCTACATTCCGATTAGTTTTGTATCGAACCAACTTTTGCCTGATCGGCTCATGAGTAATTTACGTTTTTACGTTTACAGGAGAATCCTATGACTTCTTATATCCATTTCCGCTGCCCATGCTGTCATGGCTCGCAGTACCGCACCTCAGCTTTTGATGTGTCTGACAAAAATCCGTTCGGCGCAAAATGCATTTTCTGCAAATCGTCGATGATCACGCTCGACCACCTGGCCGCAGCGCGTTCTGCTCAGAATCACATTACTGAGTATCGCAAGTAATCTGCCGCGTTTCCCATAACAGTTAGCAAATTCTTCTCTTTTTCTCCTGCTGATATACACTGTCAGCAATAAGGAGAATCTGATGAAAAAATACCAGCGTCTGGCGCAACAAATTATCTCGCAGATTGAGCTTGGCGTATGGTTGCCGGGCGATAAGCTGCCTTCTCTGCGAGAGCAGGTGGCAAGCAGCGGCATGAGTTTCATGACCGTGGGCCACGCGTATCAGATGCTGGAAAGTCAGGGGCGCATTGTTGCCAGACCGCAGTCAGGCTATTACGTTGCCGCCCGTCCGACCACACACCAGCCAGTACCGCCCGCGCAGGTGATGCGCGATGAAGTAGTTGACATCAACACCTATATCTTCGACGTGCTACAGGCCAGCCGCGATCCCTCCGTTGTCCCTTTTGCCTCGGCATTTCCCGATCCGCGCCTATTCCCGCTTCAGCAACTCAACCGCTCGCTGGCTAATGTCAGTAAAACGGCCACGGCCATGAGCGTGATTGAAAACCTGCCGCCGGGTAACGTCGACTTACGTCATGCCATTGCCCGTCGCTACGCTCAGCAGGGGATGAATATCTCCCCGGATGAAATTGTGATCACCGCGGGCGCGCTCGAAGCACTCAACCTTAGTTTGCAGGCTGTCACTGAACCAGGTGACTGGGTTATCGTTGAAAACCCCTGTTTTTATGGCGCACTCCAGGCACTTGAACGTCTGAAACTGAAAGCGCTGTCGGTTGCTACTGACGTGCGTGAGGGCATCGATCTCAGTGCCCTTGAGCAGGCGTTAAATGATTATCCGGTGAAAGCCTGCTGGCTGATGACCAACAGTCAGAACCCGCTCGGCTTCACGCTGATTGCAGAGAAGAAAGCTCAGCTGGTGGCCTTATTAACCCGGCATAACGTCACGCTGATTGAAGACGATGTTTACAGCGAACTCTACTTTGGCCGCGAAAAGCCGCTTCCGGCAAAGGCCTGGGATAAGCAGGATATGACGTTGCACTGCTCCTCATTCTCCAAGTGTCTGGTGGCTGGTTTTCGTATTGGCTGGGTGGCGGCGGGAAAACATGCGCGCCGTATTCAGCAGTTGCAGCTGATGAGTACGTTATCCACCAGTTCTCCCATGCAGCTGGCGCTGGTGGATTACCTGGCGACCAAACGTTACGACGCCCACCTTCGTCGCCTGCGGCGCACGCTTGCTGAACGCAAACAGCAGGCCTGGCAATCGCTTTTGCGCCATATGCCTGCCGGCGTCAAAATCCATCATAACGACAGCGGCTACTTTTTATGGCTGGAACTGCCTGAACAGCTGGATGCGGGGCGGTTGAGTGAAAAGGCATTAGCTCATCAAATCAGCATTGCGCCCGGCAAGATGTTTTCCACGTCCAATATCTGGACACCGTTTTTCCGTTTCAATACCTCATGGGGATGGGGAGAGCGGGAGGAGCAGGCGGTCGTCCAGCTGGCGGGGGTAATCCGCGAAATGATGCTGCACCCAGTCACACCTTGATGAAAATTCCTGAAGCGACATGACGCGCGGTCTACCTTTAGTAAGGGAGTGCGGATTGGTGACGTGACGTTGTCACGTTTCTGCCCGCCAGAACGTGTGCTGACAGCGAAAACAATGTAGATTTCAACAGGACGATGCTATGCAAAATCAATTGCTGATTAATGGTGAACTGGTGGCCGGCGAGGGTGAGAAGCAGGCGGTTTATAATCCTGCCACGGGTGAAGTATTGCTGGAGATTGCTGAAGCGTCGGCAGCACAGGTGGACGCTGCCGTCCAGGCTGCCGATCGCGCGTTCACTGAGTGGGGGCAAACGACGCCCAAAACGCGCGCCGAAAGTTTGTTGAAACTGGCTGATGTGATAGAAGCCAACGCTGACGCGTTCGCACAACTGGAGTCGCTAAATTGCGGGAAACCGCTGCACTGTGTCCAGGGAGATGAGATCCCGGCCGTGGTCGATGTGTTTCGCTTCTTTGCCGGGGCCGCCCGCTGCCTGAATGGGCTGGCTGCCGGAGAATACCTCGAAGGACATACCTCAATGATTCGCCGCGACCCGGTTGGCGTTGTCGCCTCTATCGCGCCCTGGAACTATCCTCTGATGATGGCGGCGTGGAAGCTGGCGCCCGCGCTGGCGGCGGGAAACTGTGTCGTCATCAAGCCGTCTGAAATCACCCCGTTGACGGCGCTGAAGCTGGCGGAACTGGCGAAAGATATCTTCCCGCCAGGCGTGCTCAACGTGCTGTTTGGTCGCGGCAAAACCGTAGGAGATCCGCTGACCGGTCACGAAAAAGTCCGTATGGTTTCTCTCACCGGCTCTATTGCTACCGGAGAACATATTATCGGGCATACCGCATCTTCAGTTAAACGTACCCATATGGAATTGGGCGGAAAAGCCCCGGTCATTGTCTTTGACGATGCAGATTTGGATGCCGTGGTTGAAGGCGTGCGTACGTTTGGTTTCTACAATGCTGGTCAGGATTGTACCGCAGCCTGTCGTATCTATGCCCAGAAGGGGATTTACTCCGCGCTGGTCGAAAAGCTGGGCGCAGCTGTTACCAGCCTGAAAATGGGCGCGCCGGACGATACATCAACGGAGCTGGGCCCGCTCAGCTCCGCTGCGCATCTTTCCCGCGTTTGCGCTGCCGTGGATGAAGCCAAAGCCCTTGGACATATCCGCGTCGTCACCGGTGGCAGTAAAAGAGAGGGGGCAGGATATTACTTCCAGCCAACGCTGCTGGCCGGGGCGAAGCAGGAAGATGCGATCGTCCAGCGAGAAGTGTTTGGCCCGGTGGTCAGCGTGACGGAATTTGAGGATGAAGCGCAGGTGCTGAGCTGGGCTAACGATTCGCAATACGGCCTGGCCTCGTCCGTCTGGACAAAAGACGTCGGACGCGCCCATCGACTCAGCGCACGGTTGCAGTATGGCTGCACCTGGGTCAATACCCATTTTATGCTGGTGAGCGAAATGCCGCACGGCGGAATGAAGTTATCCGGTTACGGCAAAGATATGTCGGTCTACGGACTTGAGGATTACACGGTAGTCCGACATGTGATGTTTAAACACTAAACCCTCATGCCCGGCGCAGTGCCGGGCGAATCAGCTTACCAGCCACATACCTCGTGTTCATTTTCCGTATCGTAGGCGCGAACGGTATTCACCAGATCCTTCACGACATCTGCCGCGACGTCCGGAATCAACAGCTCCATTGGCGCTTCTGTTTCATAATCCACCGACACGCCGTTGCTGTTGTTGGTGACGGTCACGGTATAGGTAGCCTTACCCATTATTTACTCCTTATGCGTGTTGACCACTCTACCGATACCCGCACCGCTGAGCGTGACGGCAGGATCCGCGAAAAAGTCGATATTAAAATACGTGTCGTCGGTCAGTAGCTCAATGCGGTGCCATTTTTGCGGTGGCGAGATGCCAAAAGAACCGGCCTCAATGATCACTTCCAGATCGGGTTCGGTGGCATCGCCATCGGCAAAGCCAAAGTAACGCACCGCACCCTTCATGACGGACAACCGACCGTACACGCCGGCTTTGGTGTTGTGATGGGTAAAAAGCGCTTTTGGGGCGCTCTCTTTATTCCAGAACGGTGTCGAGCGGGTATGAACAAAGTTTTCAGGAATACGTAACATAATAGTTTCCTTCATGTTGTCGGACGCTTAAAGGGACTTAAGCACCTCAGGTTCAACAAAGAATTCAATATTGAACAAGGTATCGTCGGTCATCACCTCAATGTGGTGCCATCTCTCTGGCGGGAAAACGCCAAAACGACCCGCTTCAATGACGAGCTCGCTGTCAGGCTCAGGTGTAAATTCATCAGCATAGCCCAGATAACGCACCGCGCCGCGCATCACCGACAGGCGAGGGTAAACGCCCGGCTGCGTGCCCGTATCAAGGTGACGTTTAAAAATGCCGGCGGGGGCCGTTTCTTTGTTCCAGAAAGGCGTGGAACGGGTGTGAATGCAACTCTGCGGAATGCGTAGCATGTTTCCTCCCTTAAAAGCCTGCTTTTATTAGACTGCTTTCTGCAGGGATGGATTTACCAAAAAGTGCATTCTATATGCATCTTATCAATAATAACCGTTTTGCTTTACCCGGCGTTGTTACACAAGGTACTCAGTTGTTATTATCATTAATAATTAAGTGGTTATTGTGTAACGAAAAAACTTGATCTGTGTCAACATATGACGCATATTGCGTGCGGTTATTTTTCGGCTCAGGTAAACAGAATGACGTTGTATCAAAAGATGTTGGTTTTCTACGCAATCATGGCCTCCATCTGCGCATTAATTACCTGGTTCCTGTCTAAAGATCGTAAACGTATTCGCCTGTTGAGCGCATTCCTGGTGGGATCTACCTGGCCGATGAGCTTTCCTGTTGCCCTGTTAATATCTCTTTTCTGAAGCACGCTTCAAGAATCGGCATCCAGACATAGCATTCCATACATTGAGGCTGTATAAATATACAGTCCGTCATACATGGAGTGCTTATGAACAGTTTCTATTCACAGCAAGCAGGCTGCACGGTGCGCTGGCAGGATCTTCCCGGTTTCGGTGACCCGGTTGTGTTTATCCACGGGTTGGGCTGTGCATCGTCGTATGAATATCCTCGTATTGTCTGTGATACCCGTTTCGGGGGGCGCAGAGCCATTCTGATCGATCTCCCCGGTAGCGGTTACAGTGACAAACCTGACAACTACCGTTATCGCACAAGTGAACAGGCGCAGGTGGTGGTTGAACTGTTAGACCATCTCGGCCTGGATAGTCTTTGGCTCTATGGTCATAGCATGGGGGGGAGTATCGCTATCGAAACGGCAACGCTGCTGAAGTCACGCGTTAAAGGCCTGATAGTGTCTGAACCCAATTTTCATGCGGGTGGCGGGCTGTTCAGCCGGGCAATTGCGGCCCAAACGGAACAACATTTTCTGGAACAGGGCTATGATGACATGCTGCGGGCGGAAACGACGGCGTGGTCTGGAAGCCTTCAAAGCAATGCCCCCTGGGCCGTCTGGCGCGGCGCAACGAGCCTGGTCAAGGGCGTTAAACCCGACTGGGAACACCTGTTTTTGTCATTGAGCTGCCCGGTCATGTTAGTTTTTGGTGAGTGGTCCCTGCCTGATGACGATTTTAATCGCCTGCAACAAAAAGGCGTTGCTGTAAAAATTATCCCTGATGCGGGCCATTCAATGTCCTGGGAAAACCCGTCAGCGTTGGCTCAGGCTTTGTCTGGCTTCATAAACGGATCATGAAGGGGTAGCCCGCATTGCTGCGGGCTGCAATGATTAAGACAGCAAGGCAGACAAGGCTTTCCGCGCATCAGGCTTAATGTCATACGGGCACTGATAATCCACATTCTCAATCGCGCGGGTGTAGAGCGCAACCAGCCAGTCATAAACATAGGCTGTCGCCGCATGAACAGGCTGCTCGCCAAGTCGGGTAAGACGGGGTGAAGCGTTGCTCACAACTGGCGCCACAAAAATTGGCTGACCTTTGCGGATCCGGCTTGCAGGCCGTTCAGAAACGGGCGTCAGTTCATAGCCAAGCCAGCTAACGAAATTGCCTGTCGCGGCATGCAGCTGCGCAGCACTGCTTTTATCTGTTTCTGCAATGCGTTGCAGTTGCAGCGGCAGATCCAGCCGGTAGCTGGTAACGATCAGCACATCCGCAATCTGATGCAATACCTCTGGGTCCAGGCCCAGACGGGCGGCGGCCGCGTCGTTGCGACTCCACTGACGAAGATGGTTAACCCACACGTTATGGGCCAGTCGCGCCTTGTCTTTGGTCTGCAACGCGCCTGGATATTCCGGCGTCTCTTCCGCAAACAGATCGATAACGTCGTTAAACAGGCCGTTGACCTGTTCCTCACGGGGCTGGTGAACCGTCAGCAGCGTCTCAAACGCGTTTAACGGCGGCAGAAGCCCCTCAAGCAGTTCTCCATGACGAGCGGCGCTGCCTTGCAGCGTTCGGACCATTTTTTCGGCCTCTGCCCGCCCTGCGCCTGGCTCCTGAGTGAGTGGGGCTACGTATGCGCGCATCAGCGTGGTCAGAGACTGTTGCAACAGCCTTTTCAGCGCGTGGAGACGCTTCTGGCGCTGTGCTGGAAGGGTAGCCTGCGACAGCCATTCAATTACCCGCTGCATGCTGTGGGTATCGAGCGCCTGGAGCGTACCCCAGCGCAGACCCGGCTGGCCCAGCAACTGTTGCACCGCTTCGTCCAGATTCTGCTTTGTGGTAAACCGCGCATCGTGAGGGGTAATGGCCCAGACCAGGCCCGGCAACGCGGACTCTTCCACCGGCTGCGTCTCTTTGACCCAGTTTTGCAGGAGCCTGGCCGTTTTTGCCGTCTGCTGGTGGTGGGCCGTCGCATTGCAGATAACCAGGACATCCGGCTGTATGTGCTGACGATAATGCTCCAGCAACCACAGGCATTTTGCCTGCGTCATCAGCGGCGTGTTTTCCTCAGAAATGGCCGGAATATCAATAATATCTACGTTATCCAGAACGCAGTTTCCAACGGGCAGCACCACTTCGCGGGTCAGGCAGGCCAGCACATCGACGGGCAGGCTAATGGCATTAAGCAACTCGCCGTTATTTACCGGATGAAGCAATGTTTCCTGCGCTTCCGGCACGGTAAAGGCCCCGTGAGTAAGGAAACCTTCACACGGCAGACCAAAACTGTCCACCAGCAGACTCAACGGCGCCGCAAGCGCGCTGGCATGGCTGGTTTGATGCAGCACCTGGGCGAGTTTAAGCCACTGCTGGGTTAACTCCTGCTGCTCACCCCACAGCAGAGACCAGACGCTGGCGCGGGTGCTGAGATCAAGCGACGGAACCAGCAGGGCAAACTGGTGCCACAGGGCATCATCAATATGCTGCTTAGCGCCGGGTACTACGGTTTGCCAGAACCGGGCAACGGTCGCGACTTCCTGCTCCGTTATTCCCGGCACGCTGTGCGGCTGACGCAGCGTACGCCACTTCTCAAGCCGGGCTTCAATCACCGATTTATCCACCGCACGGATCTGCGGATCCAACGTGGTGCGGGCGATAAACAGCTGTACCAGCTCGGCCTCCGTTACCAGGCTCAGGCGCAGGGGAAACGCGTCGTCTGCGACCTCGCTGGTCGCTCTGGTGAAACGCACGGCCATGTTGGTCGGCGCATGCCCGGGGTTAATATGCGAGAAGTAATCAAACGTGCGTTGACCCGGCGTAACGTTCAGCCGTTCGTCGCCGCTGCCGCACAGGGAGGCCAGCAGATGCGCTTTCGCGGCCTGCGAGTGGCCGTATAAGCCGATGCTGCCCTGGCAGGCAAGGGCACGTTCGAGGGCCTCTTCACGCGCGCGCGCGGCGTTAAGGCGGGCAAGCAGGGCGTCGGCTTCGTTATCCAGCATCGGGGCGTGCTGTCGCGTCTCGTTGATCCACCCGATTAAGGCCTGAGTGGTGGCAGTCGTCGCAGTCATTTGAGGTATACGCTCCCGCTGTCGATCCAGTAGTGGCTGCCGCTGTGTCGGCGATCGGCCAGAGTATTCAGTTTAAATGTCAGGGCATCCGGCGGCACGGGCGTGCCGTCCTGTAGCCAGGCATCACTCAGCTCGAAAGATTCCGGGCCTTCCTGCTTAGTGCCGCCACGCAGCTTCAGGCGCACGTTCAGTACACCGTCGCCCGCAATGGCTTTCGCCAGCTCGGCTGAGTTGATGCTCAGGGTATAGAGCGGCGTCGCGGGCCAGCGGGCATTGGCCAACTGCCGGAAGCCGAGCGTAACGTTGCCGCGCAGCGGGAAGTGCAGACGGGCGTCCAGTTTCGCGCCGGGTTTATCGAGGTCGATATCGTGATACCAGACGTTCTCGTCCCGCAGGGTATTGATGGTGTTATCCAGCACGCCCAGATAGCGCACCGTAGAGTACGCGCCGATATCCGCTGCTTTAAAGTTAAAGCGCGGCAGACGAAGATCCAGCGCCAGGCTACAGAGCATCGCTCCCACCGCAGCGGTGGATTTCGGGTTGCCGATCTGTCCCTGCTGGCTGAACGGATACCATTCATGAACCTGGTATTTATCCAGCCAGACGATGCGGTTGACGGGCACCGGTTGCAGGTGGCGAATCAAGGCCTGAACGCCCGGCAGACAGCCCGGCCGTCCCGTGATAAGCAGGATATCGCAGCTGTAATGAGAGATCGCCTCACATACCGCATGAAGCGGGGCGGCAAGCGTGAACTGACCCGCCAGCATGGCGTCCCGCATCTCCCGGAAGCTGACGTGCAGCGGGACGCTGAACAGATCAAAGTGTTCTGAGCCGGCAGGCAACGCATGGTCGATCGCCTGCTGGAGATAATTCATCACGTTGCGCGTCGGTTTTTGCGCAAGCAGATCGCCAAAGGTGGCATGCAGCCCGGCCAGCGGATCGTCAACATCGCTCGATTCCCACGCCGCCAGGATCGCGTGACCGATCGGCATAAAGAGCTGAAGCGCCGTCTGCTGGCGCAGGACCGCCTGGGTATCGATCCGCCCGGAGTCACCGAACAGGGATGCCATCAGCTGGGAGGCATCGGCTATGCCGGATTTCTGAAGCTGGGTTTGCAGGGCGGGCAGAACGTAGCGCTGGATCACGTCCAGCAGCGTATCATCGCCAGCGACCTTGAACCCTTCGCGGAACAGCAGCTGCGGGGTGATTTTGACGTTATTTCCGGAACCATCATCTAACTGATAGTGCGTGATAGCCATATCCGTTGTGCCGCCGCCGATATCAATCGAGGCCACGCGCAGAGCGCGCCCCGGCTGGACGCCAGGCTCAGGCGCGCGATCCGGACGGGCAAGGGAGGCGAAAAAGGCCTCGGTCTGGCCACCGAAGTGGGAGATGGCTTCGTTATACAGCCACACCAGTTGGCCGCAGCTGGCCTCGTCCCACTCCATCTGGATCTCAGGGACCGGCACCACGCTTTTTTCCTGCTGTTTACGGCTGGCAAAATCTTCATCCTGCGGGTGCCAGCCCATCGCTTTCCAGACGATGGCGATGGCTTCGAACATGCGGCGCCGGAAAATCTCGCGCTCCTGTTTCGGCATCGCCGAAGGCAGGGTGAGGATCAGCGTCCGCAGCTGGCGGGGAGAGGCCGGGAAGCCGAGCCGCAAGCGGGTGGCTACGCTGTTAATCTGGCCAAGCGCCTGAGCCAGCAGCTCGCAGAGCATGTGCGTCATCAGGGTGCTGCGGCTGTACTGCGGAGAGAAGACCGGCAGGCGCTCATCCTGCGGCAGCGTAAAGAGCGGTTCCCCGTCGTCGTTCATCAGGTTCATCAGCGGAAACGCGGTTGCCAGCGGTTCGCGCTGAGTTTTGCTGTTCATCTGGCTAAAGCGCCAGTCCTGCACCACCGGCGTCTCGTCCCACAGATAGCGACGCGGGCTGGAGATACCGCTGTTGCCATCCGTGCCCAGACGCTGCATCGCCAGCTTACGCGCTTCATCACCCACGCGGACAATGGATGGCCAGACGAACGCATCCTCCCGGCCGCTTTCCACCGAGAAGTGCTGCTTGCCAAAACGCGCTTCGGAAAATTCAAGACGGCTGGTAAACAGCGGCTCATTCAGAAACTGCGGCTCACTCAGGGAACGCACCTGGAGTTCAGCCGTCTGGCGCAGGCCGTCGTTGGCATCACCATGATCTTCAATAATCACGCCGCAGGTGTGGGTGTTGCCTACGTCAAGGATCAGATCGACAGGAATAGCAGGGGTGCTCAGGGTATGGGTGACAAACTTCACTTCCGGCACGGTGAGTTGTTCACCGAGCATGGAGAGCAGGTTGAGCCAGTGCGCCTGATATTCAAAGCTGCGCATGGCCTGATGCAGCTCGCGCTCGGCGCGTTTTTCAACACCGTCAGCATATTGTGTGAAGGCTTCACGCAGCCAGCCGTCAATCCAGGTCTGGTCGAGGAAACTCTCAACCTCACTGTCGCGCCAGGCGAGGGCGAAACGCGTGCCGTTAAGAATGTCGTTTTCAACCGGCGACAGGGCAGACGTCGCATGCTCCGCAATCTGGCTGTCGAGCGCGACGGTGACCCGGTGCGTATTGCCAGCCGCGTCGGGCGTGGACAGCTTCCGTACCTGGACGCGCGCCCAGTTATCCGGGCCATCAACAAACGTCCGCGGCGGGTTAAAGCGCAGGAAAGGGAGCGGCAGCCAGACACCGTCCAGCACGGTCAGGGAGTCATGCAGTGGAATGGTGCTTTCAGGCTTGACCACTTCCGGCTTCCCGCCATCGGGGGCAGGCAGCGTGTACCGGCCGTTGACCAGGTCAAAATCCAGGCGCAGCAGCGGGCCATTTGCCGTTTTACGCACGAAACGCCCGTTGCTGGCGGTGTCCTGCGGAGTCAGGCCAAAATCGAGAAACTGTACGCCGCTGTTAGCAATCAGCGTCACGCTCTGTTTATAGTCGCAAAGATTAACCAGCATAGGATCAGACACCTGCTTTCTTGAACGTCAGAGGAACGACGGTGTTGGCATCGTAACGTGCGGTGCATTCCGCCACGTCGCTGGCACCTGCCTTACAGGTCACTTCCGGCATCGGATAGCGTGAACCGTCGGTGCAACGAGCGTTTCCGCGCGTTTTGATCAACAGCTCGCCGTTGCTGTGTAATCCGGAAAAGACGTCTACCCGGCAGACAATGTTGTCGCCATGCACGACCCGGGCGAAACCTTTATTGTTCTGGATCTGGTAGCGCAGAGACGGCGGTTTGCCGGTGAGCGGATCCTGCACATCGAGAAACGCGCGCCAGGTGCCGTTCAGGAAGCGCGTTAACCCCGCTTTGACCTGGTTTGCTTCCATCACCATTGCATCTTTCGGTATCGCGGTAATGACCACCGGTTCGGCTGCCGGGGCAGGCGTCTTCACCTTCGGCTCTACCACTTCTGCCTGGTGCAGCGGGAGTTTCAGCTCAAGCGGCTCAACCGTCTTCACGGGGGCCGGAGCAATGGCGACAGGTGCTGGCGCTGGTGAAGTAACTGGCGCTGCGGTCGGGGCCTGTTTTGGCCAGAGCAGCGGCGTGGCAATGGCTGCAATAATGACGGCGGCAACCGGCAGCAACCACAGGGGGGAGCGACGTTTTTTCTGCACCACCGCTGGTGCGGGCTCTGACGGCACGGTGTTCATGCGCACCGGCTCTGGCGTATACAGCTCATCTTCGGTGATACGGACGGTAGCCACAGGCGTGATAAGCGGCGCGTCGGCCTGCTCGAAGGTCACCACCGGGGCCGGTTCTGGCTCAGGTTCAGGTTCGTTAATCATCACGGGTTCAGGTTCAGGGACCAACGATTCGCGCAGGCAGTCCAGCACGTCGTCGCGCGCGTTTTCGTTAAGACTGACGAAACCCCAGAAGCAGATCACCGGTTTGCCATCCACCAGGAAAACAAAGTTTTCACCGGGAAACTGGAAAGCTTTAGAGAGCAGAGATCCAAACAGTTGCTGCGCCGTTTTCGGTGACTGAAGGCATTTTTTACTCAGCGACTCCATGCTGGCGAGCGTGTTTTCCAGATAGCGCAGGGCGCGAAAACGCTCGTCTTCATCCGCCGCCTTCCAGCTGGAGACGGTTCCCTCAACCGGGGAGTACCAGTCAACGCGATCGCCGCCGTCATTGACCTGAGGAATGGCCAGGCAATCGACGATAGCCTGCTGTTTGCGCAACCGAAGCGCTTCGCGGATTTGCAGCGCTGATTCAAAAACGGCCTGTCCGCCGCCGCCAACGGCCTGAAAATCATCCAGATTGCCGCTGCGTAAAAGTGTTTTTGCCACGATTTGGTCCTGTAGACTTCTTCACGCCATTACTTTAGCGAATCAGGTAAGCAAGCAAACGGCGGAGGAGACGACAAAAGGGACGATTTCTTGCGGCATTGATCGTAACGGTTGTGCTTGACGAATAATGGACCTTAAGGCAAATCGGTTTCTGCGGGCTGATGTTAAAACCAGCGAAATGTACGGCTTTAGAATAACCTGATAGTGATTCGTTATTTGTCAGGCCAAAACGTCTGTGCTGTTATTACTGTTCACTATAATAAAACCGAAAGGGTAATAATTATGTTTACAGGGAAAACCGTGCTCGCCCTCGCGCTGAGCGCGCTGCTACCGGCAAGCGCCGCATGGGCGGCAAACAAAGACACCATTATCTACTGCTCCGAGGCGTCGCCGGAGTCGTTTAACCCGCAGATCGCCAGCTCTGGCCCCTCGTTTGTCGCCAGCTCGCAAACGCTGTATAACCGTCTGATTAACTTCGACCCGGTAAAAAACACGCCGGTGCCTTCTCTTGCGGAGTCGTGGACCATTTCGCCAGACGGCAAAACATACACGTTTACCCTGCGTAAAGGGGTGAAATTCAACAGCAATAAATACTTCAAACCGACCCGTGATTTTAACGCTGATGACGTTATTTTCTCCGTTATGCGTCAGAAAGACCCTAAGCATCCCTATCACAATGTTTCCCAGGGTAATTACGAATACTTTAATGACGTGGGTCTCGACAAGCTCATTCAGGATGTGAAAAAGATCGACGATTATCATGTTCAGTTCACGCTGAGCGAACCCAACGCGGCTTTCCTGGCCGACTGGGGAATGGACTTCGCCTCGATCCTCTCTGCCGAGTACGCGGACGCGATGCTGAAAAAGGGCACGCCTGAAAATGTGGACACCTGGCCAATCGGCACCGGGCCGTATGTGCTTCAGCAGTACAAGGTGGATTCGCTTATCCGCTACGTCGCCAACCCGAACTACTGGGAGGGAGAGGTGCCGACCAAACACCTGATCTTCTCCATCACGCCAAACGTTGAGACGCGTCTGGCGAAGCTGCAAACGAACGAGTGTCAGATCATTCCTGCGCCGTCGCCGGTGCAGTTTGAAGCGATCAAGAAAAACAAAGACCTGACGCTGCACTCGGTGGATGCGCTGAATGTGGGGTACCTGGCGTTCAACACAGAGAAAAAACCGTTTGATAACGTGCTGGTGCGCCAGGCTCTGAATTACGCGACGGACAAAAAAGCCATTGTGAACGCGGTCTTTATGGGGTCTGGTACGATCGCTAAATCGCCGATCCCGCCGAACATGCTCGGCTTTAATAAAGAACTGAAGGATTACGGCTACGATCCTGAAAAAGCGAAAGCGCTGCTGAAGCAGGCGGGTCTGGAGAAAGGCGCGGAAGTGACCCTCTGGTCCATGCCGGTTCAGCGTCCGTACAACCCGAACTCCCGACGCATTGCAGAGATGATCCAGGCTGACTGGGCGAAGGTGGGCGTGAAGGCGAAAATCGTCTCTTACGAGTGGGGGGAATATCTCTCCGGCATGCGCAAAGGCGAGCATGATTCCGCGCTGTTCGGCTGGATGTCTGATAACGGCGATCCGGACAACTTCGCCGATGTGCTACTGGGTTGTAACAGCATCAAAACCGGATCTAACGCCGCGCGCTGGTGTGATAAGGGGTATGATGAGCTGGTGCAAAAGGCCAAACTGACCAGCAACCCGGACGAACGTGCGAAGCTGTATGGTCAGGCACAGGAGATTTTCTACCAGCAGGCACCGTGGATTGCGTTAGCTAACGGCAAAACGTTCTACGCGACCCGCAGCAATGTGACCGGGTACAGCGTAAGCCTGATGGGCAGCGATTTCTCGAAAGCGAAGCTGAACTGATCGTATTTTGCCGGGTGGCGGCTATGCCTTACCCGGCCTACGGGTTTCAAATGTAGGCCCGGTAAGCGTAGCGCCACCGGGCACGTGAAAAGGAGTGACAATGTCACATTTAAATGATGTTATCGCCCGCGTCGATGCCACCATCCAAGAGAGCGTAATTACTCACATGAACGAACTGCTGATCGAATTAAGCGATGATGCAGAGCTCAGCCGTGAAGATCGCTATACCCAGCAGCAGCGCCTGCGTACCGCGATTGCGCATCATGGTAAGCAGCATAAAGAAGAGGCGGAGGCACGCCATGCCCACCTCACCCAGGGCGGGACTATTCTGTAAGGGTTAAAACTGGCGCCGTGCCACCAGCCAGGCGCCGACCACCAGCATCACTGCGCCGCAGACCGGGCCAACCAGCGCGCGCAGGGGAACGCCGTTGCTCTTGAGGATGTCCATCACCAGACCGCCAATCAGCTGGCTTGCCACCAGGACGGCAATGGTCGTTGCCGCGCCCACATTCTGATAGCCGCTAATACTGGCAAAGACAAAAAAAGACCCCAGCAGGCCGGGGATCAACGTCCACCAGCGCACCGTTGACGCCAGTTCGTTAAACCCCGCCAGGCCATTTTTCACCAGCAAAATGCTGACAAACAGCACAATCCCCACCAGCGAGTTCATCAGCATGGCGATAAGAATGGTGGAGGAAGATTGCGTAATGCGCACCATCAGGGTGTTTTGCACCACCAGCCCAATCCCGGCGGCTACCAGAAACGCTAACGTCAACGATTGATTCATGGCAGAGCATCCGGATCGCTGCGCTCATCAAGCTGGAGCTGCATAAAGGTTAAGTCCAGCCAGCGACCGAATTTGGTTCCCACCTGCGGCATATTGCCGGTGGTAATAAAGCCAAGGGTTTCGTGCAGATGAATTGACGCCTGGTTCTGCGCCTCAATACCGGCAACCATCACGTGTTTACCGATCTGGCGGGCTTCCTTGATTAACTCCGTCATCAGCAGCCGGCCAATGCCTTTGCCCTGATGTTCGGGATGAACGTACACCGAGTGCTCCACCGTGTGGCGAAATCCGTCGAACGCTCTCCAGTCGCCAAATGAGGCGTATCCCGTCACCACTCCGTCTTCTTCACTGACCAGCACTGGATAACCCGACAGAGTACGCGCCTCAAACCATGCGATACGGTTATCGGTGTCGACAGTTTTATCATTCCAGATGGCGGCGGTGTGCAGCACCGCATGGTTATAAATTTCACCGATAGCGGCACAATCTTCTTTGCAGGCATGACGAACAATCATGGGTAACCTCTGGCTGTGTTGTTCACTATAGTAGTACGATTTACTCACAATATTACACAGTTCTTATATTGCATCGCTACGACAAAATCCCTATTTTTTTGTCACAAAACTGCCCCGAAAAACCATCCGTACACTATAGTATGACGTCATGAATACAATGACAGACAATATGAATCAACGCATTAGCGCCCGCATACGCCTTGAACGCGAGTCGCGGGGCTGGTCATTAAGCGAACTGGCCGAACGGGCAGGTATCTCACGCGCCATGATCCATAAGATTGAACGGGGTGACAGTAGCCCAACGGCGACGCTGCTTGCGCGGTTATCCGGTGCCTTCGGTATTAGCATGTCTACGCTTATTGCGCGCGCGGAAATGCAGGAGGGCAAACTGTTACGTCTGGCGAACCAGCCCGTCTGGCGCGATCCGCAAACCCACTATTTGCGTCGCCATGTGTCGCCGCGCAGCGATATGCCTATCGACCTCGTCCAGGTGGAGCTACCCGCAGGTAGCGATGTGCCGATGCCCGCCTCCTCTTATGCGCTGGCACGACAGCTGATTTGGTTGCAGGCAGGTGAACTGGTCTTTCTGGAGGGGGATACTCGCCATGAAATGAAGGCCGGAGATTGTCTGGAACTCGGGCCGCCGAACGACTGCCGGTTTATCAACGAAACGGATGAATCGTGCCTTTATCTGGTCGTGCGGCTTAATCAGTCCGGCTCATAATGCACAGGCGATCCGCAGGATAACGTGCCAGACTTGAATGACATTTTCAGCAGTAAGGAGCGATGAATGAGTCAATCTACTACGCAAAACCGACGCTGGGTACTGGCTTCCCGTCCACACGGCGCGCCGGTTGCCGATAATTTCCGCCTGGAAGAGCAGCCGATCCCCGCGCCCGCAGAGGGGCAGGTGTTATTACGCACCGTATGGCTCTCGCTTGATCCGTACATGCGAGGCCGTATGAGCGATGCGCCATCCTATTCACCTCCGGTCGAGATTGGCGCGGTGATGGTGGGCGGCACGGTAAGCCGCGTCGAGACCTCCCGTCATCCGGATTATAAAGAGGGTGAATGGGTTCTGGGTTACAGCGGCTGGCAGGAGTATGAACTATCCGACGGGCAGGGGCTGGTTAAGTTGGGTGAAAACCCGTCGCATCCTTCATGGGCACTCGGCGTGCTAGGGATGCCGGGCTTCACCGCGTATATGGGGCTGCTCGATATCGGCCAGCCTCAGGCAGGGGAAACCCTTGTCGTGGCGGCGGCCACGGGGCCGGTCGGCGCAACGGTGGGGCAGATCGGTAAAATCAAAGGATGCCGGGTCATCGGCGTGGCTGGCGGGGAGGAGAAATGCCGTCATGCTGTCGACGTGCTCGGTTTCGATGCCTGTCTGGATCACCATGCGGATGATTTTGACGAACAACTGGCTAAAGCCTGCCCGCAGGGCATTGATGTGTATTACGAAAACGTCGGCGGTAAAGTCTTTGACGCCTTGCTGCCGCTCTTGAATACCTCCGCGCGCGTGCCGGTTTGCGGACTGGTCAGCGGCTACAATGCGACCAACCTGCCGGAGGGTCCGGACCGCTTACCGCTACTGATGGGGACCATCCTGAAAAAACGCATCCGTATGCAGGGTTTTATTATCGCGCAGGACTATGGTCATCGTATTGACGAGTTCCAGCAGGAAATGGGCCGCTGGGTGCAGGAAGGCAAAATTCACTATCGCGAGCAGGTTACGGAAGGGCTGGACGCGGCGCCGGACGCCCTGATTGGCCTGCTTGAGGGGAAAAACTTCGGCAAGGTTGTGATCCGCGTGGCGGCCGACTAAACAGAGCATCGGTTATGGCGGGCAGTGTCCGCCATAATTATTTGTGAAGATACGATATATTGTCTTTAATTAATCCATAAGCTTTGCGCGCCTCGGCCCAGCTGAGCCAGAAGTGAAAAATGCAATATTATTTGAGCGATTTTAATATTACGCGCGCCCCTCATACCAGGCATGACGATACAGGATATATCTAACCGGCGATGTTTTTTTAAACAGACGCTGAAAATGGCATTTTGTTTGGCTACGGGAATTAAACATGCTTGATTTGGAACATATGGAAAAAGCACAAAGAATCAGTCTGACTTTGCAAGTAGAGAACAGTTTAAAGGGAGCATTAATTACGGGCTCATTAAAACCTGGGGCTCGACTCGTTACAAAAGAGATTGCGGATAAATTGGGCACCAGTATCACACCGGTGCGCGAAGCCCTGCTGCGCCTGGTGTCGGCGGGGGCATTACAGGCCACGCCAGCGCAGGCGTTTTTGGTGCCAGAAGTGACGCTGGAACGCTATAACGAAATTAACGCCATCAGAAAGCAGCTTGAACCGATGGCCGTTGCGGCGGCGTGCCAGAATATGACCGAGACCAAACTGGATGCGTTACGCGCGCTGTCAGATAACTTCAGTGCCGCCATGCATCAGGGCGATGTACAGAAAGCGATCCATGCCAACCGCGTGTTCCGGTTCACGCTCTATCAGTATGCCGAGATGCCGACCCTTCACTCGCTGATTGAGCAGCTCTGGGTACGGATTGGTCCGTGCATTCACTATCTGCATGAAGAGTTAAGCGAGGTTCCCGCAGCGACCTATCATTATGACGATCTGCTTTCTGCGCTTGAGCAAAGGGATGTGACGGCCAGCCGGGAAGCGATCGACAAAGCCATTGATGAAGCCAATATTCTTCTGCAACGGCAATACTACAGTTAAGGATCCCTCTGGCGCACTTATTTGTTTATTTGTATCAAACGTCCTTGATTATATTCCCGGCGCATCAGGCAACCGGGAATGATGTTATTTTGCTTATTTTTTACCGGCAACGTGCGCTGCCGGAGAATGGTTTACTCAAAACGATAAGAGACCGACAGGCCCACGCCATAGTTACGACCAGGGGCAGGTTCGTAATAGCGGTTGTAGCCAGCGTTAACAATCTCTGAACCGGCGTACTCTTTATCGAACAGGTTATCGACGCGACCAAAGACGTCCATTCCCCATTTGCCGTAGTTGAGTTTATAGCCGGTATTCAGGCCCACTACGGTATAAGAGGGCGCTTTAGCGGTGTTGGTATCGTTGGCCATGACATCGCTCATGTAGCGGGCATCTGCCCCCGCGTACCAGCCTTCCTCAGGCTCCCAGCCAAACGACGCATATCCCATGTTACGGGCGATCCCCGGCATCCGGTTGCCGCTACAGTCTGCATTGCTACAGACGTTGGTGCGGTAGGTGGCATCAAGATAGGTCCACGCCATCTTCAGCTTCCAGTTCTCGGCAAACTGCTGGTCGAGCGCAATTTCCACACCCTGACGGCGCGTTTTTCCCGCGTTTTTATAAGTCGTGCGACCATCCTTGCTTTCGTCCACCACGATCTCGTTGTCGGTATCCGTGCGGAACAGCGCCGCCGTCAGGATGCCATTGCCGATGCGGGTTTTGCTGCCAATCTCATAGGTGTTGTTGGTGGACGGTTGCAGGTTCATATTGAGGCCACCTTTGCCATCAGAACGGTAGGAAAGTTCGTTGATGGTCGGCGTCTCAAATCCCCGTCCTGCCGCAGCATACAGGTTCCATGCGTCGGTCACGGCGTATTTCACCGCACCTGCCGGGAGCCATTTGTGGTAGCTGGCGTCGCCGCTGTCATCACCGTTTTGCGGGGTAATGTAACGATCGTTGGAGTCAAACCAGACGGAGCTATAACGTACGCCCGCCTCTAAGGACAGTTTTTGCGTTAGCTGCCACTGGGTTTGCAGGTAGGGATCCAGGTTCCACATCAGATTGCGTTCGTCACGGCGTTTATTACCCTTCACGCCATAATCCGGCACGCCGTTGCCCATCACGAAGTTCTCATACCCGCGACGATTTTCGCTCATGTTTTCGTAGTTCAACCCGGTGGTAAATGTCACCGGAACCAGCAGTTCGCCGCGGTGGGTCCAGCGCGTATCAATACCCTGATAGTGACGCTGCATATCAATCACACCGCCCGAATGCGCAGGATTCTCGCGCTGAGTGGACGCCGGAATGGACTGGTACTGAGTCATTTCACGCTCACCGGCATACATCATCACGCTGAGGTCGTCCTGTTCGCTCAGCTGACGGTCGTAGCGGATCCCGGCCTGGGTCTGCTTAATGGTCTTACGCGTGTTGTACTGATCGCCACGTGGTGACTGGCGCGGGTTATTCTGCCACTCCTGATAACTCAGTCCGCCCGGATCGTTGGCTTTCATGTCCACGCTGTTAAAAATCAGCGTCAGCTTGCTGACATCATCAATACGCACGCCCAGTTTCGCGTTGGCGAGGTTTTTGCGCGCGCCGCTGTGGTCGCGATAGCCATGGGTGGTGAAACGGGTAGTGGATACGGCATAATCCACATCGCCCGCCTGAGTACCATCACCCACCGCCCCGGTGGCCTTCATACCGTAACGCCAGGTGCCGTAGCTGCCGTAATAGCTGCTGGCTTCAATGGTGGCTGGCTGTTGTCCGGTCTGGGTGTTGATGTTGATCACGCCGCCGGAGGCATTACCGTACAGGGCAGAGAAGGGGCCGCGCAGCACGTCGACGCTCTCTATGCTGTTGAGGTCAATGTTTGATGTCTGCCCCTGGCCATCGGGCATGGTTGCCGGAATGCCGTCCACGTACATGCGGATCCCGCGTACGCCGAAGGTTGAGCGCGCGCCGAATCCGCGAACGGAAAGTTGCAGATCCTGAGCATAGTTCTGGCGGTTCTGGATTTGCAGGCCAGGTACGCTCCCAAGGGATTCAGAAAGGTTGATGCGCGGTGTGGCATGTCGCATATCCTCGCCGCTCACCACGCTGACTGCGGCCGGGGTGTCCAGTTCGGAGACGGTTTGCGGCGTGGCGCTGACGATCAGGGTCTGTTCATCCGCGGCCATCGCAGTCAGCGGGCCAAAAATGACGGGAACGAACAACAGGGGTAGTGATGCCTTATGGGCAGTAATAATTTTCATGGAGTAAGCCGGTTAAGAAAAATTTCGAAACAAATCAACTGGAACCTGTGTATATATGTTAAATCCTTTGTAAATGTTATGAAAACTATAACCGCACATTTCGTGAATGTAAGGTTTTGCAGGAAAGAAATACTCCACATTCAACTCATTAATGATTACTATTCTCATTAAAATAACGGCAAAGCGATGACTTTGCCCGCCGGAAGCGATGTCAGCGGTAAATATCCTCATTTAAAAAGGAATTGTTATGTCTTTACGTCATCTGTGCTCGCCGCGCCTGCGTGGGTCTCTGCTGTTGGGCTCTTTACTGTTTGCCGGTACGTTCCAGGTTCATGCCGCTGAAGAGATGCTGCGCAAAGCGGTCGGCAAGGGCGCGTATGAAATGGCCGTCAGCCAGCAGGAAAACGCGCTGTGGGTTGCGACGTCACAAAGCCGCAAAACCGATAAGGGCGGCGTGGTCTATCGTCTGGATCCGGTCACGCTGGAAGTGACGCAGGCGATTCATAACGATCTCAAGCCGTTTGGCGCCACGATCGATAACGCCACCCAGACGCTGTGGTTCGGTAACACCGTCAACAGCGCCGTGACGGCGATTGACGCCAAAACGAGCGAGGTGAAAGGGCGCCTGGTGCTGGACGATCGCAAACGTAGCGACACGGTGAAGCCGCTTCAGCCGCGCCAGCTGGTGGCCGATGACACGACCAATACGGTATACATTACCGGCATCGGCAAGGAGAGCGTGATCTGGGTTGTTGATGGCGCAACGCTGAAGCTGAAGGACACCATCACGAACACCGGCACGTTCAGCACCGGACTGGCGCTGGATGCGAAGGCAAAACGCCTGTATACCACCAATGCGGACGGTGAGCTGGTGACCATTGATACCGCGACCAACAAAATCCTCAGCCGTAAGAAAGTACAGGAAGACGGAAAAGAGCACTTCTACCTGAACCTGAGCCTGGACACTGCCGGCCAGCGTGCGTTTGTGACGGATTCAAAACAGCCTGAAGTGCTGGTGGTGAATTTGAAAGATGGCAGCGTAATGCAGAAAATCGCCGCGCCAGAATCGCTGGCCGTACTGTTTAACCCGGCGCGTAACGAAGCCTATGTGACGCACCGCGAGGCGGGTAAGGTGAGCGTGATTGACGCCAAAACTTACAAAGTGACCAAAACCTTCGATACGCCGGTTTACCCGAACAGCCTGGCGCTGTCTGCGGACGGTAAAACGCTGTACGTGACGGTGAAACAGAAGTCTACCCGTCAGCAGGAAGCCACTCAGCCTGACGATGTGATTCGTATCGCGCTTTAAGGTGGGAATTGCCCGGTGGCGCTGCGCTTACCGGGCCTGGAAAACAATGAAATGCAGGCCGGGTAAGGCGTAGCCGCCACCCGGCTTTTTTATTAACGCGACGTCTCTTCCACCAGCGGACCATCCTGTTTGTCATCTCCAGGATGAACCGGGGCGGTACTGTGGATTTCATTCACGCGTTTACGCACGCCAAACCAGCCAGCAATCAACAGCACCGCCAGAAGCGGGATTGTAGCGATGGTGTAGGTGCCGTTAGGGTAGTCGAACGCCATCAGCACCAGCACGCTCAACAGGAATAGCAGGGTAAGCCAGGATGTTACCGGCGCGCCCGGCAGCTTGAAGCTGACGTCAGCCGCTTTCCCTTCTTTAATTGCTTTGCGCAGACGCATCTGACACACCACGATAAAGGCCCAGGAGGCGATGATGCCCAGCGCAGCGACGTTCAGCACGATCTCAAACACCTGAGACGGCACGAGATAGTTCAGGAACACGCCAAAGATATACACCACCAGCGTAGCCAGAATACCCGCGTAAGGCACCTGCTGCTTGCTCATCTTCGACATAAACTTCGGCGCAGAGCCCCCCATCGACATGGAGCGCAGGATACGGCCCGTCGAATAGAGCCCGGAGTTCAGGCTGGAGAGCGCGGCAGTCAGTACCACGATGTTCATGATGCTGCCCACGTACGGCACGCCCAGCTTAGAGAAGAAGGTCACAAACGGGCTTTGCCCCGCCTGGTATGCATTCCACGGCAGCAGCAGTACCAGCAATACCACGGAGCCCACATAGAACAGACCGATACGCCAGATCACGCTGTTGATGGCTTTTGGCACCATCGTCTGCGGATCTTTACATTCACCTGCCGCCGTACCGACCAGTTCGATGGAGGCAAAGGCGAACACCACACCCTGCACCAGAACCAGCGCTGGCAGCAGGCCGTGCGGGAAGAAACCACCGTTATCGGTAATCAGGTGGAAGCCGGTGGCGTTGCCGTCCAGCGGTTTACCGGTGCCGAGGAATACGGTCCCGACCACCAGGAAGATCACAATGGCCAGCACCTTCACCAGCGCGAACCAGAACTCCATCTCGGCGAACCATTTCACGCCAATCATGTTCATGGTCCCGACGATTGCCAGCGCCCCGAGGGCGAATACCCACTGCGGCACATCGCCAAACGCGCCCCAGTAGTGCATGTACAGCGCAACGGCGGTGATATCGACGATACCGGTCATTGCCCAGTTAACGAAGTACATCCAGCCCGCGACATACGCGGCCTTTTCACCGAGAAATTCACGGGCGTAAGAGACAAAGCTACCGCTGGAAGGGCGGTGGAGCACCAGCTCGCCGAGGGCGCGAAGAATGAAGAAAGAGAAGATCCCGCACACCAGATAGACCAGGGCGAGAGCGGGGCCAGCCATTTGCAGACGTGCGCCTGCACCTAAAAAAAGACCTGTACCGATAGCGCCGCCGATGGCGATCATCTGAACCTGACGGTTGCCCATCGCCTTGTGATAGCCCTCTTCATGAGAGTTCAACCAGCGACGTTTAGCAGCATGATGATCGGCTGCGCTTTTATTGCTTGTTTTCATTGAGTTACCTGTTTGCCTGTCTGAACCATTAACGTGATAGTCCTGCCTGGCAGAAGCCGAAACAAACGATTGCTTCTGCGCAGACACATGCTGCCTTTCCAGTCATTCTGTGTATGGATAAGGCAAAACATGGCGAGGCATCCTACCCGCAATTGATAAGCGACGCAAAATATAACCGTGCCGAAAGTGATGCTCGTCGAAGGAAATCGTGTGGTCAGAGCAGACTGCGATCACAACGCGCTGAATCGTGACGTTTTTTTAGGCAAAAAGGTCGGCGAATGCTGATTTAATCATCAGGTTTACTTAATAGTTACCTATAGGTAGAACTTATGGATGCCGCAGAGCTGCGATAAGTAATGAAAACGCGGAAGTGTGCTGGCGGCGGCTCGGATAATAGAGATGATAACCGGCAAAAGCCGGACACCAGGCTTCAAGCACACGCACTAACCGGCCCTCAGCAAGGGCGTCCTGAACCGCATCTTCCGGGACGTACGCCAGCCCCAGACCGTTTTCGGCGGCATCAATGCGTTGCGGCAGGCTGTTGAGGATCAACTGGCCGTCAACCCGCACGCGCAGCTCACGTCCGTCCCGTTCAAATTCCCAGGCATATAATCCGCCGCGTGTGGGCAGGCGCATATTAATGCAGCGGTGCTGATCAAGCTGCTCCGGCGTTTCCGGTACCCCGAAACGATGCAAATAGTCTGCCGACCCGACGACCGCCATGCGCATGTCCGGCGCAATACGTACCGCAATCATATCTTTCGCCACCTGCTCACCCAGACGCACCCCCGCGTCAAAGCGGCCATCGACAATATCTGTCAGCCCATCGTCCACCGTGACTTCAACGTTGATGTCAGGATACTGCGCCATAAAGGGTTTAAGCACAGGCCACAGCACGGCAGACATGGCGTGCTCCCCGGCGGTTAGGCGAATATTCCCGGCAGGTCTGTCGCGGGTATCACGCAGCGCGGTAAGTTCCTGCTCGATCTCCAGCAGATGGGGGCTTAAGCGCATGAAGAGTTGCTCGCCGGCCTCGGTAGGGGCCACGCTGCGGGTGGTGCGGGTTAACAGACGGACTTCCAGCCTCGCTTCCAGATTGCGCATTGCGTGACTGAGCGCCGACTGAGATACCCCAAGCTGCGCCGCGGCGCGGGTAAAACTGCGCTCCCGGGCGACAACCATAAAGGAGAGCAGATCGTTGAAGTTGTCTTTTAACATGGCGGCTTATCCTATTTATGAATTGAACTCATAGTTCCTTTCTGATTATGCACTCTAATGCTCCCCATGGCTTTACGCTACTGTTAACGCAATAGCAAACGAGGAGTAGATCATGAAAATTATCCGTAGCGGTTCGCTACCTTCCGTTCATGGGCCAGAGGCCTGGTTTACCGGCAGCGCGCGCATTGACGCACCTTTCCAGGCGACTGAACCGGCAAAAGTCGGCGGCGCGACCGTCACCTTTGAACCCGGCGCACGTACCGCCTGGCATACGCATCCTCTTGGACAAACGCTGATCGTGACGCAGGGGCGCGGCTGGTTACAGGAGTGGGGGAAAGAGGCGGAACCGCTGAATCAGGGTGATATCGCCTGGATCCCACCCGGCGTGAAGCACTGGCACGGTGCAAGCGTGCAGACGGCCATGACCCATATCGCCATCGCAGAAGCTGTCGACGGGAGCCCGGTGGCATGGCTGGAGAAGGTCACCGACGAGCAGTATCCGAACGAGTAGCGGTAAGCTATAGCTGATTTCCGGCAATCCAAATGTAAATTAATTGTTTCTCAGAGGTGAAATCCGCCTTTAATAATGACGACATGTTAAGTCAAACGAGAACGCAACATGTCATGGCGAATCAGCCTTCTGGATAAAAGCCCCGTCGCAGAACACGAAACAGCCGCCGATGCGCTGGCGCGAACCTTAGCACTGGCGCAACAGGCAGAAACGCTGGGTTATCACCGCTTCTGGATTGCCGAACACCACAATACCCCGCAGCTTGCCAGCCCCTCGCCGGAGCTGCTGATTGCCTGGATCCTCGGGCAAACAAAACGTATTCGCGTGGGCTCAGGCGGCGTCATGCTGCAACATTACAGCCCCTATAAAGTCGCCGAAAATTTTAACGTACTGGCCGCCATTGCGCCGGGCCGGGTTGATCTGGGCGTTGGCAAAGCGCCCGGCGGTCTGCCGCTTTCTACCCGCGCCTTGCAGTACGGCCTAAATCCGCAGGAAAAAGGCAGCTTTACTGAACAACTGACGCAGCTTGATCGCTGGATCCGCCCTGAAAATCAGTCAGCGGAGGAGGACGTTCGCGCCACGCCGCTGCCGCCGGTGCCTGCCCGGGGATTTCTGCTGGGCGCCAGTACCGAAAGCGCACTACTGGCGGCCTCCCTCGACTGGCATTTTGTCTTTGCCGCCCATCTGAACGGTGATCCTGAGCTGCTGCGCGAGGTCGTCACAGCGTGGCGTCAACACAGCGTCCGGGAGGTGATTGTTGCCGTGCAGGTCATTGTTGCCCCAACCCAGGCTGAGGCCGATGCGCTGGCGCAGAAGGTTGAAGTGTGGGGCGTGGAGCTGGTAAACGGACAGCGCGTCACCGTGGCCAGCGAAGAACAGGCCTACGCCTTTGCGCGGCAGGCGGGGAGTGACCCGGTGCGCATCGCACGTCGGGCGCAGTCTCTGCTGGCCGGAACGGCGGATTCGGTGCTTGAACAGCTCAACGCGCTGCATCAGCAGTGGGGAATTGACGAATTTATCATCGACACGCCGGTCGCTGATGGCGCAACGCGCGTGCAGTCACTGCGACTGCTGGCCGAGGCGCGATTTAACAGGGAGGTGACCGTATGAGCTTTAGCGAACAACTGATTGCCTGGCGCCGTGAGCTGCACCAGAACCCTGAACTCTCCGGTCAGGAGGTCGAAACAACGGCGCGCCTGCGCGAGTGGCTGACGGCGGCCGGGATTGCACCGCTGCCTTACGATCTCCAGACCGGGCTGGTTGCGGAGATCGGCACGGGCAACGCACTGGTTGCGCTGCGCGCCGATATCGACGCGTTACCCATCGACGAGCGCAGTGGGGTGCCGTTTAGCTCCCGGCGTGCGGGGGTGATGCATGCCTGTGGCCATGACATCCACACCAGCGTGATCCTCGGCGCTGCGTTAAAGCTAAAGGAGCGGGAAGCCTCGCTCAACGGTCGCGTGCGGATCCTGTTCCAGCCTGCGGAAGAGAATTTCGGCGGAGCAAAAAGTATGGTGCGGGCCGGGGCGTTACGTGACGTACGCGCGATTTTCGGAATGCATAACGAGCCTTCACTGCCGGTCGGCGAGTTTGCTACGCGCGGCGGCCCATTCTATGCGAACGTCGATCGCTTCGTTATTCATGTTACCGGCAAAGGCGCGCATGCCGCACGTCCCCATGAAGGCAACGACGCCATCGTGCTGGCAAGCCAGCTGGTGACCGCGCTGCAAAGCGTTGCCAGCCGTAACGTCAATACGCTGGATTCGGTTGTTCTGAGCGTGACGCGCATCGCCGGGGGGAATACCTGGAACGTGCTGCCGGAAAGCGTTGAGCTGGAGGGCACGCTGCGCACGCACCGTACGGAAGTGCAGCAGAACGTCAAAGCGCGCGTCGGTGAAATCGCCGCCGGATTTGCCAGCGCCTTTAGCGCGCAGATCAACATCTCCTGGTACGCCGGGCCCACCGCGCTGGTGAACGATGAACACTGGGCCGGGTTTGCCACCTCGGTCGCGCGCGAAGCGGGATATGAAACCCGGCATGCGGAACTGCACATGGGCGGGGAGGATTTCGCGGTCTATCTGCAAAACATACCCGGCGCGTTTGTCAGCATTGGCAGCAACAGTCCGTTTGGGTTACATCACCCGGCATTTAACCCGGACGAAGCATTAATCGAACCCGCTGCCCGCTATTTTGCTCAGCTCGCGGAAAAAGCCCTGCAACACGTTTAATTAATTTGAGGTGAATATGTCTGCACATCGTCAATTGCGGCTGGGGACCATTTTGCATGGTGCATCCGGAAATATGTCTGCCTGGCGCCACCCGGCGGCGGTCGCGGATGCCAGCATTAATTTTGATTTCGTCAAAGAAACGGCTTTAAAAGCAGAAGAGGGCAAGCTCGACTTTATATTTGTGGCCGACGGTCTTTATATTAACGAGAAATCCATTCCGCATTTTTTAAACCGCTTTGAGCCGCTGACGCTGTTGTCCGCGCTGGCGAGTATCACCTCGCGCCTGGGGCTGGTCGGCACGTTATCCACCTCGTACAGCGAGCCTTTCACCGCTGCCCGCCAGTTCGCCAGCCTCGATCACCTGAGCAACGGACGCGCGGGCTGGAACGTGGTGACGTCGCCGCTGGAAGGGTCAGCGAAGAACTTCTCCCGCGAAAAACACCCGGAGCATGCGCTGCGCTACCGCATTGCCGATGAGTATCTCGACGTGGTGAAAGGGCTGTGGGACTCCTGGGAAGGGGATGCCTTTATCCGCAATAAAGAGAGCGGACAGTTCTTTGATGCGTCGAAACTGCATACTCTGGATCACCACGGTGATTTCTTCCAGGTTTCCGGCCCGCTGAATATTGGCCGCACCCCGCAGGGACGTCCGATTGTCTTTCAGGCTGGTGCGTCCGACGACGGTAAAAAGCTGGCGGCAAAACATGCTGACGCGATTTTTACCCACCATGACACGCTGGAAGAAGCCCAGGCTTTTTACCACGATGTTAAACAGCAGCTGGAAAGTCACGGCCGCCGCGCAGGGGATTTATATATATTCCAGGGCGTCAGCGTGATTGTTGGAAACGACGCCGATGACGTAGAAAACCAGTATCAAACCACGGCGGCACTGGTCTCCATTAATGATGCGCTGAATTACCTTGGACGTTATTTCGAGCATCACGACTTCAGCCAGTATTCCCTCGACGCGCCGTTCCCGGATATTGGCGATTTGGGCAAAAACAGCTTCCGCAGCACCACCGATGAAATCAAGCGTAACGCCCGTGAGCGCAACTTAACTCTGCGTCAGGTCGCGCTGGAAGCCGCATCGCCGCGCCCGCGTTTTTCCGGCACACCGGAGCAGGTGGCCGATGGTTTACAGGCCTGGTTCGAGGAGAAGGCGGCGGATGGCTTCATCATTCAGGGCGGTACGCCGGACACCTTCCCGCGCTTTGTCGACCAGGTGGTCCCCCTTTTACAGGCGCGCGGCCTGTTCCGCACCGACTATCCCGGCACCACGCTGCGCGAAAGTCTGGGCTTAGACGAGCCCAAAAATCAGTTCACACAACAATAAAAGAGAAAAACGCTATGCAGAAATCATCGCTTATTCTGGCGCTTGCGCTGGCTTTTACCCCTGCCGTCTGGGCAGAGAACGTCAATATTAACGGCACCGGCGTGAGCATTGAGGCCAATAAAACGCCGATCAATACCGCCAAAAACAGCGATGCGATCGCGCAACTGCCGAACGACTATCGCTTTGCCGTGCCGGGGAAATTTACCGTGGCGGTAGCGGGACTGAATCAACCGCCGCTGACGGTCTTTTCCGACGACAACAAGACCCTGCTGGGAAGTGAGGTCGACATTGCGCGTCTGGTGGCGGACAGCCTTGGGCTGGAGCTGAACGTGGTTCCCACCTCCTGGGAGGACTGGCCGCTGGGGGTGGCCTCCGGGAAATACGATGCGGCTATCAGCAACATCACCGTCACCAAAGCGCGCAAAGAGAAGTTCGACTTCGCCACCTATCGCAAGGATTCACTTGGCTTCTACGTGAAATCCACCAGTCCCATCAACTCGCTTGTGAAGGCAGAGGATATCGCCGGGCTGCGCATCATCGTGGGTTCCGGCACCAACCAGGAAGCCATTCTGCTGGCATGGAACGAAGAGAACCTCAAAAAAGGGCTTAAACCCTTTACGCCGATCTACACCAAAGACGACGCGGCCCAAACGCTGGCGCTTCAGTCCGGACGCGCGGACGCCTACTTTGGCCCGAACGTGATCGGCGCCTGGAAAGCGGCGCTCAACGGTAAAACCAAACTTGTCGGCAGCGTCGACGGCGGCTGGCCGAAGGCGGCGCATATCGCGGTGACGCTGAAAAAAGGCAGCGGCCTGGTCGAACCGGTACAAACCGCGCTGAACGGCGCGATCAAGAACGGAGATTACGACAAAGTGCTAAACCGCTGGGGGGAAGGCGTGGAGCGTATCTCCAGTTCCGAAGTTAACCCGGCGGGTCTGGGCGATTAAGGAGGCGCTATGCGCGAACAATTTCGTGACGTTTCGCCGGAAGATGTCGATCTTCAGCCCATTATCGCGGGGCTTTTCGGTGAGTACGCCGCTCGTTACGGCGACTACTTTTCAAAGGATGCGGAAGTCGAGCTGACAGAGTGGTACCTGGCGCCGCAGGGGCTGTTTATCGTCCTGGAGCGCGATGGCGAGATCATCGCCACCGGGGCGTACAAGCCCTTCGACGAACATACCGCAGAGATCAAACGTATCTGGACGAATAAAACGCTGCGCCAGCAGGGACTGGCCGCGCGCGTGGTACAGGAGCTGGAGCGCCGGGCGGTGCTGGCGGGTTACAGCCACATCTACCTGACTACGGGGTTTCGTCAGCCGGAGGCGGTGCGGCTCTATCTCAGTCAGGGGTATCAGCCGCAGTTCGATCTCAACCGCGACCCGGAAGAGTATAGCCAGCCGCCGTTCGACGGTCGGCTGCGTTTCACCAAGACGCTGATCCGCGAAGCGCTCAGCAAAACCGCATAAGGAGCGACGATGAGCAACGTTGAAACCATAAAAGTGGTCCCGGCACGTTATCCGCTGCGCGCTGCTGGCGCCGTGGTGGCGCTGTTTGTGCTGGCGGTCGTGATCCAGTCCGTGGCCTTTAATCCGCGCTGGGAATGGGCGGTATTTGCCCGCTGGTTCTTTGACCCGGTGATCCTCGAAGGCGTCGGACAGACGCTGCTGCTGACGTTGATAAGCACCGTACTGAGCGTGGTGATTGGCGGCATGCTGGCGCTGGCTCGGCTCTCGTCATCATGGCTGTTGAACAGCCTGGCGTGGGGTTACATCTGGCTGTTCCGATCGCTGCCGCTGATCGTGGTACTGATTATCCTCTATAACTTCTCCTATCTCTACGACACGCTCTCTCTCGGCGTGCCTTTTACCGGCATTACCTGGGGCAGCTTTGAAACCATCAACGTTCTCGGGCAGTTTTCTACCGCCATCGTGGGGCTGACGCTGGTGCAGAGCGCCTATACTGCGGAGATCATTCGCGGGGGCTTCCTTGGGGTCGACCACGGTCAGTATGAGGCGGCCGCTGCGCTGGGTCTGCCGGCGTGGCGTCGCACCGTGCGCATAATTCTCCCCCAGGCGCTGCGCACCATCCTGCCGTCCGGGTTTAACGAAATCATCAGCCTCGCCAAAGGGACGGCGATGGTTTACGTGCTGGCGATGCCGGAACTGTTCTACACGATCCAGATGATCTACAACCGCACCCAGGAGGTGATCCCGCTGTTGATGGTGGGGGCCGTCTGGTATCTGGTGATCACCACCGTACTGTCTGCCATCCAGCATGTTATTGAGCGTGGACTCGCCCGCAGCGAGCGCCGCTCCGCCGTAAACCAGAGCCGGGCGACCAGCCGCGCGCGTTCCGTCACCACTTCGTCAGCACAGGAGCCCGTTCATGCAAGCCTCTCCTGAAGGACACATTTCCATAACCGGCGTCAGTAAGTTTTTTGGCCGACATAAAGCGCTCGATAACGTCACGCTTGAGATCCCACCGGGCTCCGTGACGGTGATCCTCGGACCCTCTGGATCGGGAAAATCGACGCTGCTGCGCACTATTAACCATCTGGAGCGCGTAGACGAAGGCTTTATCCAGATTGACGGGGATTACATCGGCTATCGCCGTCAGGGTGACAAACTCTACGAGCTCAAAGAGAAAGAGATCCTCAAACAGCGCGTCAACGTTGGGTACGTGTTTCAGAACTTCAATCTTTTTCCGCATCTTACGGTGCTGGAAAACCTGGTTGAAGCACCCATCGCGCATAAAAAGTTCAGTAAAAAAGAGGCTATTGAAAACGCCTACAGCCTTCTGGATGTGGTAGGTCTGCGCGATAAAGCCGATGCCTGGTCGCGTCACCTCTCCGGCGGCCAACAGCAGCGCATTGCCATTGCCCGCGCGCTGGCGCTGCGCCCGCGCGTGATGCTGTTTGATGAACCAACCTCGGCGCTGGATCCGGAACTGGTTGGCGAAGTGCTGGACGTGATTAAAAAGCTCGCCCGCTCCGGCACTACGCTGGTGGTGGTCACCCATGAGATCGGCTTTGCACGGGAAGTGGCGGACCAGGTGGTATTTATGGTCGACGGTAAAATTGTGGAGCAGGGCAGCAGCGACGACGTGTTAAACCGACCGTCGCATCCGCGAACGCGCCAGTTCCTCTCAAAAGTGCTGTAAGGAGCGCAGATGAAATATGGACTCCTGGCGGGGCTGGTCTTCACGACAGCGAGCCACGCCAGCATTGATTTAAAGGCCAACGAACAGCCGCTGCCAGTGACGGTTGATCAACAGGCAGTGGCGAAAATCCCGGCGAACTATAAATTTGTTGAGCCGGGTACCCTCACGGTGGCGATTTCAGCCCTGAATTCTCCGCCGCTGGCGCTGCTGGCCAGTGATAACCGCACCCGTATTGGCAGCGACCCGGATATCGCCCGGTTGCTGGCGGGCAGTCTGGGGCTGAAGCTGAAGCTGGTGCCAACGGCGTGGGAAGACTGGCCGCTGGGGATCACTTCCGGGCGCTATGACGTGGCGTTGGTGAATATCGCCGTCACCGAGCAACGTAAGGAGAAGTTCGATTTTGCAACCTATCGCGTCGATTCCTTGGCCTTCTCGGTGAAATCCACCAGCAACGTACAGTCGATCACCAGTGCGAAAGATCTGGCCGGTAAAAAGGTGATTGTCGGGTCAGGCACCAATCAGGAACGTATTCTGCTGGGCTGGAACGAAGAGAATAAAAAGGCCGGACGCGAGCCTGCGTTGCCGGTTTATCTGACCGACGACGCCTCAGGCAATCTCTATATTCAGTCCGGCAGGGCGGATGTCTTCTTTGGACCGCAGTCCGTTTCGGCCTACAAAGCCGCGTTAACCGGCAAAACCCGCGTCGTGGGATTAGGACCGAAGAAAGCCTATGTCGCCACCACAACCAAAAAAGGCAATGGGCTGGTGTATGCGTTGCAGGCTGCGCTGGACGGTGCGATTAAGCGCGGGGATTATCAAAAGGTGCTGGCGCGCTGGGGGGAAGCGGGCGAAGCAGTGACGTCTTCAGAAGTTAATCCACCCGGGATAACCTACTAATGGTGCTCTATACCCTAAATAATTCGAGTTGCAGGAAGGCGGCAAGGGAACGAATCCCCGGGAGCGTACATAAGTACGTGACTGGGGTGAGTGAATGCAGCCAACGCACCTGCAACTTGAAGTATGACGGGTATACACTTAGGGTTTTCATCCCTGAGGAGGCAACATGATCAAACTCTATGGCGTACCCGGCTGGGGATCGGCAATCAGTGAAGTGATGCTGACTCTGGCAGACATCCCGTATCAGTTCGTCAACGTGGATGGGTTTGACCAGCCCGGCCCGCAGCGCGAATTGCTGTTGAAACTGAACCCGCTGTGCCAGGTGCCGACGCTGGACCTGGAAAACGGGGCGATCGTGACGGAAACCGCGGCGATCGCCCTGATGGTGCTCGACAGACGACCCGACCTCGCGCCGCCCGTTGGGCAGGCCGAGCGCCAGCAGTTTCAGCGCCTGCTCATCTGGTTTGTGGCGAACGTCTATCCCACCTTTACGTATGCAGATTACCCGGAACGCTGGGTGCCTGATGCCCCGGAACAGCTGAAGAAAAACTGTATTGAGTACCGGAAATCCCTCTATCTGTGGTTTGACAGCCAGCTCAGCGCCTCGCCTTATGCCTTTGGCCAACAGCTAACGCTGCTTGACGTCTATATTGCCGTCGTGCGTACCTGGGGGCCAGGTCATGAGTGGTTTACCACCAACGCACCTAATATCACCGCCATCGCGGATGCCGTCTGCGCGTTGCCAGAACTGCACAAGGTGCTAAAAGCTAACGACATAATCTGATAACGTGGAACGCTAACCTATAAAAGGAGCCCTGCCCATGCCTCACGTTGATATCAAATGTTTCCCACGCGATCTGACTGACGAACAAAAAACGGCCCTGGCGGCGGATATCGCCGAAACGATAGTCCGTCATCTGAACAGCAAAGATCGCTCAATCTCCGTGGCGCTTCACGAAGTCCAGGAAGCTGACTGGAAGGCGCAGGTCTGGGATACCGAGATTGGACCTAAACTGGATGAACTGATTAAGAAGCCCGGCTATTCGATGTAACTCGCCTGCCGGGTGGTGCAGTATCACCCGGCGATCCCCGCCTTTCATTCCTTTCGCAAAAATCGATAATAAACAGCACAACGTTTCCGCTACAATTCACTCCTCCGAACAATATTCGTTAAATCAGCAGGTAAGCACTACAACTGCACCAGATTAAGTACAGATAGTAAAAGGATAATTTTTTCATGACAAAATTACCTCGGTTTTCACTCGCCTTTATTCATCCTCGTTACTGGCTCAGTTGGGCAGGCATCGCCGCACTCTGGTGTACGGTCCAGCTCCCATATTCGCTTCTGTTAAAAGCAGGGCACGGACTCGGGCGTCTGGCCATGCGTCTGCTTCCACGCCGCGTGGAAATCGCCAGACTAAATCTTGAGCTTTGCTTTCCGGAGATGAAAGAGGGTGAGCGCGAGCGTTTGCTTGAGCGTAATTTTGAATCGGTTGGAATGGGCGTCATCGAAACGGGCATCGCGTGGTTCTGGCCTGACTGGCGCGTGCGCAAACACTTCAGCGTGACCGGCTACGAACATATGGAACAGGCAAGGGCGCAAGGAAGGGGCGTGGTGCTCATTGGCATGCATTTTCTCACGCTGGAATTAGGCGCACGCATCTTTGGCATGCTCAACGCGGGTATTGGCGTCTATCGTCCCAACAACAATGCGTTGCTCGACTGGCTACAGACGCGCGGTCGTCTGCGTTCCAATAAAACCATGCTCGACCGTTACGATTTGAAGGGCATGATCCGCGCGCTTAAGCAAAACGAGATCCTGTGGTATGCCCCGGATCACGACTATGGAAAAACGAATAGCGTGTTTGTGCCGTTTTTTGCCGTCCCGGACGCCGCGACAACTGCCGGGAGCTATATGCTGGTGAAGAGTGCCAGACCGGCCGTGATCCCGTTTGTACCACGCAGAAAAGCAGACGGCACAGGGTATGAGCTGATTATCCTGGACGATATTAGCGATACCTTGCAGGGAGGCGATAAAGTGGCCGTGGCTACGCAGATGAACAGGGCGATTGAGCGTGCGGTGATGATGGCACCCGAGCAATATATGTGGCTGCATCGTCGCTTCAAAACGCGTCCTGAAGGGCAACCGGACCGGTATGCGCGAAAAAAACAGGTCCAGTCCTCAGTCAGAACTTTCGCTGCCAGCGATATGTCGGATCGGTCGAGTATCCAGCAGTAACACAGGGGGCGGATACCGTTGCGCTCCGCCCTTTATAAAATCTGCGCCGCTGGATAGAATTACCGCATCCACCTTGTCGGGATGCAAAATATGACCGGAAGAGTCGACTATCACCTTGAAAAATATCTCCTCACCGAAGTCGCCGAGCCAGAACGTCTGACCCGCCAGTGGGCAGAAGTGATGCGCGAGTGTCGCGAGCAAAAATCCGGTGCGGAAGAGCGTTTGCGTCTCGCGCTGCTGAATGTGGATTATGTGACCAGCTTTGAGCTTCCCTTCCGGTTACTCCTCACCCGCGCCCCGCAGTTGATTGATGGGATCAGAAATGAGTTCCAGCTCAGTCAAAAAAATGTCCTGTTCAACGGCAAGCGGTTTGGCTGCGTTTACAGCCTTAAACAGGACCTGGAAGGCGTTCCTGACGAATTTACCTATCACCTGAAAACGCGGATCCAGCGAAGCGACAGCACTGGCGGAAGTGAAGTACCTTACCGGCAAATTGCACAGCAGGTGAAAGCGCCCAGGGAACGACTCAAACTGGCACTCGAAAATGGACTATCTGTAACGGCGCTCGACGGGCTTTTCTGGTTTGGCATTCAGCGCATCGCGGCCGATGTGCAGAGGCTTAGAAAAACGGGCACGAGGATTGTGACGTCAGAGACTGAGGTGTTTGATACGCTTACGATGACAACCCGGCGGATCCCCGTATACAGCCTGACGCAGCCGGAATGAACCTCGGTCGCTGAATCGTCGAGCGTCTCAGAGAAAACAAAAAAAGACGGTAAGCTCTTTCTCAGATATACCGTGCTTCAGCAACGCTGTCATTGACATTATGCCCCTTAGAAAGAGGGGCGTTTCACGCGATGGCATTGCTACTCAGCAAATGCCCGCAATGCCTCGCCATCAAGACGATAGCGTACCCATTCGGACTGCGGTACCGCGCCGATGCTCAGATAAAAATCAATTGCAGACTGGTTCCAGTCAAGCACGCTCCATTCCAGCCGGCCGCAGTGACGTTCCACTGCGCATTGCGCGATATTTTTAAGCAGTGCTTTTCCCGCACCCTTGCTGCGGTATTCCGGGGAGACATACAAATCTTCCATATAGATGCCGTTGCGGCCAAGCCAGGTGGAATAGCTGGTGAAAAAAACGGCATACCCCACAGCATGGCCTGCATATTCGGCAACCAGCGCTTCGGTTTTACTGTCTGCACCAAACAGCGTTTTACGGATTTCGTCCGGCGTGGTGACCACTTCTTCTGGCGCTTTTTCATAGACTGCGAGTTCGTAAATCATATCGTATATTGCCGCTGCATCTTCAGGTCGCGCCTGACGAATCGTAATGCTCATTCCTTTCCCTTTATCTTTGTTTGTAGTTGATGGGGATAAGCATAAAGGCTAATGTCAGAAGAATTAAGTGCAATGAAATCAATAAATGATGAATATTATGCATCCAGCCTTAAGGCGCCTTGATTTAAACCTTCTGCCGGTTTTTGACGCGATTTATCGCCACAGTTCCGTTCGACTTGCGGCAGATGAGCTGGCGATGAGCACCTCGGCGCTCAGCCATGCCCTGTCACGGCTGCGTGTTTCGCTCAACGACCCGCTGTTCTAACGGGAAGGACATCGAATGTGTCCCAGCGTCTATGCCACCCAGCTTGCGCCAGTTATTGCATCGGCCCTGAAATATCTCGACCAGGAGCTGTCGCCGCAGCCGGAATTTGATCCTGCTGTCAGTACAGCGTGTTTGCAGATCGCGATAACGGACTTTACCGCGTTCTGCATATTCCCTGCGCTCATGAATACGCTTCAACATGCGGCGCCTGGCTTGCGTCTGGAATTACGATATTTGCCGCACAGCCCGGCGTTGACGGAATTACTGGCAGGAGAGGTGGATCTGGCCCTGGGATTCAGCACCATTGAGGATCGCCGGTACCCGGAGCTGGAAGAGATCAGCTGGTTCGAAGATGAATATGTGGTGATTAGCAATGCGAGCCGGAGCGCGCTCACGCTAGAGGATTATCTCGCCGCCCGGCATCTTGTGGTTACGCCGTGGAATGAGAAGCAGGGGGTGCTGGATTTGCAGCTGGAACGCATGGGTTATACCCGACACATTGCGATCAAAACCCCGTCTATGCTCAGCGCCCCGTTTGTTATTGCAGAAAGCGATCTGCTGATGGCGTTACCTCGATTCGCCGCTGAAAAGCTGCTGCCAGCTACCCGTATTCAAATTTTTGATTTACCGTTCCACATCAGTCCGTTTGAAGTAAAAATTTATTCGCACAAGCGCAGCGGGAAACGAGGCGTTACGAACTGGCTCAAAGCTACGCTGCGCGCGCTGGCCGAAAGGCAACAGTCAGTGCGCTTATGATTTCGACTGTAACAGGATCGCCATCAGCCCCGGAAAGCGGGCGTCCAGATCTTCTCTTCTCAGTGAAATCATATTCTCGCGCCCCTGCGGGCGCTGCCAGATCACGCCGCTGTCGCGCAGTACACGCCAGTGGTGAGTCATGGTTGATTTCACCACCTCGTCCGGGCGCAGCGCGTTGCAGCTCAGCTCACTGCCGTCGGCCAGCCGTCGAATAATCGCCAGCCGCAGCGGATTGCCGAGGGCGAACAGCACATTTTCCAGCAGTATTTGTTCTGGTTCCGGGTGGTTTGGGATCATCGTTTTCCTGCGTCTCGCGTGAGATTGAGCTATATCAACAATAGGTCAACCGTTAAAAAATAGTTCGATAATACTCGTACAATAGGACTATTATAACAAACGAACAAACACGCGACTATCCTGGTCGTCACAAACCCGTCATGAAGACGTAAGGAAATATCATGCCCCGACCCATTCCACTCGAACGTTATCGCAACATCGGTATCTCCGCGCATATCGATGCGGGCAAAACAACCACCACTGAGCGCATCCTGTTTTACACCGGGATGAGCCACAAGCTGGGTGAAGTACACGATGGCGCGGCAACCACCGACTGGATGGCGCAGGAGCAGGAGCGCGGGATCACCATTACGTCGGCGGCGGTGAGCTGTTTTTGGCCCGGTATGGACAGAGGCTTTGAACCGCACCGCATCAATATTATCGACACCCCCGGGCATGTGGATTTCACCATTGAGGTGGAACGTTCCATGCGTGTGCTCGACGGCGCGGTGATGGTTTATGACTCCGTCGGCGGCGTGCAGCCGCAGTCGGAAACCGTCTGGCGTCAGGCGAATAAATATCACGTCCCGCGTCTGGCATTCGTCAACAAAATGGACCGCCCGGGTGCGGATTTCTTCCGCGTGGTGCGGATGATGCAGGAGCGGCTGAAAGCTAATCCGGTCCCGATTGTGATCCCCGTGGGCGCAGAGGAACACTTCACCGGCGTGGTTGATCTCATCAAGATGCGCACCATTCTTTGGGATGATGCGACCCAGGGCATGGCGTTCACCTACGCGCCGGTGCCCGACGATCTGCTGAGCACCGCCCAGACGTGGCGAGAAAAAATGGTCTCGTCTGCGGCAGAAGCCAGCGATGAGCTTATGGATAAGTACCTTGAGACGGGCGAACTGGATGAGGCGGAAATCATCAAAGGGTTACGGATCCGGACGATCTCCGGTGAAATACAGCCCATGCTGTGCGGCAGCGCTTTCAAGAACAAGGGGGTGCAGCGCATGCTCGACGCGGTGATTGAATTGATGCCGTCTCCACTGGACGTGCCCGCTATTGATGGGGTAGACGAAGACGGACAGCACGCCGAGCGCCACCCAAGCGATGATGAACCATTCTCTGCGCTGGCCTTCAAGCTGATGAGCGATCCGTACGTCGGACAGTTGACCTTTATTCGCGTCTATTCCGGCATACTGCGCAAAGGCGACGCGGTTTATAACCCGGTGAAGGGCAAAAAAGAGCGAATCGGGCGCATCGTGCTGATGCATGCCAACGACCGCCATGAGGTGGACGAGCTGCGCACAGGGGATATCGCAGCCTGTGTCGGGCTGAAAGACGTCACCACCGGTGACACGCTGACCGACCCGAATGCGGTGATCACCCTTGAACGGATGGAGTTCCCGGACCCGGTTATTTCGCTGGCGATTGAGCCGAAAACCAAGGCCGATCAGGAGAAAATGGGGATCGCCCTACAGCGCCTGGCGGCGGAGGATCCGTCTTTCCGTCTGCACACGGACGAAGAGTCCGGTCAGACCATTATCTCCGGGATGGGCGAACTGCATCTCGAAATCATCGTTGACCGCATGAAGCGTGAGTTTGGCGTTGAGGCAAACATTGGTCGTCCGCAGGTCACCTACCGTGAAACCCTGCGTAAAGCGGTGAAGGATATTGAAGGTAAATTTGTCCGACAGTCCGGCGGGAAAGGGCAGTACGGTCATGTGGTCCTGAGTCTGGAGCCGTTAGCAGCCGGAAGTGGTTTTGTGTTTGAAGATGCCACCAAAGGCGGGGTAGTGCCGCGGGAGTACATCCCGTCGGTGGAAAAAGGCTTGCGAGAAGCCATGAATACGGGTGTGCTGGCGGGCTATCCGGTTGTCGATGTGAAAGCGACCCTGACGTTTGGTTCCTACCATGACGTTGACTCCTCGGAGATGGCCTTCCGCATGGCGGCGATCCTCGGCTTCAAAGAGGGCGCGCGGCGGGCGGATCCGGTTATTCTTGAGCCGGTGATGCACGTTGAGGTGGAAACGCCGGAAGAGTATGCCGGGAACATTATGGGCGATCTCTCCTCCCGCCGCGGCATGGTGCAGGGGATGGCAGAGCAGTACGGCAGCCAGATTATTCGCGCTGACGTCCCGCTGGCTGAAATGTTTGGCTACGCCACCACGCTGCGCTCGATGTCCCAGGGGCGCGCGACGTATACGATGGAGTTCCATCATTTTGCGGAAGCTCCGCGGAATGTGGCGGATGAGATTATTGCGAAGCGTGTTAAGTAATAAAAAGCCCTCTTCCTCAGGAAGAGGGCTTTTCTTTTTTGAGATGCGTTAATCCAGCGCCTTCACCATCTTCCCACTCGTCACAAACGTCCCGGCCCCCAGATGATGCAGCGTATTCAGCTTATCCCCGTCAAACTGCCAGCGTCCGGAGACAAATGCGCGTTCATCTGCCGCGGCGGAAACCACTTCGCCAAACAGGGTGTCATATTTCTCTGCCGCAGAAGTGACAGGTAATAACCGACACTCCATCCACGCCAGACATTTCTCTTCTATAACCGGCAGACCAAGCTCAGGGCCATGAATAACCGGGATCCCGTAGCAGTTAAATTTATCCTCGTCGCGCCCGCTGACGCTGCCGACCGCCCAGGTCCAGTTGGCTGCCGCCACGCCGGGGATCACAATGCCGAATTTCCCGCTGCGTTCGATCAACTCCCGTGACCACGCGCTTTTGTCTACCACGATCGCGATACGCGGGGGTTCAAATTCCACCGGCATAGACCATGCGGCGGCCATGACGTTGCGACGATCGATGGTCTCATCCCGGCTGGTGATGAGCACGGTTGGACCGTGATTCAGAAGACGGCTGGCATGACGTAATTCAACAGGACGAAAGTGGCTCATAGGAACTCCTCATGTACACGATGAGTATGGCGAAAAAGCACTTTTGCGCATATGCATAAGGGAAAATAGTTTATAAACAGGGGATATCACATCATGGAGCAAATCATGTCCCCATTTCTGAGTGCTTATTTTGCCCGCACGGGCTGGCAGCAGCCCGTACAGGTTAATATCGATACCCTGCGGGGGCTCCATTTACACCATAACTGCGCGATCCCTTTTGAAAATATTGACGTCGTTTTGCCGCGGGAAATCCATCTGGACGACGGGTGTCTGGTGGATAAACTGGTCACCGCGCGTCGGGGGGGATATTGCTTCGAGCAAAACGGCCTGTTTGAGCGGGTGTTGCGCGAAGTTGGGTTTACGGTACGCAGCGTGCTGGGGCGGGTTGTGCTGGCGAATCCGTCGCAGATGCCGCCGCGCACGCACCGGTTGCTGCTGGTTGAGCTGAACGGCGAGCGCTGGATCGCCGATGTGGGATTTGGCGGACAAACGCTGACGGCGCCGATTCGTTTGATCGCCAACGAGGAGCAGGAAACCCCGCACGGGTGTTATCGTTTGCTGAGCGAGGGTAATGACTGGGTACTGCAATTCCGCCATCACGAGCACTGGCAGTCAATGTACCAATTTGACCTGGGGACCCAGTACTTCAACGATTACGTGATGGGTAACTTCTGGTCGGCGCACTGGCCTCAGTCCCATTTTCGTCATCACCTGCTGATGTGTCGCCACCTGCCGGACGGGGGCAAGCTGACGCTGACCAACTTTAATTTTACCCACTGGCAGAACGGGCATGTGGAGGAGCAGATCCATTTGCCGGATGCGGAGGCGCTGTATAAGCTGATGCAGGCGCGGTTTGGCCTGGGCGTTGATGACCCGAAGCACGGCTTTACCCTGGCCGAGCTGACGGCCGTGATGGCGGGGTTTGATACGCATCCACAGGCAGGTAAATAGCCCGGTGGCGGCTACGCCTTACCGGGCCTACGGGTGCCCGAACGTAGGCCGCCATTCGGCGGGTTAGTTTAAACATCATCGAAGGCATGCTGATATGGAAATCTTGTTGCGGAATAAATTCAGTTCAGTGGGAATGTTACTCGGGGTTATTGCACTGCTTGTCTCATTAGTGCAGTTCACCTTTGGTCCTTTTTCAACAAAGTCGACAGCGCTTGAAATTGTTGTGGCTGAAAAGGTTTCGGCGGTGAAAAAAGGGATTATTGCTGGCATCAAAGGGGAACAACCGACCGTTGAGGCGAAAAAGAAAACGGTCGATATCGACAGTATTCTTATCAATAGCGGAGTAATTTTGTCTGTGGTGGCATTAGGGCTTGCCTTCACGGGTGGGATGCGCAAAGAGAACCGATGGGGGGTGAGTGGCGCACTGTTTTTTTCTGGGGCTACGCTCGCTTTTCATGCGGCGTTACTGGCTTTTGGTCTGATCGTCGCAGTGTTGCTGCTGCTGTTGGTTATTTCAGTCGTCAGCGGAAGTACGCTGTTCTGACAGTGCGGCCCGGTGGCGGCTACGCCTTACCGGGCCTACAGCGGCTTGAAACGTAGGTCGGGTAAGGCGAAGCCGCCACCCGACAAAATCAACGGCGCGATCTCACCACCTGATAGCGACGGGTGAAATACTCAAACGGCGCACTCCAAACGTGCACCAGACGGGTGAACGGGAAGATAAGGAAGATCGTCATCCCCAGCACCAGATGCACGCGGAAGATCGGCGCGACGCCGCTCAGCATTTCCGACGAGCCTCCCTTAAACGTGACGATCCCCTGCGCCCAGCCCACCAGCTTCATCATCTCGCTTCCATCAGGATACTGGGCGGAGAAAGGAATGGTCGACAGCCCAAGGATGCACTGAAGCAGCAGGATACTCATGATGATAATATCCGGCGTGGTGGACGTGGCACGCACCCGCTGGTTGAACAGGCGGCGGATCAGCAGCATCGACCCACCGATCAGCGTCAGCACCCCGCAAATACCTCCCGCAATCATGGCTAACTGCTGTTTAACCGCGACGGGTAAAAACCAGGCGTACATCCAGTGCGGGGTTAACATGCCGAACAGGTGCCCGAAGAAGATCCCCAGAATCCCAATATGAAACAGGTTCGAAGCCCAGTTCATCCCGCGCTTGCTGAGCATCTGGCTTGATGACGCCCGCCAGGTGTACTGCCCATAGTCGTAGCGCAACCAACTGCCGAGGAAGAAGACGGTGGCGCAGATGTACGGATAAATGTCATAGAAAAACACGTTCAGGTAATGAGTCATTTTGGGCCTCCGGCGCTGACGTCCACGTACTGCGGCGCGACGTCCTGGCTAAAGCGTCGTTGATATTGCTGCATCGGCGAACTGTCGCACGATGTGGCGTTGTCTTCGATAAACTTGACCTGTTCCTCTTCCCACACGGCGTCCAGCGCCTGACGGGTATCATCACGTTTTTCACCGGATACCTGTTTCGCCACGCTGTCGCTGGAAAGCCGTGTTTCCGCCAGCGACAGCAGGGCGTCAAACAGCTGGTAATGCGCTACCTCGCGCTGTTTCAGGCGGCCTCCAATCAGCGCCAGTATAGGCGCGACGTTTTGCAGCCCTTCACGCGCCTCGTCGTCGCTGACGATACTGAGATATTCCAGATAGAGCGGCAGATAGTCCGGCAGCTCGCGGCAATCCAGCTCCAGCCCGGCTTTCTCATACTGGCTCATCAGGTCGACCATCGCCTGACCGCGATCGCGGGACTCGGCGTGAACGTGCTCGAACAGCAGTAGTGAAGTCGCGCGCCCCCGCTCGAAAACTTCACACCATTCGGCCTGCTTATCCAGCAGCGGGGCGCTCAGGTGCTGCTGCGCAAACGGCACTAGCATGGGCGCATCCTGTTCCACCAGGGAAAGCGCTTCTTCACGGTTATCCCAAAGCAGCTCATCGGGATACTCAATCAGTAGCGCGATGATTTTAAGGATCTGCATTATTCTCCCTCCCCGTGATCGCGCACCTCGGTAATGTTGATCGCGTCGATGCGGCTGCTGTTGAAGAGGTTGAACCTGGTGTCGGAGCCGTGACAGCCGTCACCGAAGGTGAAGCCGCAGCCGTTTTTCTCCGGGAAGGCGTCGCGCGCCATTTCGCGGTGGCTGGTCGGGATCACGAAGCGGTCTTCGTAGTTAGCGATGGCCAGATAGCGGTACATCTCCTCAACCTGCGCTTCGGTCAGGCCCACTTCCTCAATGGCGCGGGTATCGGTCACGCCTTCCACGGTCTGGGAGCGTTTGTAGTGGCGCATCGCCATCATGCGCTTCAGAGCGCGCAGCACCGGGCCGGTATCGCCCGCGCTGAGCATATTTGCCAGGTATTGCACCGGGATGCGCAGGCTTTCGACCGCAGGCAGTACACCGTCGCTCTGCGGCAGACCACCCGCGTCCGCGTAGGACTGAATCGGTGACAGCGGCGGCACATACCAGACCATCGGCAGGGTGCGGTATTCCGGATGCAGCGGCAGGGCGAGCTTCCAGTCCATCGCCATTTTGTAAACCGGGGAACGCTGCGCTGCGTCGATGACGTTCTGCGGGATGCCCTGCTTCAGGGCTTCTTCAATCACCGCCGGATCGTTCGGGTTAAGGAACACGTCGCACTGGCGCTCATACAGATCGGTTTCATGCTCGGTGCTGGCCGCCTCTTCAATACGGTCCGCGTCATACAACAGCACACCAAGGTAGCGGATGCGTCCAACGCAGGTTTCTGAGCAGACGGTCGGCTGGCCGGACTCGATGCGCGGATAGCAGAAGATGCACTTCTCTGACTTGCCGCTTTTCCAGTTGAAGTAGATTTTCTTGTACGGGCAGCCGCTGATGCACAGTCGCCAGCCGCGGCATTTGTCCTGGTCGATCAGCACAATGCCGTCCTCTTCGCGTTTGTAAATCGCACCGCTCGGGCAGGTGGCGACGCAGCTCGGGTTGAGGCAATGCTCGCACAGGCGCGGCAGGTACATCATGAAGGTGTTTTCGAACTGACCGTACATCTCTTTCTGGATCTTCTGAAAGTTTCGGTCGCGGGCGCGTTTTTCGAACTCGCCACCCAGCAGCTCCTCCCAGTTTGGCCCCCAGACGATCTTATCCATCCGCTTACCGTCAATCAGCGAGCGGGGGCGGGCGGTAGGGAGGTGATCCCCCTCCGGGGCGCGGTGCAGATCCTGGTAATCGAAGGTGAAAGGTTCATAGTAATCGTCAATCTGCGGCAACACGGGGTTGGCGAAAATTTTCGACAGGACGCCCATTTTTCCGCCGAGGCGCGGGGTCAGCTTGCCGTGAATACTGCGGATCCATCCGCCTTGCCACTCATCCTGATCTTCCCAGTTTTTCGGATAGCCGATACCCGGTTTGGTTTCGACGTTATTAAACCACGCATACTCCATCCCTTCGCGCCCGGTCCAGACGTTCTTACAGGTGACCGAGCAGGTGTGGCAGCCAATGCATTTATCGAGATTCAGTACCATGCCAACCTGTGAGCGTATTTTCATTTTTTCGCCTCCTGAACCTGATCCCGACCTTCGCCGTCCAGCCAGTTAATGTTTTTCATTTTGCGGATCATAATGAACTCGTCGCGATTCGAGCCGACGGTGCCGTAATAGTTAAAGCTGTACGCCAGCTGCGCGTAGCCGCCAATCATGTGGGTCGGTTTCGGACAGACGCGGGTGACCGAGTTGTGGATCCCGCCGCGCCGTCCGGTCACTTCTGACCCCGGAATGTTCAGAATGCGCTCCTGAGCGTGGTACATCATGGTCATGCCCGGCGGCACGCGCTGGCTGACCACCGCGCGGGCGGTGAGGGCGCCGTTGGCGTTGAAGGCTTCGATCCAGTCGTTGTCCTCAATCCCCAGCTCGCGCGCGTCGGTTTCGCTGATCCAGACGATTGGCCCCCCGCGTGACAGGGTCTGCATCAGCAGGTTTTCGCTGTAGGTGGAGTGAATGCCCCATTTCTGGTGCGGCGTCAGGAAGTTAAGCGCTTTTTCCGGGAAGCCGTTCGGCGGAATCTCGCGCATATGGGTGACGCTGCGGGTATCAATCGGTGGACGATAGGCCACCAGACTTTCACCGAAGGCGCGCATCCAGGTGTGATCCTGATACAGCTGCTGGCGGCCGGAAATCGTGCGCCACGGGATCAGCTCGTGAACGTTGGTATAGCCTGCGTTATACGACACGTGCTCGCTCTCAAGGCCGGACCACGTTGGGCTGGAGATAATTTTGCGCGGCTGCGCCTGAATATCGCGGAAGCGAATTTTCTCGTCTTCTTTGTTCAGCGCCAGATGGGTGTGATCGCGCCCGGTCAGTTCGCCGAGGGCCTCCCAGGCTTTGACCGCGACCTGACCGTTGGTTTCCGGCGCAAGAGCGAGGATCACCTCTGAAGCATCAATGGCGGTTTCAATGCGCGGTCGGCCTTTGGCCGGGCCGTCGAGCTTGACGTAATTGAGCTTGCCGAGGAAATCGACTTCGTTTTGCGTGTTCCACGATATGCCTTTTCCGCCGTTGCCGAGTTTGTCCAGCAGCGGACCGAGAGAAGTGAAGCGCTCGTAGGTTTCCGGATAGTTGCGCTCGACGACCGCAATGTTTGGCGCGGTTTTACCGGGGATGAGATCGCACTCGCCTTTGCGCCAGTCCAGAATATCAAAAGGCTGCGACAGTTCCCCCGGGGAGTCATGCTGTAGCGGCTGTAGCACCACGTCAGTTTCGGTGCCGAGATGCCCGACGCACACTTCAGAGAAGACTTTGGCGATGCCTTTGTAGATCTCCCAGTCACTGCGGGACTCCCACGCGGGGTCAACGGCGGCAGAGAGCGGGTGAATAAACGGATGCATGTCCGAGGTATTCATATCGTCTTTTTCATACCAGGTGGCGGTCGGCAGGACGATATCGGAGAACAGGCAGGTGCTGGACATACGGAAATCGAGCGTCACCAGCAGATCCAGCTTGCCCTCAATGGCGGCGGTTTGCCATTCCACCTCTTCAGGTTTGACATCATCCGTTGAGCCTAAATCCTCGCCCTGGATCCCGCTCTCGGTGCCAAGCAGGTATTTGAGCATGTACTCATGGCCTTTTCCGGACGAGCCAAGCAGGTTAGAACGCCAGACAAACAGGTTGCGCGGGTGGTTCTTGCCGTTGTCCGGCTGTTCGCAGGCGAAGCGAATATCGCCCGATTTTAACGCCTGCACGGTGTAATCCTGCGGCGACATTCCGGCGGCGTCGGCACGGGCCTTAACGTGCAGCGGGTTGAGGTTGAGCTGCGGCGCGGAAGGGAGCCAGCCCATGCGCTCGGCGCGGACGTTGAAATCAATCAGATGTCCGGTGAATTTCGACGCGTCTGCAAGAGGAGAAAGCAGCTCCTGTGCGGTGAGCTTCTCATAGCGCCACTGGCTGGCGTGGTTGTAGAAGTAAGAGGTGCTGTTCATCTGGCGCGGCGGACGGTTCCAGTCCAGCGCGAAGGCCAGCGGCAGCCAGCCGGTTTGCGGACGCAGTTTCTCCTGGCCGACATAGTGCGACCAGCCGCCGCCGCTTTGCCCGACGCAGCCGCAGAAGACCAGCATGTTGATCATCCCGCGGTAGTTCATGTCCATGTGGTACCAGTGGTTCACACCGGCCCCGAGGATGATCATCGAACGACCATGGGTTTTGTGCGCCGTGTCGGCAAATTCACGGGCGATTTTTTCTATCAGGTAAGCGGGTACGCCGGTAATTTGTTCGCCCCAGGCCGGGGTGTAGGCTTTGATCTCGGCGTAGTTTGCCGCCGCGTTACTGTCTTCCAGACCGCGATCGAGGCCGTAGTTTGCGAGCACCAGATCGTACACGCTGACCACGCGTCTCTGGCTGCCGTCGGCCAGCGTCAGGGTTTTACTCGGTACGCGGCGCGTCAGCACCGGCTCCTGCTTCACGCTGCGGAAATGCGGGTTCTCGTTGCCCCCGAAGTAAGGGAAGGCCACGTCTGCCACACTGTCGTGGGTGATGAGCAGGGAAAGCGTCAGCTCGGTCTCCTGTCCCGCGGCCAGCGACTCCAGGTTCCATTTGCCTTTTTCGCCCCAGCGGAAACCGATAGAGCCGTTCGGCGCCACCAGATTTCCGGCTACGTCAAAGGCGATGGTTTTCCACTCCGGATTATTGGTTTCACCCAGCCCGTCGGCCAGATCCGACGCGCGCAGCATGCGGCCCGGCACCACGCGACCGTCAGCCTGTTCATCCAGCAGGACCAGCATCGGCATGTCGGTGTAGCGGCGGCAATAGTTGAGGAAGTAATCGCTCGGGTTATCAAGGTGGAACTCTTTGAGGATCACATGCCCCATCGCCATGGCAAGGGCACTGTCGGTACCCTGTTTGGGGGCCAGCCACTGGTCGCTGAGCTTCGCCACCTCCGAGAAGTCCGGCGTAATGGCGACGGTCTTGGTGCCTTTGTAACGCACTTCGGTAAAGAAGTGGGCGTCCGGGGTACGCGTCTGCGGCACGTTCGAGCCCCAGGCAATGATATAGCTGGAGTTGTACCAGTCCGCCGATTCCGGCACGTCGGTCTGCTCGCCCCAGGTCATCGGCGATGCCGGAGGCAAATCGCAGTACCAGTCATAGAAGCTCAGGCAGGTGCCGCCGAGCAGGGAGAGATAGCGCGTACCGGCGGCATAAGAGACCATCGACATGGCCGGGATAGGGGAAAAACCGGCTACCCGATCCGGGCCGTAATTTTTGATGGTCCAGACGTTGGCGGCAGCAATCAGCTGGTTAAGCTCTTTCCAGTTTGAGCGGATAAACCCGCCTTTACCCCGCGCCTTTCTGTAGCTTTGCGCTTTTTGCGGATCGTTCTGAATGGCATCCCAGGCCAGCACCGGATCGGTATGCTGCGCCAGCGCCTCGCGCCAGAGCTCGATCAGCCTGCGGCGTACCAGCGGGTACTTGAGACGGTTGGCGCTGTAGAGATACCAGGAGTAGCTTGCGCCACGCGGGCAGCCGCGCGGTTCGTGGTTAGGCAGGTCAGGGCGGGTACGCGGGTAGTCGGTCTGCTGGGTTTCCCATGTCACCAGGCCATTTTTGACATAAATCTTCCAGCTACAGGAGCCGGTGCAGTTAACGCCGTGGGTGGATCGCACAATCTTGTCGAACTGCCAGCGCTGACGGTAGCTGTCCTCCCAGTCGCGGTTGGTGTGGTACACCTGGCCGTGCCCATCGGCGAAACTGTCGCCTTTTGTTTTGAAGTAACGGAAGCGGTCCAACAGTTTGCTCATGACATTTCTCCTGCTTCGATAACATGGCCGGAGGGTGAGGCATCACGCTCCGGCGAAGAGGTAGTTATTATTTTTGTGAGGATTTGCGGCCGTACACCAGCCAGGTGACGAGCACGCAGACGATGTAAAACACGAGGAAGACTTTCATGGCGCCCACCGGGGAACCGGTCATCGCCAGGGAGGTGCCAAAGGCTTTGGGAATAAAGAACCCGCCCACCGCACCGATGGCAGAGATAAACCCCAGCGCCGCAGCCGTTTCGGTCACCGCTTCATGCTGTGCCTGTTCATCGCTCCCGCCCTGTTTTTTCACGCGGTCGAGGGTGATTTGGCGAAAGATAATCGCGATCATCTGGAAGGTCGAGCCGCTACCCAGGCCTGCGGTCAGAAACAGGCCCATAAAGACCAGATAGAAGGCGATAAAGCTGCCTGAACCAGACCCGGGGAGCGTCAGGAAAATCAGGGCGCTAAAGATGGCCATAAAGATAAAGTTGATCAGCGTCACCCTTACGCCGCCCAGTCTGTCCGAAATCATTCCGCCAGCCGAACGCGCCAGGGCGCCGATCAGTGGGCCAAAGAAGGCGAGGTGGAGGATATTAACGTCCGGAAACTGGGTTTTCGACAACATGGCAAAGCCTGCCGAGAAACCGATAAACGAGCCGAAGGTTGCCAGATAAAGCAGGCTCAGCAGCCAGAGATGAAAGCGCTTAAGCACCGGAAGCTGGCTGGCAATGGACGCTTTCGAGCTGGCGATGTCATTCATGCCAAAAAACGCCGCAATGGTGGCCAGAATCAGCAGCGGCGCCCAGATCCACGCCGCGTTCGCCAGCCACATCGTCGAGCCATCCTCCTGCGGTACGCCGTGCACGCCGAGGAAGGTAAACATCGGCAGGAAAATCACCAGCGGCGCAACCAGCTGCATCACACTCACGCCCAGGTTACCCAGCCCGCCGTTAATGCCCAGTGCGCTGCCCTGTCTGGCTTTCGGGAAGAAGAAGCTGATGTTTCCCATACTGGAAGCGAAGTTGGCACCGGCAAAACCGCACAGCAGTGCGATGATGATGAAGATCCAATAGGGCGTGGCGGTATTCTGGATGGCGATCCCAAGCCAGACACAGGGTACGACCAGGATAACGGTGCTTAACACGGTCCAGTAACGCCCGCCAAATATCGGCACCATAAAAGAGTAGGGGACACGCAATATCGCGCCGGAGAGAGAAGGTAATGCCGTTAGCATAAAAAGCTGATCGGTGCTGAAATTAAATCCGACCTTATTAAGATTTACCGCAATAGCGCTAAACAACATCCAGACGCAAAACGCCAGAAGCAAACATGCCACGGAAATCCACAGGTTTCTTCGTGCGATATGTTTCCCTTTATTCTCCCAAAATTGCGCGTTTTCCGGTTTCCAGTTACTCAACAGATGCTGATTACTCTTCTCGCTTTGATGTGACATATCACCCTCTTGCTTACCGAAGTGGAGAGAAAAAGAAGGAAAAACAGAAAGATACCTGTCATTGGCGTATGAAATTTATAGGATGTTATGGGATACATCTGAAAGGATAGATAAAAAAGCGAATCCCTGAGTTTGGAATGGGAATCAGGGTTCGCTTTATGTGTTACTAATTGTAACTATTTGCAGAAATTAATACTCCGATGGGAGTATTAAAACAATTCGAGGGAGATAAGTTTATCCAGATGCTTATTAAATGCCGCGTCGTCCATTTCAGGCATATTTAAGACATATATGCCATCCAGGCCACATACCAGACCAATTAAACGCCAGGCGATATTTTCCGGCTGATCAGCAAGCGTAAAGGCGTTGGCCTCCGCCCCGGCGCGGATAATTGCGACCGTTTCCTGGTGCCACATCTCCATGGTCAAAACGTAAGCGCCTTTGATATCGCTATCCCGGCTGGCGAGAATTTGCGCCTCCCGCCACAGTCGAATGTAGGGCTCAAACCCACCGTCATCGCTGCCGAGCATGGCATGCAGGCGCTCGCGCCAGCCTGCGTTTTCGCCAACGATTTCAGCATCCAGCAAATCGCGGATCAGCCTGACAAACGCCAGCGATTTAAGCTCGCCGGCCGACGCAAAGTGGTGATGCACCTGCCCGGTGGCGACGCCCGCTTCGGTAGCGATTCGGCGCACGGTCATCGCAGCGAATCCTTCGGTCAGCGCCACGCGCATTGCGGCCTGTAGGATCTCTTCCCGCCGCTCGTCCTTGCTCAGATAACGCATAATTTCTCACTCTCAATGGCAACGAAACGAGTGTAACAAAGAGCTGGACAAGTGTTCAACTTTACGTAGGATCGCAATCTGGACATGTGTCCAGTTTTTAACTGAAAAGGAAATTTATGTTTCGTCAGTGGTTAGCGTTAGTGATTATCGTGCTGGTGTATATCCCGGTGGCGATTGACGCGACGGTGCTGCACGTGGCGGCGCCAACATTGAGCATGACGCTTGGTGCCAGCGGCAACGAATTGCTGTGGATTATTGATATTTACTCGCTGGTGATGGCGGGGATGGTGCTGCCGATGGGCGCGCTGGGCGATCGCATAGGTTTTAAGCGCCTGCTGATGATCGGCAGCGTGCTGTTTGGCCTGTCATCGTTAGCGGCGGCTTTTGCGCCGTCCGCGGGCTGGCTGATTGCCGCCCGCGCGTCGCTGGCGATTGGCGCGGCGATGATCATTCCGGCTACGCTTGCAGGGATCCGCACGCTGTTTATTGACGTGCGGCACCGTAACATCGCCCTTGGCGTCTGGGCTGCCGTTGGGTCGGGCGGCGCGGCATTTGGCCCGCTGATTGGCGGCATGCTGCTGGAGCACTTTTACTGGGGTTCGGTCTTCCTGATTAACGTGCCGATCGTGCTGATCGTGGTTTCGCTTGCTGCGCGCTTTGTGCCTGCTCAGCAGGGTCGGCCCGAGCAGCCGCTCAATATTAGCCATGCCATTATGCTGATTGTCGCCATTTTACTGCTGGTCTACAGCGCCAAAACCGCCCTGAAAGGGGTGCTGTCGCCGTGGATGGTGGCCTCTACGCTGCTTACCGGGGCGGTGATGCTGTTTATTTTCGTCCGTATCCAGCTGCGCGCGCGCGTGCCAATGATCGACATGCGTCTGTTTTGCCATCGCATTATTTTAAGCGGCGTGGTCATGGCGATGACCGCCATGATTGCGCTGGTGGGCTTTGAACTGCTGATGGCGCAGGAGTTGCAGTTCGTGCATGGTTTTACGCCGTTTGAAGCAGGGATATTTATGCTGCCGGTGATGGTGGCGAGCGGATTTAGCGGGCCGATCGCGGGTGTGCTGGTCGGGCGTCTGGGGCTGCGCATTGTCGCGGCCGGAGGCATGGGGCTAAGCGCGATCAGTTTTATCGGCCTGTCGACGCTCGATTTCAGCACCCAACAGTGGCAGGCGTGGAGCCTGATGGTGCTGCTGGGCTTCAGTGCCGCCAGCGCACTGCTGGCATCGACGTCAGCGATCATGGCTGCCGCGCCGAAAGAGAAAGCGGCCGCGGCAGGCGCGATCGAAACCATGTCCTACGAGCTGGGCGCTGGTCTCGGGATCGCCATTTTCGGTCTGTTGTTAACCCGCAGCTTTTCGGCGTCAATTGTACTGCCGCAGGGGCTGAGCGCGTCGCTGACCGATAAAGCCTCGTCGTCCATCGGTGAAGCGATGAAGGTCGCGCAGGAGCTGACGCCGTCACTGGCCGAGCCGGTGATGACGGCGGCAAAAACCGCGTTCATCACCTCGCACAGCGTGGCCCTGGGCAGTGCGGGAGCCATGCTGATGATTCTGGCGATCGGGATCTGGTTTAGTCTGGCGAAGGTCGGAGGGCAGCAGTAAAAAAAAGGCCAGCCGCGAGGGCTGGCCTTTTGAACTAACACCTCTTAGAACTGGTAGGTCAGACCTACAGCCACGATGTTGTCGGTAGCCACTTTGGCATCTTTGGTGAACTGGCTGTCATCCACGAGGTTGATTTTGTAATCAACGTAGGTGGACATGTTTTTGTTGAAGTAGTAGCTCGCGCCAACGTCAACGTATTCAACCAGGTCCTGGTCGCCATAAGAACCGATGTCTTTACCTTTGGATTTCAGGTAAGCGATGGATGGACGCAGACCGAAGTCAAACTGGTACTGAGCCACAACTTCGAAGTTCTGTGCTTTGTTGGCAACGTGACCGCTACCGAACGCCGTCATGTTGCGGGTTTCAGAGTAGGTGGTTGCCAGGTAGATGTTGTTCGCATCGTACTTCAGGCCAGCAGCCCAGACTTCTGCGTTTTCGCCACCGGCGTTCAGGTTGCTTGCAGCACGAACCTGACGGTCAGTACGGTCAGATTTCGCGTAGGTCGCACCCACACCGAAGCCGTCGAATTCATAGGTAGAAGACAGACCCCAGCCGTCACCGTTGGATTCGGTGATCTCTGAACGGTCGTTTTTACCCTGGTACTGGGCAGCCACGTTCAGGCCGTCAACCAGACCAAAGAAGTCGGTGTTACGGTAGGTGGCAACGCCAGTGGTACGACCGGTCATGAAGCCGTCAGTCTGCGTCCAGGTATCGCCACCGAACTCTGGCAGAACGTCAGTCCATGCGCCGATGTCATAAGCAACACCGTAGTTACGACCGTAGTCGAAGGAACCGAATTCATCGAATTTCAGACCAGCGAAGGCCAGACGGGTTTTGTTGCCGTCGGAACCCTGAGCTTCAGAGCGGTTGCCCTTGAACTCATATTCCCACTGGCCGTATCCGGTCAGCTGATCGTTGATCTGAGTTTCACCTTTGAAGCCCAGACGAACGTATGTTTTGTCGCCGTCGCTACCAGCATCATCAGAAAAATAGTGCAGACCAGTAACTTTGCCGTACAGATCCAGTTTGTTACCGTCTTTGTTAAAAACTTCAGCCGCGTTAACAACGCCAGCCGCCAACATGGAAGTCACTGCCACTGCAACTAATTTAAGTTTCATCTTAACTAACCCTTATAATTTTATTTAGGTATTTCCTAAGCCACCTGAGCGATTTTTAAACGAGGCTTATCGTCAATGGCAGACTATTTTTAAAATTCCGTAGACTGCTTTCAATAATAAGTTTCAAAATATTAAAGATAATTTCAATTAGTGTGATCCTGATCCGATAAATTTCCCTTAAATCGCTCAGTAAGGTTAATTTATATACATAAATTGATTATTAACAAAACACGATAATAAGGCTGGAAATAGTTGCCATGCGTTTTTGTTTTTAGAGAGAGATAAAAGGGCTTGGCAGGTAATGTCAAGGAATTGGCCGCGTTATTGACTTTTAAAACAGTGGCTTGTGGATTTATCCTGGAGCCTGCAACTGTTTTTTAAAAGAAACATCCAGAAATAAACTATTGCACTATGTGCTATATAGTGCGGGAATATTGGGGTTGAATTAATTACCTGCGTTGTCAGTTTATGTCAATTTCCACAACGGATCTGACTTTTTATGAGTACTCTATACAGAAATAGAAATACATACGAATGTTATAAATAATATTCTTTACTGTGATCACATATTAAAATAATGTTAATTTTTACCGGGCATAATTCGTGCCCGGTAAAATTAAAATGCTATTTGCGGGTGGCATACCAGCAAAGTAATGATCCTGCGCAAACCATTAATGCACCTTGCCAGAATGAGAATGAAAGCGGAGAGCTCAGCATAATAGCCGCCAGCGCGGCAGAGAGTACCGGGGTGAAGTAGGAGACGGCCGCAAGCACCGTGACGTTACCGTGGAGGATCCCAATGTTCCAGGCGGCGTAGCCAAAGCCAAGGGCAACACCACACATCAACAGCTTCACGACTACCGGCACGCTGAATACCATTTCAGGCTGATCGCTGACGGCATATTTGACCCACAGGCTCAGGGCGGTCAGCAGGACGAAAAGAGTAATGCCATTTTGCCCTCTGGCATACCTGCTGGTGACGGTGCAGTAGGCGGCCCAGATAAAGGCACCGGCAAATGCCAGCCCGTAGCTCAGCGGGCTGGAAACGATGTTCTGCATGATGTCGTGAACGTGCAGCCCGTTTTCGCCGCCTAAGACCCAGCCCACGCCCAACAGGGAGATCGCTAAGCCGGGGATCACCCACAGGGTGGATTTTTGTCCGTTGAACAAAATGGCGAACACAATCGTCAGGCTTGGCCAGAGATAATTGACCATGCCCACCTCAATTGCCTGCGAGCGCGTCGCGGCAAAGCCAAGCGACAGGGCAAGGCACATTTCATAGCTGACAAACAGGACGCTGCCCGCAATGAGATAGCCTTTCGAAAACCGTTTAATATCAGGGAAACCTACCGTCGCCAGACACAATAATCCGCTGACGGTGTAGATCATTGCTGCGCCCCCCACCGGGCCAAGTCCCTCACTGACGCTGCGGATGAGACCCACCATGGTACTCCACAGCAGTATGGCCACCAGGCCAATCAGCGTTGCTCTTTTTCTGTCCATACCCTGCCAGTCTCATAAAAATCAAAGGGTAAACTTATAGCATCTAACCCATTCACCAGGCGAATTTTCTGTTTCGCGGTTAACCCGAAAGGAGTAATAAATCATACCGGCGGTGACTATTAAGGGGGCGAAGTTCGGCGACCTTGATTTGACGCAAAAAAAACAGGGGCTTTGCTGTTAGTTTGCGGCGCGAAGTCTTATCAGATAACGAGGACAGCAATGGACGTCAGCCGCAGACAATTTTTTAAAATCTGCGCGGGCGGTATGGCCGGAACAACAGCCGCAATGCTGGGATTCGCTCCCAAAATGGCGCTGGCTCAGGCACGCAACTATAAACTGCTGCGCGCGAAAGAGATCCGTAACACCTGCACATACTGCTCCGTGGGTTGTGGGCTATTAATGTATAGCCTGGGTGATGGCGCGAAGAACGCCAAAGAAGCGATTTATCATATTGAAGGGGACCCGGACCATCCGGTGAGCCGCGGGGCGCTTTGCCCGAAAGGGGCGGGGCTGCTGGACTACGTCCACAGTGAAAACCGTCTGCGCTATCCGGAATATCGTGCGCCGGGCTCTGATAAATGGCAGCGCATCTCCTGGGACGAGGCCTTCTCACGTATTGCAAAACTGATGAAAGCGGATCGCGACGCCAACTTTATTGAAAAGAACGAGCAGGGCGTTACGGTAAACCGCTGGACCTCCACCGGGATGCTGTGTGCATCTGCGGCAAGTAATGAGACCGGCATGCTGACGCAAAAATTTGTGCGCTCCCTCGGCATGCTGGCGGTTGATAACCAGGCGCGCGTCTGACACGGACCAACGGTAGCAAGTCTTGCTCCAACATTTGGTCGCGGTGCGATGACCAACCACTGGGTTGATATCAAAAACGCAAACGTCGTGGTGGTGATGGGCGGTAACGCCGCTGAAGCCCATCCGGTGGGATTCCGCTGGGCGATGGAAGCGAAAAACAACAACGATGCGACGCTGATTGTCGTCGATCCACGCTTTACGCGTACGGCATCGGTGGCTGATATTTATGCGCCGATACGCTCCGGTACGGATATTACGTTCCTTTCCGGCGTGCTGTTGTACCTGATCGAAAACAATAAGATTAACGCGGAATACGTTAAGCATTACACCAATGCCGGCCTGCTGGTGCGGGAAGATTTCGCCTTCGAAGATGGCCTGTTCAGCGGCTATGACGCAGAGAAACGTCAGTACGATAAATCGTCCTGGAACTATCAATTCGACGAAAACGGCTACGCGAAACGCGATGAGACCCTGAGCGATCCACGCTGCGTCTGGAACTTGCTGAAACAGCATGTTTCCCGTTATACGCCAGACGTGGTGGAAAACATCTGCGGTACGCCGAAAGCAGACTTCCTGAAAGTATGTGAAGTGCTGGCCTCCACCAGTGCCGCCGACAGAACAACCACCTTCCTGTACGCGCTGGGCTGGACGCAGCATACCGTGGGCGCGCAGAACATCCGTACCATGGCGATGATCCAGCTGCTGCTCGGCAACATGGGGATGGCCGGTGGTGGCGTGAACGCCCTGCGCGGACACTCCAACATTCAGGGCTTAACCGATCTCGGCCTGCTGTCGACCAGCCTGCCGGGTTACCTGACCCTGCCGTCGGAGAAGCAGACCGACTGGCAAAGCTGGCTTGACGCCAACACGCCAAAAGCGACGCGTCCGGACCAGGTGAACTACTGGAGTAACTATCCGAAGTTTGCCGTCAGTCTGATGAAATCGTTCTACGGCGATGCGGCGCAGAAAGAGAATGACTGGGGCTTTGAGTGGTTGCCGAAATGGGATCAGGCTTACGATGTCATCAAGTATTTCAACATGATGGATAAGGGCGACGTCACGGGGTATATCTGCCAGGGCTTTAACCCGGTGGCGTCATTCCCGGATAAAAACAAAGTCGTTCGCAGCCTGAGCAAGCTGAAGTACATGGTGGTTATCGATCCGCTGGTCACCGAAACGTCTACGTTCTGGCAGAACCACGGCGAGTCTAACGATGTCGATCCGGCATCCATTCAGACCGAGGTGTTCCGACTGCCATCGACCTGCTTTGCGGAAGAGGACGGTTCTATTGCCAACTCTGGCCGCTGGCTACAGTGGCACTGGAAAGGTCAGGATGCGCCGGGTGAAGCGCGTAATGACGGCGAAATTCTGGCCGGGATTTACCATCGTCTGCGCGAAATGTACCGCACCGAAGGCGGCAAAGGCGCTGAGCCGCTGCTGAAGATGAGCTGGAACTACAAGCAGCCGGATCATCCTGAGTCTGAAGAGGTGGCAAAAGAGAACAACGGCGTGGCGCTGGCCGATCTGTACGATGCCAACGGCAATCTGGTGGCGAAGAAAGGCCAGTTGCTCAATAGCTTCGCGCTGTTGCGTGACGACGGCAGCACGGCCTCGTCCTGCTGGATCTACACCGGCAGCTGGACGGAGCAGGGTAACCAGATGGCCAACCGTGATAACGCCGATCCGTCAGGCTTGGGCAACACGCTGGGCTGGGCATGGGCGTGGCCGTTGAACCGCCGCGTACTGTACAACCGTGCCTCGGCAGACGTGAACGGTAAGCCGTGGGATCCGAAACGCATGCTGATCGAGTGGAACGGCACGAAGTGGACGGGGAACGATATCCCGGACTTCAACACCGCCGCGCCGGGCAGCAACACCGGGCCGTTTATCATGCAGCCGGAAGGGTTGGGGCGTCTGTTTGCCATCGACAAGCTGGCGGAAGGGCCGTTCCCGGAACATTACGAGCCGATGGAAACGCCGCTCGGCACTAACCCGCTGCACCCGAACGTGGTCTCCAGCCCGGTAGTGCGTATCTATGAAGATGACGTGCTGCGTTTAGGTAAAAAGGACAAGTTCCCGTATGTCGGAACTACCTACCGCCTGACCGAGCATTTCCATACCTGGACCAAACATGCGCGGCTTAACGCCATCGCGCAGCCGGAACAGTTTGTGGAGATAAGCGAAACGCTGGCGAAGGCGAAAGGCATTGCCAATGGCGATCGCGTGACGGTGAGCAGCAAGCGCGGCTTTATTCGCGCGGTAGCGGTGGTCACCCGTCGTCTGCAAAGTCTGAACGTACACGGCCAGCAGGTAGAAACCGTCGGCATCCCGCTGCACTGGGGCTTTGAAGGGGTGGCGCAGAAAGGTTACATCGCCAATACCCTGACGCCAAACGTCGGCGATTCCAACTCGCAAACGCCGGAGTATAAAGCGTTTCTGGTCAACATCGAGAAAGCGTAAGGAGCGATTAAATGGCGATGGAAACACAAGACATTATTAAACGCTCCGCGACCAACCCGATAACGCCCGCGCCTCGCGCGCGGGACTACAAGGCAGAAGTCGCCAAGCTGATCGATGTCTCCTCCTGCGTGGGCTGTAAGGCCTGCCAGGTGGCCTGCTCGGAGTGGAACGATATCCGCGACGAGGTGGGGCACTGCGTTGGCGTTTACGATAACCCGGCTGATCTGAGCGCCAAGTCCTGGACGGTGATGCGCTTTAGCGAAACCGACCAGAACGGCAAGCTGGAGTGGCTAATCCGTAAAGACGGCTGTATGCACTGTGAAGATCCGGGCTGCCTGAAGGCATGCCCGTCTGCGGGTGCAATTATTCAGTACGCCAACGGGATCGTCGACTTCCAGCAGGATAACTGTATCGGCTGCGGCTACTGCATCGCAGGCTGTCCGTTTAATATCCCGCGCCTCAATAAAGAAGATAACCGGGTCTATAAATGCACGCTGTGTGTCGATCGCGTCAGCGTCGGACAGGAGCCTGCCTGCGTGAAGACCTGTCCTACCGGGGCTATCCACTTCGGCACCAAAAAAGAGATGCTGGAAGTGGCGCAGCAGCGGGTGGATAAGCTCAAAGCGCGCGGCTATGACAAGGCCGGGATTTATAACCCGCAGGGCGTGGGCGGTACGCACGTCATGTATGTTCTGCACCACAATGACCAGCCGGAGCTGTATCACAATCTGCCGAAAGATCCGGCGATCGATACCTCAATCAACCTCTGGAAAGGGGCGCTTAAGCCGCTCTCAGCGGCGGGCTTTATCGCCACCTTTGCCGGGCTGATTTATCACTACATCGGTATCGGGCCGAATAAAGAGGTGGATGACGACGAGGAGGAGCATCATGAGTAAGTCGAAAATGATAGTGCGCACAAAATTTGTCGATCGCGCCTGTCACTGGACGGTGGTCATCTGCTTCTTCCTGGTGGCGGTATCCGGCATTTCGTTCTTCTTCCCGACGCTACAGTGGCTAACGGAAACCTTCGGGACACCGCAGATGGGGCGCATACTGCATCCGTTCTTCGGCGTACTGATTTTCGTGGTGCTGATGTTTATGTTTGTGCGTTTCGTTCATCACAACATCCCTGACAAGCAGGATATTCCGTGGCTAAAAGGGATTGTTGAGGTTCTGAAAGGCAACGAGCATAAAGTCGCGAAGGTGGGCAAATATAACGCCGGGCAGAAGATGATGTTCTGGACCATCATGAGCATGATTTTTGTGCTGCTGGTGACCGGGGTGATCATCTGGCGTCCGTATTTTGCGCACTATTTCCCGATTCAGGTAGTGCGTTATGCGCTGCTGATCCACGCGACCTCGGCCATTATTCTGATCCACGCCATTCTGATCCATATGTATATGGCATTCTGGGTGAAAGGATCGATTAAAGGCATGATTGAAGGGAAGGTGAGCCGCCGCTGGGCGCAGAAGCACCATCCGCGCTGGTACCGCGACATTGAGCGTCTTGAAGCGCAAAAAGAGAGTTCGGAAGGGTTGAAGTAAACCTCGCGCCGTCGGCATTGTCCGGCGGCGCTGCGCTTGTGCTGGTCTGCTTCCCTGTATCAAAACCGCTCTGCAATATACCGGAAGGGATATTTTGTTGGCTTCACTTTGCCGATCTTGCGTTTCGGTAAATCCACCTTGTCAACGTGAATTTCTTTATAGGGGATCTGTGAAAGCAGATGCGAAATAATATTCAACCGAACCCGTTTTTTATCTTCTGAGCGCGCCACAAACCACGGCGCCCAGGCGGTGTCGGTCGCTTTAAACATCGCATCACGGGCGAGGGTATATTCATCCCACAGATTGAAAGATTTTATGTCCATTGGAGACAGCTTCCAGATCTTGCGACCATCATTAATGCGATCGCGCAGGCGGCGTTCCTGCTCTTTTGGCGTTACTTCAAGCCAGTATTTCAACAATATGATCCCGGCATCGACCATCGCTTTTTCCATCACCGGCGTTCCATCAAGAAATTTGTCGGCCTGCTCTTCGGTACAGAAACCCATTACTCTTTCCACGCCTGCGCGGTTGTACCAGCTCCGGTCAAAAATGACGATTTCACCGGCAGAGGGCAGATGGGGAACGTAACGCTGAAAATAGAGCTGACTTTTCTCTTTATCGGTGGGGGCCGGTAACGCAACAACGCGAAACACCCGGGGGCTGACGCGTTCGGTGATGGCTTTGATGGCGCCGCCTTTACCCGCGCCGTCTCGCCCTTCAAAAACAATACAGACCTTTAACCCTTTGGCGACCACCCATTGCTGGAGCTTAACCAGTTCAACATGGAGGCGGCGAAGCTCTTGCTCGTACGCTTTGGTTTTGAGCGGCGCGTTTTTAACGACATCATCAACAACACGGGTTTTCTTCTTACTGACCATGGCGGGTCTCCCTATCGGTCCGGTCGCGGGATCGAGGCCGTACTAAGCGTGTAATCGGCCTGAATGAATGGATTAATGTGTCAGAAAGCTGATTTGAACTGGTTCACCATACAAGTTTAATCAATAATGCACGCTGCGTATTTTTTAACAGTGGTCGCGGTATGAAAAAAACAATTTTTTCGTTAGCACTGGCTACCTTTGGCCTGGGGATGGCTGAATTTGGCATCATGGGCGTGCTGACAGAACTGGCTCATGATACGGGCATTTCGATTCCCTCCGCCGGAAATATGATTTCGTTTTACGCTTTTGGCGTAGTGATCGGCGCGCCGATTGTGGCGCTGTTCTCCAGTAAATTTTCGCTGAAAACAACGCTGCTGTTTCTGGTGGCGATGTGCGTCGTCGGTAACGCGCTCTTTACCTTCTCTGACACCTACATAGGGCTGGCGGCGGGGCGCTTAATCTCTGGTTTCCCGCATGGCGCGATTTTCGGTGTGGGGGCGATAATCCTGTCAAAAATTGCGCCACCGGGTAAGGTGACGGTTGCTGTAGCAGGGATGATTGCCGGGATGACCGTTGCCAATTTGCTTGGCGTCCCGCTCGGGACGTGGCTGGGACATGAATTTAACTGGCGTTACACCTTCTTTTTGATTGCCGTCTTTGATGCGCTGGTGATCCTCTCTGTTCTGCTGTGGGTGCCAGACATTCACGACACGACAACCACCCGGCTGACAGAACAATTCCACTTCCTGAAAAAACCGGAACCGTGGCTGATTTTTGCCGCTACGATGTTTGGCAATGCCGGGGTGTTTGCCTGGTTTAGCTTCGTGAAGCCGTTTATGGTCAACGTGTCAGGCTTTTCCGAGGGCGTCATGACCGCGATCATGATGCTGATGGGGCTGGGCATGGTGCTGGGTAATGTCTTCAGCGGCAAGCTGTCGTCGCGCTTTAGCCCGCTGCGCATCGCTGCCACCACCGACATGGTGATTGTGGCTTCGCTGCTGTTACTGTTCGCGTTTGGCGAGCTTAAAACAGCTTCACTGGTAATGGGATTTGTTTGCTGCGCCGGGCTGTTTGCGCTCTCTGCGCCGCTGCAAATACTGCTGCTGCAAAATGCGAAAGGCGGCGAAATGCTGGGGGCCGCAGGCGGGCAAATGGCGTTTAACCTCGGCAGCGCAATAGGCGCGTATTTCGGTGGAATGATGATTACGCTCGGCTTTAGCTGGAGCTATGTCACGCTTCCGGCAGCGATCTTATCCTTCTCAGCAATGACCTCTCTGTTGATGTACGGTTTTTTATGTGCCAAAAAGCGTCAGGCCAACGCAGGAGCGCTGGCCTGATTTCACGCTTTGCCCGCTGGTCGCGGGCACAGGAGGGGACTACACGAATTTCGCCAGCGGGTCAGCGGCGGCAAATGCGACAGCTTTGTCTGCTGCTGGCGGGTAAATCAGTTCGTTGGTGATGGCGACTTTGATCTTTTTGCCTTCCTCGCGCACGGATTTAACACGCTGTTCCCAGCCCTCGGTGTACACCGCGCCCCAGCCACCCAGATCCAGACAGGTGACGTAATTCACCTGACGGTAAGGGTACGGCTCCAGATTTAACAGGCTGGCAGCTGCGTTATGTCCGGCGAATTTCCCCAGCTGGATCGCGTGCTGGCAGGTCATCAGTGCCGTGTTGCCCGCATCGTCCGTTTTGGCGTGCGCCATATCACCCGTCGCGTAAACCTCCGGATGCGCAGGGATCTGCAACGTGTCGGTGACGATAAGGCGTCCCTGAGTGTCGCGTTCCCCGTCAATTTGCAGGCTGAGGGGGTTAGCTTCTACCCCTGCCGTCCACACTACAGTCGCGCTGGCAATGCGCTCTCCGTTTTTCAGCGTCACGCCGCTGGCATCAATAGCTTCAATTTCACTGTTTAAACGCCATTCAACGTCCAGCGTGTTGCTTGCTTCTTCAATGGTGTTACGCAGCGCCTCGCTGTAACGCCCGCCAATAGTTGCACCTCTTTCAACTACGATTACTTTAGTCTTTGTATCGGCGCCGAAGCGGGTGCGAAGACGAGCAGGGAGTTCCGTTGCCAGCTCAATGCCGGTAAAACCGCCGCCACACACGACCACGGTATTGCGTTCTGGGGTGGAGGGGCGCGAAACCAGCGAATCAAGATGTTGCTCGAACAGCCTGGCGGAGTCGAGTTGGTCGATATCAAATGCGTATTCAGTCAGACCGGCAATCGGCGGACGTTTAGTCTGGCTACCGGTTGCGAGGATCAGACGTTCCCAGTTGACTTCGGCAATGGCGCCGTTTGAATCGCGATACAAAACGGTTTTAGATGAGGTATCAATACGTTGTGCTTCGCCCGAAATAAAGGCAATACCCAGCTCAGCAAACAGTTCGGTCAGTGGCGCGACCATCGTCGACACGTTCTCTTCATAAAAACGTGGACGAACGCGCAGTTCCGGCACCGGGGCCAGCACGGCAATGCTGAGGCTATTATTACCTTCCAGAGCAGAAAGACGCGCGGCGCTGACCGCAGCCCACATACCGGAAAACCCACTACCCACAATTAAAATCTGCTTTTTCATACTCGATCCTTTTGTTCGTCAGGCTGTGTGTCTGACATAACTGCCACTATACTTGTCGGAGTTAACTACGACAACTTCTTTCTGAGTTAAAATTCGTTATAATGCAGCGAACAATAACCCGGAGTGAGCCATGGCGTTTTACAGTTCTGGTGTGGAATATGGCATTCATAGCCTGATGTGTATGGTGGATGCAAAAGGCAATGAGCGTGAGATGAGCGTCCGGGAGATGGCGGCCTTGCAGGGCGTACCGTACGACTATCTTGGGAAGATTTTCACTCGTTTGTCACGCGCGGGGCTGGTTATCAGCACCGAAGGCAAGGGGGGTGGATTCCGGCTGGCGCGTCCGGCAGAGCTGATCAGCGTGCTGGACGTGGCGCACGCCATCGACAGCGATAAGAATATGTTCGAATGTCGGGAAGTGCGTCAGCGCCTGGCGGTATTTGATGAAACGCCACCGGCCTGGGTCTGTGACGGACCGTGCGGGGTGCGATCGGTTATGGACAGCGCGCAGCAGCGGATGGAAGAGGAGTTAGGACGCCATACCATCCTGGATCTGGCGCGGAAGATGTATCGAAAAGCGCCGGACACGTTCCAGATCGAGGTTCAGGAGTGGATTTCCGATCGCCGTTCGTCTACGTGACAGGCCGGGCAGGGCAAACCCGCTACCCGGCCACCGCGGTTAAGAACGTAAATCAATCACCATACGGCCACGGATCTGGCCCTGTTCCATCTCTTTAAAGATGGCGTTGATATCTTCCAGTGGGCGCATCGTGACTTTCGGAACCACCTTACCTTCAGCCGCAAACTGGAAGGCTTCGAGCAGATCCTGACGAGTACCCACCAGAGAGCCCACCACCTGAATTCCATCCAGGACCAGACGTGGTATATCCAGGCTCATCGCTTCCGGCGGCAGGCCAACAGCCACCACGCGGCCTCCGGCGCGAACTGCATCAACGGCAGAGTTGAAGGCCGCTTTCGCTACCGCCGTCACCACTGCCGCATGTGCGCCGCCGGTTTTCTCCTGAATCACTTTTGCCGCATCTTCACTGCGGGAGTTCACGGTTAAGTCTGCGCCCATGCTGGCAGCGAGCTTCAACTGCTCGTCATTCACGTCAATGGCGATAACTTTCGCATTAAAGACATTTTTGGCGTATTGCAGTGCGAGGTTGCCCAGACCGCCAAGGCCATAGATCGCAATCCACTGGCCGGGTTTGATCTCAGAGACTTTTACCGCTTTGTAGGTGGTGACACCGGCGCAGGTGATGCTGCTGGCCGCCGCAGAGTCCAGCCCCTCCGGGACTTTAACCGCGTAATCCGCGGTCACGATGCACTCTTCCGCCATGCCGCCGTCGACGGAGTAACCCGCGTTTTTTACGTCACGGCACAGAGTTTCGTTGCCGGTATTACAATATTCACAGTGGCCACAGCCTTCGAAGAACCACGCCACGCTTGCACGATCGCCAACTTTCAGTGACGTGACGCCCGGACCAATCTCTTTGACAATACCAATCCCTTCATGGCCGAGGATCACCCCGGTCTTGTCGCCAAAATCGCCATTTTTAACATGGAGATCGGTATGGCAAACGCCACAGCACTCCATCTTCAGCAGCGCTTCACCATGTTTGAGCGCGCGTAAGGTTTTCTCTGTAACGTTAACCTGATGATCCTGAGTGACAACAGCAGCCTTCATGTGTTTCTCCTTTTACTAATGAGTATCTGCATAGCAGGTGTAATACCCATTAAGGATTAATACTTTGGCGCTGTAATGCAAGGCAACCGCAACATAATGTCATCAATTAATTCAGTTTCAGATTAAGAATACGGTGATCCTCTAATAATCAGTAGGGGAAAACGCTAACGTAAAAAACCCGGCGTAACGACCGCCGGGTACAGATTTATAGTTGGGCTTCTATCTCCTCAATCTCTCTTCGCCATTGCGCCTGCAACTGCGGTTTTTGGTGTTTTGGCTTGCGCGCCAAATCCTCTTCCAGCAGCATTTCCAGGGCAACCAGGCGTTCGAGCAGATCGTTAGACGCTGAAGGTGGTGCCTTCGATGCAGTCTTCGATGCCCCAGGCACCACCGGACCGGTGCTCGCACGCAGGCGCTCAAACACCGCCTCCGCATCGTGCCATTCGCTAAGCCTGCCGTCCTCAATCAGCCAGTAGCGGTTACAGCTCTGGCTAATTAACTGACGATCGTGGCTCACCAGCAGCACTCCGCCTTCAAACTGTTGCAGTGTTTCCGCCAGCGCCTCTTTGCCTTCCATGTCCAGGTGGTTGGTTGGCTCATCCAGCATCAGAAGGCTATAGCGAGCAAGCGTCAGGCCGATGAACAGCAGGCGCGAACGTTCCCCACCGCTCAGCGTACTGACTTTTTGCCCGTGACGCGCCCACGGGAACCCGGCACTGATGAGGGCCATTTTACGGGTCTGCGGATCTGGCGCGAAAGGCTCCAGCGCGTCAAAGATTGTTGCCTCCTCCGAAAGCTGATTCAGCGTCTGATCGTAATAGCCTGGCGACACGCGAGGATGAAGTTTCAGGCCAGCCTCTGAAGGTTCACCTGAGAAATGCCGCCAGATAAGCTTCATCAGTGATGATTTGCCGCAGCCATTACGCCCGACGATAGCCACGCGATCGCCACTTCTAAGCCGCGCAATGTCGACGTGAAACAGCTCAGACAGGCCAGGCTCAGGCGCTACGCTTAGGTTTTCCATCTCCAGTAGCCGGTCTGCCCGCAGGGCGTCACCGCGCAGGGTTAATGTCCACGGACTGCCTGCGGTGAGCTCTGTCTGACTCTCCTTAAGCCGTTCGACCTGCTTTTCCATCTGTTTGGCTTTGCGGGCCAGATCTTCGTTATCGTAGACCTTGCCCCAGGTGGCCAGCCGTCTGGCACTGGCGGATACGCGGTCAATCTCCTTTTGCTCCGCCTTATGCCGCAGCGCATCACTTTCGTCTTTGGCTACCAGCGCCTGACGCGCGGCGGTGCAGGGAAGGGCGAAGTAGTGCAACATCTTATCGCGCAGGATCCAGCTGCCGTTGGTGACGGCATCCAATAGTTGCCTGTCGTGTGAGACCAGCACAAAGCTGCCGGACCAGTTCTGTAAAAACTGTTCCAGCCAGAGCAGGGTCGGCAAATCGAGGTGGTTACTCGGTTCGTCCAGCAGTAACAGATCTGGATCGCCGATCAGCGCCCGCGCCAGCAGGAGACGCGTGTGCTGCCCGCCGCTCAGCGTTGCCGACGTTAAGGCCATGTCCTGCGGTGTAAAGCCCATACCCGCCAGCAGCGTTTCAGCTTTCCAGTGCAGACTCTCGCGTTCAGTCGCGGGCAGTTGCGCCAGCACGGCATCCAGCATGGTCAGGGGATAAATGGCTTCTGGCAGGTGTTGCTCAACGCGCGCCATCAGACAGTATCCGGCCAATGCGACGGTTCCGGCAGCAGGGGAGTCTGTGCCGTCCAACACCTTCAGCAACGTACTTTTGCCGCAGCCGTTGTCGCCCAGCAGGCCAATACGGTCGCCTTTTTTCAGCGTAAAGGAGAGGGAGTCGAACAGCGTGCCAAACGCCGTATCAACACGTAAAGATTGTGCAGTGAGTAAAGTGCTCATTGTTGCTTACCCAAGAGTTACAGGCATGTTTATGCCTCGTCAAACATCGCTGACGATAACTCAGTAAGCCCGAGAGAAGGGATTTCAGGGGTTGGTGTCTTCGCTCAAGCGGAAGTTATCGCAGCACGATACCGATAACGCTTGAGCTGGTGCGATCACCAAATGTATGTGAAACATTGAAAATTTCACAGTACAGCATAATTGGCCTCCTTATATATTCAGTAGGTTAATGGATGAAGGGAGTGTAGCGGGGGAAAATGGGTTTGGCTAGTGGAAGAAGGGCATGATGTCTCACCCTCTTCCAAAGGACTGAGGGATCCCCACAAATAAATATGGGTAGAGAACATCCCCTCGTCCCACAGGGGAGAGGGCCAGGGTGAGGGGAACATACGGCTGGGGTGGTCATTCCGTTCACTTTACGTTCCTTGCTACTCTGTTATGACATGACCGGTGAACGTGCCAGGGTGGCTCAGTCGCCACCACCCTGGCAACCCGGGCTTCCGGTGGAAAATCGCCGCTTCGCGGTCCCTTCGGCTTATTCCTTCCGGCTTATCGGGGACGGGAGGAAACGCCTCAGCGATTTACAGCCGGACCAGGGCCTCGCTGAAAGCCTTCGGTTATTCCGAAGGCAAGGTTATCGCTTCTGCTTTCAAATTACTGAGATCCCTCAGCCCCGGAGGGGCGAGGGAACGGTCAGCACCCGGATTTAAATCGAAGTACGACGATAGCTACGGTATTCCGGCATCCAGAAGTTATCATCAATCGCCTGCTGCAACGCATCGGCAGAGGTTTTCACCGCGACGCCTTGCTGCTGCGCCATTTTGCCTACCGCGAAGGCAATTGCGCGGGACACTTTGTGAATGTCTTTCAGCTCCGGCAGTACCAGGCCTTCACCGTTATTCACCAGCGGAGAGTGACCTGCCAGCGTTTCGCTCGCGGACATCAGCATTTCGTCGGTGATGCGGGACGCGCCGGAGGCGATAACTCCCAGACCAATTCCCGGGAAGATATAGGAGTTATTGCACTGCGCGATGGGGTAGAGTTTGTCCTTCCACACCACCGGATCAAACGGACTGCCGGTTGCGACCAGTGCCTTACCTTCGGTCCATGCGATGATGTCCTGCGGCGTTGCCTCCACGCGTGAAGTCGGGTTAGACAGCGGCATCACGATAGGGCGTTCGCAGTGCTTGTGCATCTCGCGAATAATCTCTTCCGTGAAGAGGCCGGTCTGCCCGGACACGCCGATCAGAATGTCCGGCTTCACGTTGCGCACCACGTCAAGAAGCGAGAGCACTTCGTTATCCGTATCCCAGTTTTTCAGGTTTTCGCGCTTCTGCACCAGTTTGGTCTGGAACGGGAGCAGGTTTGGCATGCCGTCGGTCAGCAGGCCAAAACGGTCCACCATAAAGACGCGGGAGCGGGCCAGCTCTTCGCTTAAGCCTTCGCGCTGGGTCTGGGCAATAATTTGCTCGGCGATGCCGCAGCCCGCGGAGCCTGCACCCAGGAAGACAATTTTCTGATAGCTGAGCTGGCTGCCTGCCGCACGGCTCGCAGCAATCAGCGTACCGACGGTCACTGCCGCAGTGCCCTGAATGTCATCGTTGAACGAGCAGATCTCATCGCGGTAGCGGTTCAGCAGCGGCATGGCGTTTTTCTGTGCGAAGTCTTCGAACTGCAACAGCACGTCAGGCCAGCGGTGCTTCACGGCCTGGATGAAATCATCCACAAACTGATAGTACTCGTCGTCGGTAATGCGCGGGTGACGCCAGCCCATGTACAGCGGATCGTTCAACAGTTGCTGGTTATTGGTCCCCACGTCAAGTACCACCGGCAGGGTGTAGGCCGGGCTGATCCCGCCGCAGGCGGTATACAGCGAGAGCTTACCGATGGGGATCCCCATCCCGCCAATGCCCTGGTCACCGAGGCCCAGAATACGTTCGCCATCGGTCACCACGATCACCTTGATGTTGTGGTTAGGCACGTTTTGCAGAATGTCATCCATGTTGTGACGGTTCTGATAAGAGATGAACACACCGCGGGAACGACGGTAGATCTCTGAGAAGCGTTCACACGCCGCGCCGACGGTGGGGGTGTAAATGACGGGCATCATCTCTTCAAGATGGTTCTGCACGAGGCGGTAGAAGAGGGTTTCGTTGGTGTCCTGAATATTACGCAGGTAGATGTGTTTATCGATTTCGGTTTTAAAGCCCTGATACTGGATCCAGGCACGTTCTGCCTGTTCTTCAATGGTCTCAACCACTTCAGGCAGCAGGCCCAGCAGGTTAAAGCTGCTGCGCTCTTCCATGCTAAAGGCGCTGCCTTTGTTCAGAAGGGGGAACTCCAGTAAAACCGGACCGGCGTAAGGAATATAAAGGGAACGATGTTTTTTCAGTTTGTTGTCCATGTCACTCACTCTTTTTAAGAAGATCCGTCCCTGACACTGCTGTTTGTCATCTTTCTGGCCTGTGCTACGGGGTGCGGTCGGTTGGTATTATAAAGGAGCTGAATATTAATTACCGCAACACATAAAGAAAAACACCACCGGGGTGACCGATGGTGTTGTGGATTTCGTACTGGAAATTACTTGCCTGCCTGACGTTTCCTGCCGGTGGCGTGGGTAACTTGCGTTTCGCTACCCTCCTCAATAACCACTTTACGCTGGTTAGAGAGCTTGTAGTTCAGTCCCAGAATATGGCGTGCCTGACGGTTCGATTTCATGTTAACTCCTCAATCCTGTTGATAGTTTTAAGGACAAGCTTGCTTACGCAAACGAAATGTAACCCCTTAGGTTGCAGATCCAGCTTAGCAGGTTTTTACAGAGGTGCGTTTCGCCCACTAACCACATAGTTGATGGTTTGCTGGTAGATGTCACTGAGGATGTCATTGTCCGTGGCTTCCACCCACTTGGTCAGTTCCATCAAAATGTCATCTTCAGTAACAACACCGTGCTCGGCGTGAAGACCTTGTGCGATCGCGTTAACAAGTTCCGGTTGTGCTGCTGTGGTATGTGCCGGGTAATAAGTAAACATGCTGCCTCCGTGTCGTTGTCTGTTTAATGTTACGGCGTGCAAAATCGTAATTCACATTCAGATTGGCAAATATTTTTGCCGTTGTGGTTCAGATTCGTCCTGGAATTAAAAATAACATCTCCCGTAGCACAGAAATAAAACTCAGGGTTTCCAGCGGCGTAAATTCGTGGTTTTTTCATAAGGCATGGGCGTCGGCCAGGAGATCAATTCCACAATGCTGCCCCAGGGGGTTTGACCATAGCAGAAAGCATTGCCTTCACCTTGCTCATCCGGAAAGCTAAGCGGCTTCGGCGCGGTGAACATCTCACCGCCGGCGGCGGTGAAAGCCGCGATGGCACTATCAAAATTATCAACATAAACAGCAAAATGCTGAAGTCCAAAGTCGCTGGCGCGAGCGGGCATTCCCTGTTCAGGGCCATGCATTTCGAAAAGTTCTATGCCGGGTCCGTGCGGCATAACAAGCATGCGAATGGCATGAATTTTAGTGCCGGGAAATAATTTTAAGGTGTGTTGCTGGGCGGGCTGATCGATATTATCGGTTTCTGCATCGACAGAATGATATAAAACCTGTGCGCCGAAAGCGCGTTCAAAAAATAGGGTGGCTTTTTCAATGTCGGGCACCGTAATACCGATATGGTCAATACCCCTTACTGACGATGTCATAGTAAACTCCTGCTATAAAAAATTTAAATATAGCAGGAGATAGTCAGCTTATTACCACTTCATTTCGCCGGTATTCACTTTGGCACTCAGTTCCAGCGAACTTTCTTCCGCTAGGTTCGGCCACTGTTTTTTCATCGCGATGATGAGGTCGGTAGACGCTTTATGCGTCCTGAGGGCCTTTTCAAACTGCTGTAGATAGCGACGGGTAAAGTCGATAGCGCCGGTACCCGCTGGCGGTGTCCCAAGGTAGTGGCCCGGAATAACGCGTTCGGGCTTAAGGGCAGCCATGCTATCCAGCGTCTGCTGCCACTGTTTACGGCTTTCCGGCGTTTGGGTATCCGCCGTCCAGACGTGAATGCCCCATGAGACGCCCGTGCCGCCGAGGATGGTTTTGGCGGATGGGATCCAGACGTACGCCGCATAGCTTTCAGGCTCTTCAATGCTTACTCTCTCACCGTCAATCATAAAGGTGGTTGAAGCAAGCACTTGCGGCACGTAGAGCTGCGTCGGCGCGCCATCTTTCATCTGTGGCCCCCAGAAGGCGAGCTTCGCGTCTTTTGTGGCCCTGATATGGTCCACCACCTGTTGCGTGGCGACAACTTTGGCATTAGGGAAGGCTTTCATCAGCGGTTGCAGGCCGAAATAGAAATCCGGATCGCCGGAAGTGATCACGATTTTGTTCAGCGTTTTACCGCTGTGGCGAATTTTTTCTACCAGCGCTTCGCCATCTTTCACGCTGAACTGGGCGTCAAACAGTACCGCCTCTTTCGGGCCAGATACCAGCGTGGAAGAAACGGCAAAAATGCCTTTTTCCTGGGGGTTATACGTATCAACGGTCAACGGAGCGGCAAAGACGGCCGGAGTGAAAAGGGTTGTCAACAAAGCAAGGCGGGCGATAGTCATGGTCATATCTCTGTTCTTCAGGAAAGTCTCTATTGTACGGATCTCTTCATTTGCCAGAATTCCTGAAACAGGAGATGCTTAGTTTCATAGATCGAGCAAATGGAGGTCAAAATGGATCGCGTTATTGCCGCCCAGGTGTACAACCGCATCTGTGAGCTGGGGAGTTTAAGCGCGGCGGCTCGGGCGCTGGGGATCTCCCGTCCAATGGTGAGCCGTTATCTGGAGCAGATGGAGAAGTGGGCTGGGGCGCGGCTGGTTAACCGCTCCACCCGTAAGCTGACGCTGACGGCGGCGGGGGAGAAAGTCCTGCAAAAGACGCGCACGCTATCGCAAATTTCTCAGGAAATTGAAGATCAGTCAGTGAAGGATTTACCCTCAGGTACGCTTCGTGTCGCCTGCGCGCATTTTACCGCGATGCAGATTATCGCTCCGGTGCTGCCCGATCTGTTGCAGCGTTACCCTCAACTGCGCATTGAGCTGGATGTTAACAACCATCCGGTGAGCCTGGTGGGCGAGCGAATTGACGTGGCGATCCGCATCACCGATAACCCCGAACCGGGTATGATCGCTCGCCGGTTGGGAGAGTGTCGGTCCGTGCTTTGCGCTTCGCCGCACTACCTTGCAAGCCGGGGCGTTCCAGAGGAGCTGGAAGACTTAGCCCGGCACAACTGCCTGCATTACAGCTTTTTTGCCGGTCAGTCGTGGCGTTTTTTAACGCCGGCAGGGGAGCCGATCACGACGGCGGTCAGCGGCAATCTCAGCGCCAGCATCTCATCTCTGCTGATGGAGGCGGCGATAAATCACTGTGGTATTGCCATGCTGCCCGAGCGCGAGGCCGACGCGGCTCTACGGCAGGGAAGCCTGGTGCCGGTGCTCAGCGCCTATACGCCAAAACCGATCGGCATTTTTGGTATTTATCAGTCGCGAGACTATCAGCCTGCGGCGCAGCGTGTGTTCCTCGACGCGCTGGCAAACCACCTTGCCACGCGATCGGACTAGTCTGTCTTCCCTGCAAAATAGATTATGCGTCCTATACTTATCCCTTTGTAAGCCAAAAGGAGAGCAAGAATGACGATTCATAAGCACGGTTCAGCACACTGGTCTGGCGACATTAAACGCGGCAAAGGGACGGTATCGACCGAAAGTGGCGTCCTTAACCAGCAACCTTACGGCTTTAACACCCGCTTCGAGGGCGAGAAAGGGACTAACCCGGAAGAGCTGATTGGCGCAGCGCACGCGGCATGTTTCTCTATGGCCCTGTCGCTAATGCTGGGCGAAGCGGGTTATACCGCCGATTCCATCGATACCACGGCGGATGTCTCGCTGGATAAAACCGACAGCGGTTTTGCCATCAGCAAAGTCGCGCTGCAAAGCAAGGTGACGGTACCGGGTATCGATCCGCAGCAGTTCGACGGCATTATCCAGAAAGCCAAGGCCGGTTGCCCGGTCTCACAGCTGTTGAAAGCGGAAATCACGCTGGATTACAAACTGAACTGATATCGGGCCGGGCGCATGCCCGGCTCATTTTTAACGGTTACGCCAGCAGCGCACGTTTCGGCTTGCGGAAGAGGGCTGGAGTTGTTGCGGCTGTTCACATCCCTGCGTCGCCAGCGAACAGCGGTCGCGGAAATAGCACCCAACGGGCAGGTGGCGATTACCCGGAAGATCGGTTTTTCGCAACGCCAGATCCTCATCCAGCGGTTCTCCGGTCCGGGGAACGGAGTCAAGTAGCAGCTGCGTATAAGGATGGCGCGGCTGACCCAGCACCTGGTTCGCCGGACCCAGTTCCACGATTTGCCCCAGATACATTACCGCCACCCGGTCGCTCATGTGCCGGACCACCGAGACGTTGTGCGAGATCAGCACGTAGGTCAGATTTCGCTGCTGTTGCAGGGCAACCAGCAAATTGAGGATCTGTGCCTGGACGGAAATATCCAGCGCGCTGGTGGGTTCATCCAGCACGATGATGTCCGGATCCGAAGAGAGCGCCCGGGCAATAGCGATTCGCTGGCGCTGTCCGCCCGAAAACGCATGCGGCAGGCGGTCAAGATATTCCGCTCGAATCCCAACCTGCTGCGCCAGCGTTTCAGCCAACTGACGACGCTCCCGTTCGCTGCGACGTTGCTGTATCCACACCGGCTCGGTGATGGTGCGCCAGACGGGTAAACGTGGATCAAGGGACGAGAGCGGGTCCTGAAATACCATCTGCATACCACCCGCCGCATTCGCGCGCTGACAGGCCCCGGTACTCGGTTTGAGCATGCCCATCAGCAGCTGCGCCAGCGTGCTCTTTCCACAGCCGGATTCCCCCACAACGCCCAGCGTTTCGCCGCGATGGATCCGGAGATCCATGCCGTTAAGGGCGTGTACCTGTTCCGTCACGCGCCCCAGCCAGTTTTTGCGCGCAGGAAAATTCACATGCACGCTATCCAGTTCCAGCAGTACCTCAGACATGGCGTCTCTCCTGTTGTGGGTACCAGCAGGCAGCCTGCTGGCCTTCTGCGCCCGTGGAAATTAAGCGCGGCGTTTCGCTGCATTTCGCCCCGGCAGCAAAACAGCGTTCGCGAAAAGCACATCCGCGCGGGAGGTGGCTGAGGTTAGGTACCGTGCCGGGAATGGCCGGGAGGATCTCGCGCGGTTTACCATTTTCCGGGGCACACCGCAGCAGGCCAATCGAATAGGGGTGCACAGGATGGTGGATCAAGGTCTGCGTGCTGCCGCTTTCGATCACGCTGCCCGCGTACATAACGTACATCCGGTCACAAATCTGCGACACCACCGCCATATCGTGACTGATAAACAGCACCGACGTTCCGCTGGCGCGCGCTTTATGTTTCAGCAGACGCAGCACCTGAAGCTGGACGGTCACATCCAGCGCGGTAGTGGGTTCATCAGCGATGATCAGCTCCGGCTCGCAGGAGAAGGCAAGGGCGATCATGACCCGCTGGCGCATACCGCCGGAAAGCTCAAACGGATAGCGATCCATTACCTGCGCCGCATCCGGGATTTGCATCTCGCCCAGCAGGGAGATCGCCTTCTGCCGCGCGTCTCGGCGGGAAAGCGACTGATGCTGGCGGATCACCTCCACCATCTGCCTGCCGATCCGGCGCGTGGGGTTAAGCGCCGTCATCGGCTCCTGAAAAATCATCGCCACCCTGGCGCCGCGCCACTGACGAAGCTGTTTTTCCGACGCGTTCAGCACATCTTCCCCGAGCAGCGTGACCCGGCCATGGTGAACATGGTAACTGCCTTCCGGCAGCAGGCGCATCGCCAGCATCGCGGTGACCGATTTTCCCGAGCCGGATTCGCCCACCACGCCGACAATTTCACCCCGGCCAATCTCCAGCGAGACGTGGTTGAGCGCGTGGACGTCACCGCGAAAAATGGGGAAGCTCAAGTGCAAATCTTCAATCGATAATACGGAATCACTCATGACTGCTTCCCTCCTGATTTGGGATCCAGCAGGTCGCGAAGACCATCGCCAAACAGATTAAAGCCAACCGCCGTGATCAGAATTGCCGCCCCCGGAAACGCGCAGTACCACCACTGGTCAAGCACGTAGTTACGCCCCACGGCCACCATTGCCCCCCATTCGGCGGTCGGCTGCTGCGCGCCTAATCCAATAAAGCCCAGCGTGGCGGCCATCAGAATGGCGCTGCCGATATCCAGCGACGCTTGTACGATCAGCGGCGGCAGGGCGTTACGCAGGATATGCCAGCTGATCAGGTGCCAGCGCGATGCGCCAAAGGTGCGAGCGGCCAGCACGTAGGTGAACTGGCGCACCACCAGCGTTTGCCCGCGTGCCAGCCGCACGTAAAACGGAATGCGTACAATCGCAATCGCCAGCATCGCGTTAAACAGGCTTGGACCGAGCGCGGCGGCCAGCGCCATCGTCAGCACCAGCGAGGGGATGGAGAGCATAATGTCCATGATGCGCATAATGATGGCGTCGCCGCGCCCGCCAAGTACGCCGGACAAACAGCCGAGCAGCGAACCGATGCCACCCGCAATCACCACCACCGCCAGCCCCGCTGTGATGGACTGCTGGCTGCCCACCAGCACGCGGCTGAACAGATCCCGGCCCACCTCATCGGTGCCAAACCAGTGCTGGGCTGACGGTGCCTGCAAGCGCGCGGTCAGATCCAGCGCGTTCGGATCGTGCGGGACTATCCACGGCGAGACCACCATCATCAGCAGCATCACGATCATAATGACCCCGCCGATCAGCGTGAGCGGGCTTTTGCGTAACATCCAGAACAGCTTTGCCCAGTTGATGCGCTGTTTAGCGGTGCTGACAGGGACGGGCGTTTCCTGAGTTAACATCATTCGGCACCTCCGCGCCCGATTCGCGGGTCGATCCACAGGTACAGCAGATCCACCACCAGATTAACTAAGACATAGGCCAGCGATACCACGACCGCGAAGCCCATGACGGCAGGGAAATCCAGCGCCTGAATGGAGGTCACCACCCAGGCTCCCATTCCCGGCCAGGCAAACACGGTTTCGGTAAGGACGGCCCCGTACAGCAGATCGCCCAGCGCCAGCCCGAGCACGGTAATGGAGGGGATCATGGCGTTGGGTAAGGCGTAGCGCAGGACGATGTACCAGCCCGGCAACCCGCTCGCGCGGGCGGTACGAATATAATCCTCGCTCAGTTGCTCAAGCATCGCGGAACGTACCTGACGCGCCACAATACCAAGATGCACAAAGGCCAGGGTCAGGGAGGGTAAAATCAGGTGCTGCAGGGCGTTGAAAAACACCTCGCCGTTGCCTTCCAGCAGAGCGTCCAGCAGATAAAAACCGGTAACGTGGGCGGGCGGATCGAGCCAGTCGTCCAGCCTGCCGCCGCCGGGCAGAATTTGCAGTTGACCGTAGAACAGAACGATAACTCCCAGTCCCAGCCAGAAGGCAGGCGTCGAGATGCCCGTCATCGCCATCAGTCGCACCAGGTGATCCAGCCAGCGGTTACGGTACACCGCCGATAAAATGCCCAGCGGCACGCCAATCACCAGCGCCAGCAGCAGGGAGCAAAAGGCAAGCTCCAGCGTGGCGGGGAAAAAAGCTTTCAAATCTTCCGCAACGGGGCGACCGGTGCGAATAGACGTGCCCAGATCGCCATGTGCCAGCGCCTCAACGTAGCGGCCAAACTGAATATAGAGTGGTTGATCCAGCCCCAGCTGCTGGCGGATGCCCTGCACGATTTCATCGCTGGCGCGATCACCGGCCAGCAGGCGGGCCGGATCGCCGGGGATCAGGTGTGAAATAATAAAAGTAATAATACAGACACCGGCCACCACCAGGATTAACCCCCAGCAGCGCTGGCGCACAATGCTCCAGAACGTCATACACTTCCCCCCGGCGTGGGCCGTTACTTACTCATGGTGGCGATGTTAAAGACCTGCTCAAGCATCGGATTAAAGGTGAAGCCTTTGACCTCTTTGTTCATCGCCAGCTGGTAGTTCTTCTGGAACAGATAAACGTAAGCCGCCTCGTCAATCACCACTTTCTGCGCCTGCTGGTAATCTTTGGTGCGTTCCGCCTGATCGGTGGTTTTCAGTGCCGCCTGCAACAGCGCATCGACCTCTTTGTTCTCATAGAATGAGCGGTTACCCGGCAGCCCTTTTTTGTCCGATTCGAACCAGTAGTTCATGAACATGTACGGGTCAGCGAAGTCCGGGCTCCAGTTACCAATCGCAATGTCATAATCACCTTTGCCGACGCGGTCGCGCATGGTGGCGTTCGCCAGTTTCTCGAGCTTGACGTTAATCCCCAGCTTGCCGAGGCTCGCCTGCGTGGAGAGGGCGATAGGCTCCCAGTTCGGGTCGTTATCGGAGTAGAGGAACGTCAGGCTGGCAGGTTTATCTTTGACTTTCTCCAGCGCCGCTTTGGCTTTGGCCTCGTCAAAGCTGTACTGCATGGCGTTCGCATCGAAGCCCCACATGCCCTCCGGGATCGGGCCGCGCATCTGCTTGCCGTTCCCGCTGAGAATGCCTTTCACCATCCCCTGGTAATCGGTCGCCCAGGAGACCGCGCGGCGCAAATCCACCTGATTCATTGGAGGCTTACTGTTGTTCAGATAGAGGTAGGTCACCCGCAGGGACGGGTATTCCGCCACGGCCACTTTGCCTTCCTGCTTCAGAGCAGCAAGCTGATCCACCGGCAGGGCGTCGGCGATATCCAGATCGCCACGGGAAAGTTGCAGGCGACGCGAGGCGCTTTCACCGATAATCTTCACCGAGACGCGCTTAAAGTGCGGCTTTTCACCTGGCCAGTGTGGGTTGGGCACCATCACCAGCTGTTGACCTTTCCGCCAGCTTTTCAGCATAAACGGTCCGGAACCCGCGGTGTTTTGCGCCAGGAAACCGCGTGCGTCGTCGGCGGCATTGGCCTTCAGCACCGCCGGGTTGACGATCGACGCGCCGTCATTGGCCAGCGTGTAGAGGAACGGGGCAAACGGCTGGCTGAGGGTGAATTTCACCGTATGCTCATCCACCGCGTCCACTTTCAAATCTTTCGGGAACGCTTCGGAAGGTCCCTGGTTGATTTTAAGCAGACGTTCAAACGACAGCTTGACCGCTTCGGCGGTCACCGGCGTGCCGTCGGCGAATTTTGCATTATCTGCCAGGGTGAACGTCCACACTTTCTGGTCGTCTGACGCCTTCCAGCCCGTCGACAGATCGCCTTCCACCTCCGTGGTGCCAGGCTTGTATTTCACCAGACGCTGGTACGAGGGGTAGGTCACCGTCCAGTCGTTGTTATCGATAGTGACCGCCGGATCCAGCGTTTGCGGATCGGCAGCTTTCCCTATCACCAGCATATCTTTTGGCACCGCCGCCAGAGCGGGAAGGGCGCTCAGGGCGAGCGTAGCGGCAATCAGGGTAGTAAGCAGCGTTGTTTTCATGGCCGGGCTCCAGAATTACAGTGAGTGTGTGATCGGATAACAGGCGAACTGGTCATCTAACAGCGGATAGCTGGCGGCGTTCGGCAGCTCGAAATGCCACCACTCGCTGCTGATGCCCACAAAACCGCCGCCGTACATAACGGCGTTCAGGAGCAGACGATTTCGCTGCGCCTCGGGCGGAACGGAAGGGTGCCAGGCATGAGAACGGTCGTGCATTTCGTCAAACCCGGCGCCCATATCCAGCACGTTGTTGTGTTCATCCATCAGCGTGACGTCAATGGCAGTGCCCCGGCTGTGGTTCGAGCCAATCGCGACATCCACCACGTATTCCGGATTGGGGCAGGCATCCCAGAGTTGCGCCTGTGCCTGCTGGGGGCGGTAGGCGTCGTAGACCACCAGCTTCAGACCGGCCAGCGCGGCGATACTGATCGATTTCGCCAGCGCGGTGGCGGCATCCGTGTGCAGCAGGCACGCGGCGTGCTGATAGATCGGGCGGCCGGTAATGTTATCGGCGGTCGCGTATTTCAGATCGATATGCAGCGTGGGAAAAGTTTTCGCCACATCAATCAGTTGACTCTCTTCAGGCATAGCTCCGCTCCTTTAGCGTTCAAATTGACCAAATTCTTGTTGTAGTTGTCGGTTGATTGCCAGACGTTCCGGCAGCGCATCTCCCAGCGCCTCCACGACGCCCGACAGCAGCAGGTTGAACAGACAGCTCACCGGCGCCAGCGAGTCCCAGAAATGGCCGGTATCGGTCTTCACCTGGAGTAAATCAATCGGGTAATCCCGCGCCCACGGGCACCAGATATCGGTGATCAGCGCCATCGCCAGGCCTTTTTCGCTCGCCACGCGGCAGTACTGGCGGGCAATGGCGGAGTAGGCGCGGGTATCGGTCAGCACGATATACGGGTTAGCAAAGCCGGAGTTAAGCGACTCCACCCAGCTACCGGAGAGCCCTTCGGAATAGCTTACACGCGGGCGCAGATACTCCAGATGGCTGAAGAACGCATTGGCGATCCCGCGCGTGGACTGGATCCCCAGCACGAAGACGGCGTCGGCATGGGAAAGTTGCTGGACCACCTGCCTGAACGTTTCGCTTTGCGCCAGCTGGTAGACATGGGCAATGGCGTCCACCTCCAGCGACAGGGAGTGCTGAAGGCGATCCGACAGCGGCTGTTGCTGCTTCCAGGAGTCGAGACGCTCGTTAATGCCCCAGGGCTGGTGGGGATTGCGCAGGCTTTTTTTGGCGTCGTCCAAGTTGCGATAGCCCAGCTTGCGCAGAAAGCGTCCGACGGTGATCCCGCTGGTGGCCGTTGCCAGCGCCACGCTCTCAGCCGTTTCAAAAGGGATCTGTCCGACGTGCGCCAGCATCCAGCTTGCCACCCGTTTTTCGCTCGGGGTGAGTTGGCTAAAGGTCGCTTCGATTCGGCTCAACACCTCTGGTTTGGTCGTCATACCGCCTCGCTGTTAACTGGCTGTCAAAGGCCGGGTTTCTGTTATCAGATTAACAATGCAGGACGCGTGCCATGTTCACATTGCGGCGAAAACGCGCTGTGCAGCAAAGTTAATGCAATATTTGTTTAACAGATGCTCAACATTTGTGCAGCGTAGTTCACTTTTGGTGCAGTGTCCGGCCTGAGCGGTATCTATTTGGTGAATACGACAGCCTCTTCACATTTTTTGGTAAGATGAAAGCTCTGTGGATAAGAGAGGGAGCCTTACATGGCGAATTTGCCCTGGCGGGTCAGCGTGCGCCTGATGGCTCTCGCAAAAAAAATAGCGATGGTCATCGGGATCATTGTGCTCGTTCTGCTGGCGGTGCGGGTTTATCTTTCGCAGCAGGGGCCGGCCCTGCATCACTGGCATACATGGCGGGCTGACGAAATGTCCGTGCAGGAGATGGATAACGCGACCTTCGCAGCTTATGTCGCGCGGGAAAACGCCATCTTCACCGCTCTTGATGCTGAGGTGACGGCGAAAGTCACCCCCGCAGAGCGCACGCCGCTGAACCGCTATTACCGTCAGAGCCTGGTGTGGCCTGGACACTTTACTCCGGATGCAAACCGGTCGTTTGTGCTGATGCCTGCCGGAAAGCCGCGCGGGGCGGTAGTGTTGTTGCACGGTCTGACGGATTCGCCCTACAGCGTCAGGCGTCTGGCTGTGAATTATCAAAAGCACGGCTTTGTGGCCGTAGTACCTCGTTTGCCCGGACACGGCACGGCGCCGGGCGCGTTGACAGACGTTGACTGGGAGGCGTGGCTGGCAGCTACGCGCCTTGCGGTTCGTGAAGCAACACGCCTGACGGGGAACGATCTTCCCCTGCACCTGGTGGGCTATTCCAACGGCGGGGCGCTGGCGATGAAATACGCCCTCGACGCCCTTGATGCGCCTGAACTGCGTAAACCTCAGCAGATCGTTTTGCTCTCACCGATGATTGGCGTCACGGCGTTTGCGCGCTTTGCCGGATTCGCCGGGCTACCGGCTATGTTACCGGCGTTTGCCAAAGCCGCGTGGCTCAACATTTCTCCGGAATATAATCCTTATAAATACAATTCGTTCCCGGTGAATGCGGCACGTCAGTCCTGGCTGCTTACCCGGGCGCTGCATGAGCAGATAAACCGCGATGTTCATGATCACAAACTAACGCAGCTTCCGCCGGTACTGGCGTTTCAGTCGGTCATGGATTCAACGGTCAGTACCCGCGCCGTAGTCAGCGGGCTGTTTGACCAGCTTCCGGCAAATGGCAGCGAACTGGTGGTATTTGACATCAATCAGGCCGGGAGTTTCCGTCCACTGTTCAGGCCATCATCCTGGACGGCGGTGGCTGACCTGCTGCCCGAGGCGAAAAGACGTTACAGTGTCACAATCGTGACCAATGCCAGCCCTGACAGGTTTGATATGGTGGCAAAGACAACGCCTGCGGGCAGCACCCGGGAAACGGTGACGCCGCTGTCGGTCTCGTATCCGCAGGAGGTTTATTCCCTGTCGCATATTGCCATTCCGTTCCCGCCTGAAGACGATCTGTATGGCCGCCATCCTGAGGTGAAAAACCGCTATGGAATCAGTCTCGGGACGATAGCCCTGTGGGGAGAAACATCGGTTCTGAGTGTCGGCAAAGATGCGCTGATGCGCGTAACGTCGAATCCTTTCTACGACTATATGCAGACGCGGATCGACAGCCGTCTCGGGGAGAATCTACCCCGAAGTGGAATAGACTAGGCCATCCCAGGGAACTATGTTAAACAGTACCGTTCAGGCGTATACCCCATACCGGACCCCGTTTCTGTGCTGACAACTCTCATTTATCGAAGCCAGCTGAGCTTAACCTGCACCTCCGCAGCGTTAAACTCGCTGGTTGAAAAGGCCAGGATCCGTAATACGGAGCAGGGCATCTCAGGCATTCTTCTCTCCAGTGGACGTGACGTTCTGCAAATTCTCGAAGGCACGGAACAGAACGTCGTCGCGCTTTTTAACACCATCCGTGCGGACAACCGGCATACCGGCGTGGTGGAGCTGATGCGCGATTACGGTCCGCGCCGACGTTTCGAAGACGTGGGAATGCTGCTGTTTAACATGGACGTTCAGACCCCGAAAGCGGTTCTGGCATCGGTTCTGCATTACAGCAAGCTGGAAAGCTACCTGACTTCTGAGGATCGGGTCTTCAAATTTATTCAGACCTTTATCGCCGGCAAAACCGCTATCCCACCCGCTTCGGACTATGAGCCTGATAAATGGACGCTTTCGCGAGAGCGCGCGCCGTTTGGTAAAGGGTTAGGTCTGCTGGCGGGACAGCCCTGCCAGTTTGCGCTGCAACCCATTGTCGAGCCGTCCGAAGGCAAAATCAGTTCTCTCGAAGCGCTTATACGCGGAAACGACGGCGGCAGCCCGGAGCATTTTTTCCGTAGTCTCGATCGTGAAAAGATATACGAAGTCGATCTGCATACCAAAGCCTGGACCTTTGCGCTGGCGCAAAAGCTGGGCATCGGCAGCCACAAACTGGCGGTGAACCTGCTGCCAATGTCGCTGGTTAACGTGCCGGGTGCGGTAGAGTTCCTGGTAACGCAGATCAAAAAGCACGGTCTACAGCCAGAGCAGGTGGTCATTGAAGTCACTGAGAACGAGATGATATCCGGCTTTAACCAGTTTAACAGCGCCATTAAACAGCTGCGAGCGGAAGGGGTTGGGCTGGCAATAGATGATTTTGGTTCCGGCTATGCCGGTCTGTCGCTGCTCACCCGGTTCCAGCCGGATAAGCTCAAAATCGACAGAGAGATCGTCAGCGATATCCACCAGAGCGGACCCAAGCAGGCGATTGTGAAGTCGATAATCAGCTGCTGCACCGATCTGGAGATTACGCTGGTCGCAGAAGGCATTGAGAAGGTAGAAGAGTGGTGCTGGCTTGAATCCGCCGGTATTCGCCGCTTCCAGGGCTTTTTGTTCGCCCGCCCGCAACTCAATGGCGTGGGTGATATCCACTGGCCCCAACGGGTAGGTTAAGCAAATTTTCCCTCGCCATATTTCCCCGACACCCTGCCTGTGCTTAAATAGCTAAACCGGTTTAACATTATTTAGCTAAGAAGGTGATATGGAGACGATCTGGGTACTTGGCGATGCAGTGGTGGATCTGTTGCCCGACGGAGAGGGCAAACTGCTGCAATGTCCGGGCGGCGCACCGGCCAACGTCGCGGTTGGGATTGCGCGTCTGGGCGGCAGAAGCGCCTTTATAGGCCGGGTGGGCGACGACCCCTTCGGGCGTTTTATGCAAAAAACGCTTGCGGATGAGCAGGTTAATACAGAATGGCTGCGCCTGGACCCGCAGCATCGCACCTCCACGGTGGTGGTGGATCTCGATAACGACGGTGAACGTTCCTTTACCTTTATGGTTCGCCCGAGTGCTGATTTATTCCTCGACTCTGCCGATCTCCCTCCATTCCGCGCCGGGGAGTGGCTGCACGTCTGCTCTATCGCGCTCAGCGCCGAACCCAGCCGTTCCGCGACGTTTCAGGCGATGTCCGCTATCAGACTGGCGGGGGGATTCGTCAGCTTTGACCCCAATATCCGCGCCGATCTCTGGCACGATGAAGTCGAGCTGCGTCAGTGTCTTGAGCGGGCATTAGCCTGTGCAGATGTGGTGAAAATCTCGGTGGAAGAACTGGCGTTCTTAACCGGAAATGCGCAGGTCCATGAGGGGCTGGCGGAGCTAATGCGCACCTGTCCGGCCAGGCTGGTGCTGGTGACGCAGGGAAAAGAGGGCGTGACCGCCTGGCAGGGAGGCGCGTTGACGCACTATCCTGCATCACCCGTGGAATGCATTGATACCACCGGTGCGGGGGATGCTTTCGTCGCCGGGCTGCTGTTCGGTCTGGCACGTCATGGCCAGGCCCGTCTCTCAGAGGTCATCACGTTAGCGCAGCGCTGCGGAGCGCTGGCGACAACCGCAAAAGGGGCAATGACCGCGCTGCCTTATCATCACGAACTGTAATTCACGTCGCCAGGCCTCCGGTCGGGGGCCTGAATTGTCGCCTCGATCACACTTACTAAAACGGTTTACCAAAAAACGTTGCCGATTCAAAATTTAACGGTTTAGTATCACTCGCCTAAACCGGTTTAGCAATTTAGCACTTTTACCGATAGTTATTAGGGATGCGACAAAATGTATAAAAAACGCAGACTTGCCGTGATGATAGGCATGCTGGCCGGGAGTACCTCTGTTTTTGCCCAGACGGATATGACACGTATCGAAGCGCGCCTGGCGGCGCTGGAGCAGCGTTTGCAGGAGGCGGAAACCCGCGCGCAGGTTGCTGAAAAGCGCGCCACGGCAGCGGAACAGAAAACACAGCAGCTGGTGGCTGCGCAGCAGGAAGCGCAGACCTCCACACAGGCGGTGGCGCAACGTACTACGGTGCTGGAAGAAAAAGCCGACCGGACAGGCGGTTTTGAATTTCACGGTTACGCCCGTTCCGGCCTGCTGATGAACGACGCGGCCTCCAGCAGCAAAAGCGGCCCTTATCTGACGCCCGCCGGGGAAACGGGCGGGGCCATTGGGCGTCTGGGGAACGAAGCGGATACCTACGTTGAGCTGAATGTTGAGCACAAACAGACGCTGGAAAATGGCGCGACGACGCGCTTTAAGGCGATGCTGGCCGACGGTCAGAAAACCTATAACGACTGGTCGGCAGACAGCAGCGACCTGAACATTCGTCAGGCCTTTGCCGAGCTGGGCAATTTGCCGGACGTTACCGGTGCGCTGAAAGGCAGCACCTTCTGGGCGGGTAAGCGTTTTGACCGCGACAACTTCGACATTCACTGGCTGGATTCCGACGTGGTATTTCTCGCCGGGACCGGCGGCGGCGTCTACGACGTGAAGTGGAACGATACGCTGCGCAGTAACTTCTCCCTTTATGGCCGTAATTTCGGCAGCGAAGAGGAGATCGACAACAACGTCCAGAACTACATCTTAAGCATGAACCACTTCGCCGGGCCGGTGCAGTTGATGGTCAGCGGCTTACGGGCAAAAGATAATGACGACCGTAAGGACAGCAACGGCGATCCGATTAAAACCGATGCGGCGAATAACGGGGTGCATGCGTTGGTGGGTCTGCATAACGAGAGCTTCTACGGCCTGCGGGAAGGTTCCGCCAAAACGGCGCTGCTTTACGGCCACGGTCTGGGCGCCGAGGTGAAAAGCATTGGTGCAGACGGCGCATTGCTGTCAGAAGCCGATACCTGGCGTTTTGCAAGTTACGGTGTCACGCCGCTGGGCGGTGGCTGGCACATTGCGCCCGCCGTACTCGCGCAAAGCAGTAAGGACCGCTACGTGAAGGGCGACAGCTATGAGTGGGTCACGCTCAATACGCGTCTGATCAAAGAGGTGACCCAGAATTTCGCCCTCGCGTTCGAGGGCAGCTATCAGTACATGGATTTAAACCCGGAAGGCTACAAGGATCGCAATGCGGTTAACGGTAGCTTCTACAAGCTGACCTTTGCCCCGACGTTAAAGGCGGGCAAGATTGGCGATTTCTTCAGCCGTCCGGAGCTGCGCCTGTTCGCCACCTGGATGGACTGGAGCAGCAAGCTGGATAACTACGCCAGCGATGACGCCTTTGGCAGCAGCGGCTTCAACGCGGGTGGGGAATGGAACTTTGGGGTGCAGATGGAAACCTGGTTTTAACCCTTCACGCTCCCGCATTGCGGGGGCGTTTCGAACATCATAAAAAGAGGTCAGGAAGAGGTATCTATGGATTTTAATCATATTGCGCGCGAGCTGATTCCGCTGCTCGGTGGCAAAGAGAACATTGCCAGCGCGGCACATTGCGCCACGCGCCTTCGTCTGGTGCTGGTCGATGATGCGCTTGCCGACCAGCAGGCTATCGGCAAGGTTGAAGGCGTGAAAGGCTGTTTTCGAAATGCCGGGCAGATGCAGGTGATCTTCGGCACAGGGGTGGTGAATAAGGTTTACACCGCGTTTATTCAGGCGGCAGGGATTAGCGAGTCCAGTAAATCGGAAGCGGCGGATATTGCAGCCCGCAAGCTGAACCCGTTCCAGCGCATCGCGCGTCTGCTCTCCAACATCTTCGTGCCGATTATTCCGGCGATCGTGGCCTCGGGTCTGCTGATGGGCCTGCTCGGGATGGTTAAAACCTACGGCTGGGTTAATCCGGATAACGCGCTCTATATCATGCTGGATATGTGCAGCTCGGCGGCGTTTATTATTCTGCCGATCCTGATTGGCTTCACCGCCGCGCGGGAGTTTGGCGGCAACCCGTATCTGGGCGCAACGCTCGGCGGCATCCTGACTCATCCGGCGCTGACCAACGCCTGGGGCGTAGCGTCCGGCTTCCACACCATGAACTTCTTCGGTCTTGAAATCGCCATGATTGGCTATCAGGGAACCGTCTTCCCGGTACTGCTGGCGGTGTGGTTTATGAGCATTGTGGAAAAACAGCTTCGCCGGGCGATCCCGGATGCGTTAGATCTGATCCTGACGCCGTTCCTGACCGTCATTATCTCCGGCTTTATCGCGCTGTTGATTATTGGCCCGGCGGGACGCGGGCTGGGCGACGGGATCTCCTTTATTCTTAGCACCCTGATTGCCCACGCGGGCTGGCTGGCCGGGCTGTTGTTTGGTGGGCTCTATTCGGTGATTGTCATTACCGGCATTCACCACAGCTTCCACGCTATTGAGGCCGGACTGCTGGGTAACCCGTCGATTGGCGTGAACTTCCTGCTGCCGATCTGGGCGATGGCGAACGTGGCGCAGGGCGGGGCGTGTCTGGCGGTGTGGTTCAAAACCCGCGATGCCAAAATCAAAGCCATTACCTTACCGTCGGCGTTTTCCGCGATGCTGGGCATCACCGAAGCGGCAATTTTTGGCATCAACCTGCGTTTCGTGAAGCCGTTTATCGCGGCCCTGATCGGTGGCGCAGCGGGCGGGGCCTGGGTAGTGTCGGTGCATGTCTACATGACCGCCGTTGGTCTGACGGCGCTTCCCGGTATGGCGATCGTTCAGGCCAGCTCGCTGCTCAACTATATTATCGGCATGGTGATTGCCTTTGGCGTGGCGTTCACCGTCTCTCTGCTGCTGAAATATAAGACGGACTCTGAATAATGACCTTACCTTCCCGCTGGCCTGCCGTGTTGCAGGCCGTTATGCAAGGCCAGCCGCGTGCGCAAGCGGACAGCCACTATCCGCAGTGGCATCCTGCGCCGGTGACGGGGCTGATGAACGATCCGAACGGCTTTATCTGGTTTGCCGGACGTTACCATCTGTTTTATCAGTGGAACCCGCTGGGCTGCGATCATCGCTACAAGTGCTGGGGACACTGGAGCTCAGCAGAGCTGGTGCACTGGCAGCACGAGCCAATGGCGCTGATGCCTGACGAAGAGTATGACCGCAATGGCTGTTACTCCGGCAGCGCCATGGATAACAACGGCGTGCTGACCCTGTGCTATACCGGCAACGTTAAGTTTGACGATGGCGGCCGCACCGCCTGGCAGTGTCTGGCGGTGCAAAATGACGACGGCACGTTTGCCAAACTGGGACCGGTGTTGCCCCTGCCGGACGGGTATACCGGGCACGTCCGCGACCCGAAAGTGTGGCGCCATGACGGGCAGTGGTACATGGTGCTCGGGGCGCAGGATCAGCATAAGCGCGGCAAGGTGCTGCTGTTTACGTCAGCCGATTTGCACACCTGGGCGTCCTGCGGCGAAATCGCCGGTCACGGCGTCAATGGACTCACGGACGCGGGCTATATGTGGGAGTGCCCGGATCTGTTTGCGCTTGATGGCACACACGTCTTGATCTGCTGCCCACAGGGGCTGGCGCGCGAACTGCATCGCTATCTCAACACCTATCCGGCCGTCTGGATGAGTGGGGCATTTGATTATCAAACGCCTGCATTTGCGCACGACGAATTGCATGAGCTTGATGCCGGTTTCGAATTTTACGCGCCGCAAACCACGGTGGCAGAAGACGGCCGCCGCATCCTCATCGGCTGGATGGGCGTGCCGGACGGCGAAGAGATGCTCCAGCCTACACGGGGGCACGGCTGGATCCACCAGATGACCTGTCCGCGCGAGCTGCGCTACCGCAACGGTAAGCTCTGGCAAACGCCGGTCCGTGAGCTGGAAACACTGCGCGAGGATGAACATCACTGGCAGGGACGCGCCAGCGATGCCCCGGTGCTGGAGGGAACGCGTCTTGAGTTCGAACTGAGCGCATCGTGCGTAAACGTAGATTTTGCCGGCGCGTTGCGGCTGATTATGGATGATGCGGGGATCCGTCTGGAACGCGCCAGCCTGGAAACCGGAGAGACGTTGACCCGCTACTGGCAGGGCTCTGTTCATCATTTATGCGTGCTGTGCGACTGTTCCAGCGTCGAAATTTTCATCAATCACGGTGAAGGCGTCATGAGCAGCCGCTATTTTCCTGACCATCCGGCCCAGGTACGCTTCGAAGGTGCGTCCGATATCACATTACGCTACTGGTCGCTGCGCAGCTGCATGATAGAATAGGGGTTTTGGCAGCCGGATCTAAGTCGTTGTGAGAAAAACAAAACGCGTCACCATTAAAGATATCGCGGAGCTCGCGGGGGTATCAAAAGCCACCGCCAGTCTGGTTCTGAACGGCCGCAGCAAAGAGCTTCGGGTGGCGGAGGAGACACGCGAGCGTGTGCTGGCGATTGCCAAAGAACATCATTATCAGCCCAGTATTCACGCCCGTTCGCTGCGGGACAACCGCAGCCACACCATTGGTCTGGTGGTGCCGGAAATCACCAACTACGGGTTTGCCGTTTTTTCTCATGAGCTGGAGACCCTCTGCCGCGAGGCGGGTGTTCAGCTGCTGATCTCCTGTAGCGATGAAAATCCGGGCCAGGAGACGGTGGTGGTCAATAACATGGTGGCCCGCCAGGTGGACGGGCTGATTGTCGCCTCCAGCATGCTCAACGACGCGGATTATCAAAAGCTGAGCGAGCAGTTGCCCGTTGTGCTCTTTGACCGTCATATGAACGACAGTTCTCTGCCGCTGGTCCTCACCGATTCAATTACCCCGACTGCCACGCTGGTGGCCGACATTGCGCGCCAGCATCCGGATGAGTTCTACTTCCTCGGCGGCCAGCCGCGGCTTTCCCCGACGCGTGACCGGCTGGAAGGGTTTAAGCAGGGGCTGCGTGACGCTGGCGTCGAGTTACGTCCGGAGTGGATTATTCATGGTAATTACCATCCGAGCTCCGGCTACGAAATGTTTGCCGAACTTTGCGCGCGCCTGGGCCGCCCGCCAAAAGCCCTTTTTACCGCCGCCTGCGGTCTGCTGGAAGGGGTGTTGCGCTATATGGGGCAACATAATCTGCTGCAAAGCGATATGCGTCTGGCCAGCTTTGATGATCACTATCTCTATGATTCTCTGACCATTCCTGTCGATACCGTTCGTCAGGATAACCGCCAGCTCGCCTGGCACTGCTTTGATCTGATTGGCAAACTGATTGAAGGGGAAACGCCGGAGCCAATCCAGCGTAAACTGGATGCCACACTGCAACGGCGATACAAGGCCGTGGAGTGACAGGGTAACGTCTGAAGGATATATCAATAACTTTAATTAATTAAAGATCGGATTCAGCCGATAACCAAAGGGAAATTATATCCCTGAGGTGTGTTATGTCGTTGAAAAAATCATCCCTGATTATCCTGTTTTCCCTGCTTTTTTTCTTTGTGGCCAGCACCATCACCAGCGTTGGGCTCATCATTAAAAGTAATACTTCGCTGGATAATGTGAACAAAGAAATTCAGGTGGTCCTGTCCATTATTGATCCCATTAACCATAGCCGAACCCTGCGCGTCAGGGTTATGGAGTATGTAAAAATGGTGGAAGCGGGGGACGCCACCGACTCGTCTGCGAAACTGGCCTCGGTTAAAGAGGCGCTGACCAAAGCCGATAGTGCATTTTCGGCGTTTATGGCCTCGCCGCGTTTGCAGGACGAAGCCCCGCTGGTCACTGCCTACCAGGAGGCGTGGCAAAACTACCGTAACCAGGGACTGGCACCGCTGATTGCCGCTGCCGCCGCTCACGATGTGTCGCGGTTCAACGCTCTTATTCCCGTGGTGTCTCAACTCGATCGCCAATATGAAATTGTGCTCGATCAGGTTCTCTCCGTTCACCAGAAGTACGCCACAACGCTGAACGAGGATGCGAGCCATAATTTTGTGTCGGGTCTGATTATTATCGCCTGCATTGCGGTGCTGTTCGTGGTGGTGATCTTCGTCGTCAGCCTGCTGATGAAACGCGTGGTCTTTGCGCCAGTGAACCTGGCGCGCGAGCACTGTCGACAGATTGCGGCCGGGAAGCTGGACGTACCGGTACCGATCAAGCGTGATTCCGGGAATGAAATCGATCACCTGATGTCCTCGATGGAGCAGATGCGCCAGGCGCTGCTCTCCACCATTTCTCAGGTGCGCGATGCCAGCCACACCGTAACGCATGCGGCGCAGGAAATTGCCTCCGGCAATATCGACCTGGCCTCCCGTACCGAGCAACAGGCTTCTGCCCTGACCCAGACGGCCGCCAGCATGGAAGAGCTGAGTGCGACGGTGGCGAATAATACCGATAACGTTTTCCAGGCCGGTAAGCTGGTGCAGGATGCCGTGAAAAATGCCCATACCGGTGAAGCGGTAACCCGTGAAGTCATCGAAACGATGAATACTATCGCGTCCAATTCGAAGCGTATTGAGGACATCACCAGCGTCATCAACAGTATTGCTTTCCAGACTAATATTCTGGCGCTGAACGCGGCCGTTGAAGCGGCGCGTGCCGGTACGCAGGGGCGAGGATTTGCCGTGGTGGCAAGTGAAGTGCGCACCCTGGCCCAGAAAAGCGCGGTGGCGGCGAAGGATATCGAAAGCCTTATCGCCCAGTCTGTTTCCAGCGTGAAAAACGGTGCGGAACTGGTGAATCGTTCGGGAGAGGTGATTGATTCTATTATCAGCTCTGTGAATAAAGTGCATACGCTGATGGAACAGATTTCGGTTGCCTCAGAAGAGCAGAGCCGTGGAATTGGTCAGGTTGGGCAGGCCGTAACGGAGATGGACGGTGTGACCCAGCAGAACGCGGCGCTGGTGCAGCAATCCGCCGCAGCCGCGGCCTCGCTGGAGGAGCAGGCGCAGCAGCTGTCGCAGAGTATTTCGAGTTTTCGTCTGCCGGCAATTGCGTGATTAAATGAGGAAGGCTCCTGTTGGAGCCTTTTTAATGTCTGCATTCAGCCGCTGCACAATCTCCTTCAGCCATTACTGTTATCCGTACAAAGCCGCTATCACATAAATTTTATCTTTCCCCGGCAATATTTCTGTTCCTCATCCGTCTACCTCATCAGAGACCATAATCATTCAACATAAACGAGGTACACATGAGAAATTTTGATATGCACGGAAAAGGTCACGGGCGTGGTTTGGGCCGCCATCGTATGTACAAGGGCATTGTGATAGGCGCAGTCCTGTTCGTGGTGCTTGGCCTGCTGGTCATGTCCCTGTGGAACGCGTTACTCCCGGCCATCCTGGGGGTTAAAGCCATTGGCTTCTGGCAGGCGCTGGGGATCCTGCTGCTGAGCCGCATTCTTTTCGGTGGGCTGGGTTTTCGTCCAGGCATGTTCGGTGCACACCGTCGTATGCACGCACATTGGATGAATATGACCCCCGAACAACGTGAAGCCTTCATTCAGCAGCGTCGGGCAGGATTTGGTCGTCACGGTCATTGCCGGTGGCACGATGACCGGGATGAGAAGCGAGATGATAACGCTGCGAAAGCGCCGGAAACTGAGTGAGCGATATGAAAGCCGGTGAGGCGGGGGAATCATTACTGATCTCGGCACTCAATGCCTGCCGCGCACGGCTAAAAGCCTTCATTCGCGGACGGACTGCGGTTCGTGATGATGTCGATGATATTCTTCAGGAAGTGACCTGGCAGTTGATGAAAGTGGAACAACCGGTCGAGAACGTCGCCGCCTGGCTGTTTCGCGCCGCGCGAAATGAGATGATCGACCGGGCGCGAAAAAAGCATGAGGTTTCACTGCCGGGGTACCTGACGGCAGATGACGAGGACTTTCCGGAGCAGGAGATTGCAGAAACGTTATTCGGCGTACCGCAAACGCCGGAGGAGGAGTATCTCAACATGCTGCTGTGGGAAGAGTTGGGGCAAGCCCTGTCGGAACTGCCGCCACCACAGCGCGAGGTGTTTGAAAAAACGGAATTTGAGGGATACACCATGAAGGTGCTGGCGGAGGAAACGGGCGACAGCGTGCAGGCGTTATTATCCCGCAAACACAAAGCCGTGCGATTTTTGCGTAGTCGCCTCAAGGATATTTATGAAGCGTTGACAGGGCAATAAAGTTCGACCACTCTGAAAAACAATATCTTAGAGGGGTCGTTATGCTTCAACTGTTAGCAAAGAAAAAGATGCTGTTACTCTCTGCTCTGCTGGTTTCAGGGTTGGTCAGGGCAGAGGAGTCGCTTCCGGATGTGGTAAAGCACTTCAGTGAGCAGCAGGATATCAAAATCATTAAGAAAATTGATGCCCCCGGCGGCGCGCCAGCGTGGCTGGGGCAGTATCAGGACATGGGCGTGACGCTCTTTCTGACCCCTGACGGAAAGCACGTGGTGTCTGGCTATCTGTATGATGAGAAGGGAACCAACCTCAGCGAGGCCTTTTTCCAGAAAGAGATCTACGCCCCGATGGGCCGCGAGATGTGGAAAAAGCTCAATGCGGCGCATCCGCTGAAAGAGGGCGCGGAGAGCGCCCCGCGCAAAGTCTTTGTTTTTGCCGACCCGTTCTGCCCGTACTGCAAGCAGTTCTGGGCTGAAGCGCAGCCGTGGGTGAAGGCCGGCAAGGTCCAGCTCAACACGCTGCTGGTTGCGTTTCTTAACCCGAACAGCGGGCGTAACGCCTCTGCGATCCTGAATGCCAAAGATCCGGTGTCGGCCTGGAAAGAGTACGAGCTGTCCGGCGGTAAAAAGCTGCCTAAACCTGAAGGGGTGGCTTCACGGGAAACCGTTGAGATCCTGCAAAATCACCAGACGCTTATGGACAGTCTCGGCGCAAATGCCACACCGGCTATTTATTACCTGAATGACCAAAACGAACTGCAGCAGGTCGTGGGCATGCCAGACGCAAAACAGCTTGAGGCGATGTTCGGGCCGAAGCCGTAAAAAGAAAGGCAGAAACAAGGCTTTTCTGCCTTTTTTCAGTCAACTACCCCAGCGCCCCCGGAGGTAATTTACGGCTTCCTGCGTCTGCGGCTGGTTAAGATAGTCTTCACGGAACAGGATGGTGCCTTTTACGTCTGGCAGTGAATCGTTGAGGTCGAGCTGTTTTTTCAGCTCCGGTACGCCGCCGTTCACCGTCCAGTCCGGTTCGTTTCTGGAAGGCGCGCCCACTTTGTAGAACGCGATCCCGATATACAGGCGGGTATGGGTCGGTTTCACCACGTCAGCCCACCATTTTGTCAGCACATCGTATCGTGCCGCGTCGCGGGCGAAGGGCCAGTAGATCTGCGGCGCAATGTAATCCAGTAAACCCTGCTGTACCCATTTTCGCGTGTCAGCGTAGGATTCATCGTAGGCTGCGGCACCGCGCGTGTCCGATCCTGCCGGGTCGAAGGAGCGGTTGCGCCATACACCCGCAGGGCTGACGCCAAATTCAACCTCAGGCTTTGCCTGCTTGATCGCCCTTGATACCTGCACAATCAGCTGCTGCGTATTGTGCCGACGCCAGTCAGCTTTCGACGCAAATCCCTCGCCGTAGCGCCTGAAGGTCCAGGCATCGTTCAGGGTTGAGCCCGGCGTCTCGGTGTAAAAATAGTCATCGAACTGAACGCCGTCGACAGGGTAGCGATTCACCACTTCCATCACCACCTGGGTTATCCAGTCCCGCACCTCGGGAATGCCCGGGTCGAGAACAAAACGATCCCCCGAGGTGCGGATCCACTCCGGATGCTGGACGTAGACGCTGGAGGGATGAAGCGATGAGGTACGGTTAAGCGCGGCGATGGTCGACGGCTTCGTATTGGTGGAGACGCGGTAAGGGTTAAACCAGGCGTGAACCTTCATCCCGCGCTTGTGCGCTTCATCCAGCATAAACTGGAGCGGATCGTAACCGGGGTCTTCCCCGATAGTCCCGGTCAGGGTATCTGACCACGGCAGTATTTCAGAGGCCCACAGCGCCGTACTGTCCGGTTTTACCTGAAAGAAGACGGTGTTGATCCCAAGCTTTTTCAGCTTATCGAGCTTGTCCGTCAGCGCCTTCTGTTGCTGGGCGATACGCTGGTCCGCGCTGCGGCCATTCACCGATGACACGGGGGGCCAGTCGAGACGGGAGACGGTCGCCAGCCAGATCCCGCGCATGGGTTCGTTAGTCTGCTGTACAGGTTTCGCCTGCGGCAGCGGGGTAACGAGTGATTTGGGTGGTTTGGAAGTGCAACTTACCAGTAAAAGCGCGCAGCCAAGCAGTGCGCCAGTCCGTTTTACGTGTCGCATCATTTGCGTGTTAGCTCCTGGGTGTCCGGCCATCCGTCCAGGGATTAAACGCCGGTTCGTCCTGTTCCTCGTTACCGTCATCGTGAAGGGAGTCGAGGTAGAGGGCTTCAACTTCCGCCCGCGCCCATGGGGTCCGGCGCAGGAACTTCAGACTCGATTTAACACTCGGGTCCTTGCGAAAACAGTTGATTTTGATTCGGTTGCCCAGTTCATTCCAGCCATATCGCGCAACCAGCGCGTTAACCTGCATTTCAAGCGTTACGCCATGCAAAGGATCGTTGGAAATAGGTGCTGTCATAGGCGTCCGGTAGTCTCATTTTTTATGGGGATGTGATAAACGCTCAAAGGTTACAAGAAAGCAGGGGACGCGGCAATTTCAGCGTGAGGTTCTTCACCCGTAAAGGGTGAAGAGGATTTCCGGTTAATACTATTTTTTAAACTGTTCAGGTGCCCACGGCGTCGGGTCTACCTCCATAAAAGGCGCACGCTCAAAGCGGGATTTTAGCGCCCAGGGCACCGTACAGTCGAAAATCGTTTTGCAGGTGATCCCGTTGCCACGAATGGAGGGACTGTAGTCCGGCGCCTGAGACGGATCGAGCTGGTGACCGCGGATCCCCGGCAGATGGGTGATACTGACATCGCCCTGCATACGGGTCGTCATCGCCCACAAAATGTCGTCGCTGTCGAAAATATCCACGTCTTCGTCGACGAGAATAATGTTCTTAAGCTCGGAATAGGTGGCTAACGCGATGAGGGCCGCCTGACCCTGACGCCCTTCGTCAGAAGGCTGGCGTTTTTTCACCTGCAATACCCCAAGGAATTTGCCCCCGCCAGCGGTATGCGCATAGACGTTTTGCAGGAAACCGGGGATGGCTTCTTCCACCGCATTCCGGATGCTGGCCTCCGTTGGCAAACCGGCCAGCGTGGTGTGCTCTTCGCCCGGTCCTACCAGGGTTTGCAGGATCGCCTGATGACGCATCGTGACGGCCTTCACTTTAATTACCGGCAAGGAGGGGTTAGCCTCCCCGCAGTAGCCGGGAAATTCCGGCATCGCGTGCCCGGTGTGGGTATGCTGATCTTCTTCTACGCGCACGCCCGGCAGCAGTTCGCCTTCGATGATGATTTCCGCACGCGCAATCGCTTTTTCATTTACGGCCACACCCTGCACCAGCTCGACGGGAGCCTGACGTAACGCACCGGCGACACCCAGCTCGTTGTAGCCGAAGGGCGTAGTAGGGGCTTCGAAACAGGCGCCAATATAGATAGCGGGATCGAGACCCATATTGATCGTGACCGGCAAGGGTTTGCCCGCCTCTTCGGCTTTCTTACGGAACACTTCAATATAGCGGCCCGCGGCAAGGAACATGGAGAGCTCATCGCGCTCCTGAACGCAAAGACGGTGAATAGTGACATCGGTCAGCGAGGCGTCTTCCGGATCGCTTGCCAGCACCAGCCCCAGACAGAAGAACGGACCGGCATCTATCGGCGTGTTGGTCGGTGCCGGAAGCAATTTACGCAGATCGAAGTCCGGATCGTCGGCATAAAACACCTGCTCCTGACACGGCGCCTGGTCCGCCGGGACGACAACGGGAGCAATCGGGTTTTTCACCGCCTGGCCGACATGTTTTGCCAGTTCAGAGGGCTCGCAGCCCAACAGGAGCGCCGCCCGCTCGCGGCTGGCGTGCATACCGACCAGAATACGGGAGTCGGGATACCCCTTAATAGCGTTAAACATCATGGCCGGGCCGATGCGCGTCGGACGTTTTACCGTGCCGCCAGCACCAATGTGCCGGTACACACCCGCCAGCTCCGCGTCAGGATCGACCGGATGGTTGGTTTCAAGGTATTGACCTTCATGGCGTTTGAGCAGTTCGATAGCACTTCTGAGATCGTTGATGTGGTTTTCCATATTTTCCCCCTCGGATGATTGCATCCATTCTTAACCGGACGAAGAAGGCTATCAATTGCATCATTTATGCTATATTAATATGAATTTTATTATCAATACTGAAGGCACAGTATGCAGTTTCGACTGATGCGCAATTTTATCGTGGTGGCGGAAGAGCTTCACATGCATCGTGCGGCGGAGCGCCTTAACATGGCGCAACCGGCACTAAGCCAGCAAATCAAAACGCTTGAAGATCGTCTGGGGGTAATGCTCTTTAGCCGGGCGAATCGTCGCCTGACGCTGACGCCAGCCGGTGAGGCGTTTCTCAGTAAAGCCAGAGTGGCGATTTTTATGACCGATCAGGCGATTCTGGATGCCAGACAGACGGCCAGAGGGGAACAGGGCGTGCTGAATCTCGGATGCGTTTCAAGCGCGATATTCGACAGTAAGCTGCCCGACGCGCTGCGGCTTTTATATGAGAAATGGCCAGCCATCAGCCTTTCCATGATGACGGGAAACGTGCAAACACTTTATACCGGCGTGCAAAGCAACCAGCTGGATGTGGCCATTATTCGTGCCCCGTTACCGCTGCTGCCTGACGATCTTCAAAGCCGTCCATTCACAACGGAAAAAGCCGTGCTGGCCTTACCTCGTCAACACAGTCTGGCGGGCTCCGCCGCGCTGACGCTTGCGTCGGTGAAAGAGGAGAAGTGGATCGCCCTGCGCGACCCGGAGGGGATGGGGCTGGAGCAATATTTCTATGATGCCTGCCACAGCGCGGGCGTACAGCCTGACGTTGTGCAAAATGCCACCGATGTCCCCACGGTGATAAGCCTCGTCTCGGCAGGGTTTGGCATCGCCATGCTGCCAGCTTCAGCGAAGGCGATATGCGTACAAAACGTCGTCTTTGTGGATATTCTTGACCGACTCCGGGAGAGCGAGCTGACGCTGGTTTGCCACCGGATTATTCGCTCTGAGGTCCTGAAAAAATTGCTGAGTATCCTCGATCATACCTGACGTCCGGCGGCCTGAAGAAGCTGTTCACGTAGCCAGCGATTAGCCGGATCCTGACTGTTTTTCGGATGCCAGTACATACCGATGACGATCGGCGGGAGATCCAGCGGCGGCGGAAAAATATCAAGCGTTTGCGTAAAGCGTAGCAACATGCGCCTGGGTAGGGTGCAGAGTAAATCGGTACCGGCAACAATCGCAGGCGCCATCGCATAGCTTTGCGTCGACATCACCACGTTACGCTGGTGGCCAAGCCCCGCCAGATGCTGATCGACAAAGCCCGCGAACGGGTCGCCCTCGGATGAAACCACCAGGTGTGAAAGACTACAATAGCTTTCCAGATCCACCGGCCCCGTACCGCGCGGATGGCCTTTCCGCTGGGCTGTGGCATATTCATCGTCAAACAGTTTGCGTCTGACCCATGCATCGTGCGCCCCCGCATTAACGCCAACATAAATATCCACATCGCCATTTTCCATCTGCGCTGACAGCAGCTGGGTTTCCGGGAGCGCAAAACGCAGGCGGATACCTGGTGCCGCACTGCTAATCTGATTCTGCAACTCAGCCCCCAGCATTAGCGCCGGGTTTTCGTGCAGGGCAATAACAAAAGTGCGGTTGCTGTTCTGCGCGTTGAACGTGGTGGGTTCAAGCATCGCCGATATACCCTGCAAAACCGTCGCGACCTGCGGCCTTAACGCTTCGGCGCGCGGCGTCGGTAACACCCCACGTCCGTGTGGGGAAGGGACAAACAGCGGCTCACCAAACAACACGCGCAGGCGTGCCAGGCGGGCAGACATTGCTGGCTGGCTGATGCCCAGCCGCGCGGCCGCATGGGTGATATTCTGGTCCCTGAGTAACGCATCCAGCGTCAGGATCAGGTCCATATCCATATCGGAGGGGGACATCTTATTTTGCGTCACGGTTGGTATAGGTCACCGGGACCCACGCGTAGCCGTCCCGCTCACCTTTCGTCACATAGCCGATCCCGGGGAAAGGCAGATGTGGCGCCGCAATCAGATCTTTGTTTTTCACAAACTCAGCGAAAGCTGCGTTGCGCACCCGGGCGGCGCCGTCCTGATCCTCATCGTAAGCAATCGTCACGTTGGGCTGCGGGAACTGAACTGCGGCGACGTGGATGATGTCACCGACAAAGGTAATTTTTTCACCTTTGCTCTCCAGCGTGTAAAACGCGGAACCTGGGGTGTGGCCCGGGTGAACCGTACCGCTGATGCCCGGCAGAAGCTGTTCGGAGCCTGAGAAAGTCTTCACTTTTCCGGCATCCAGATAAGGCTTTAATGTCTTGTGCGCGACATCGAAGTAGTTCTGGTCATAGCCAGACTTTTTCTGGTTCTTGTCGTTAAAGAAGAAATCGATATCCGGTTTGCCGACATAGACCTGCGCGCGGGTAAACACGCGCTGACCGTCTTTGACCAGGCCACCAGCGTGATCTGAGTGCGCATGGGTGATTAGAATATCGGTAATATCTTCGGGTTTGATGCCCTGGGTCGCCAGGCTTTCAATCAGCCGCCCGCCTTTGCCGGGGCCAAAGAGCTGACCGGAACCGGTATCCACCAGGATTTTGTGACCGGGCAAGGCGATATAAAACGCGTTAATCGATGCTTCCACCGGATTGGCCTGGAAGTTTTTGGCCAGTAACGCATCGGTATTTTCCGCCGTCGTCCGGCGCAGTAAGGCGTGAAGATCCTGCGGCACGCTGCCGTCCGTAAAGGCGGTGATAATCGTGTCGCCAACCTGAACGCTGTAGCCGCCAGCCTGCTGTTTCACCACATGCTGCGGAACGCTAGCCACCGCGTGGATCGCTGGAAAGAATAAAACTGAACCGGTCAACAGGGTTGATATCGCGAGTTTTTTCACAGTAAACATGATGGGCTCCTTAATAGTAAGTTCATCATAGTTCAACTGCGATTTTTGAGAACAGCAGGGGAGTGAATGTGACCTATCCATGAAATGGATAGGTCTGAGAGGATGCTTTACAGCACGCCGGTACCGCCGTCAGAGCACCACACTTGCCCGGAAGCGTATGAGCAGGAATCGGAGGCAAACAGCACATACAGCGGTGCGATTTCAACCGGCTGACCCGGTCTCCCCAGGGGCGTATCTTCCCCGAACTTCTGAACTTTAGACTGAGGCTGACCGCCGCTGGACTGAAGAGGCGTCCAGTATGGACCTGGCGCGACGGCATTCACCCGAATGCCACGCGGCCCAAGCTGCTGGGCCAGAGACTTGGTAAAGGCCACGTTACAGGCTTTGGTCTGCGCATAGTCCACCAGGATCGCGCTCGGTTTAAACGCCTGAACGGAAGTGGTGTTGATGATCACGGCACCTTCCTGCAAATGGCGCAGCGCAGCTTTGGTGATCCAGAAGGGGGCATAGACGTTGGTCTTAAACGTCGCGTCAAAATCTGCCGTGGTGAGATCGTCGATAGATTCACAGTACTGCTGGCGTCCGGCGTTATTCACCAGGATATCCAGGCCGCCCAGTTCGGCAACGGCTTTTTCCACCAGCGTGTCGCAGAAGTACTCCACGCGAATGTCGCCGGGAATGGCGACCGCTTTACGGCCTTCGGCCTGAATCAGCGCAATGACCGATGCCGCATCGGACTCCTCTTCCGGCAGATAGCCAATAGCGACATCTGCACCTTCACGGGCATAGGCGATGGCTACCGCGCGACCAATGCCGGAATCACCGCCGGTAATCAGCGCTTTTTTTCCTGCCAGTTTTCCTGACCCGATATAACTTGTTTCACCATGATCCGGTATTGGCTTCATTTCCGATGCCAGCCCGGGAGCCCTTTGCGGTTGTTCTGCAAACGGTGGACGAGGGTAATGCAGCGTGTGATTATTTCCTGTAGACATACCGGCCTCCTTAATAGTGAATTCCAAGATTAGTCGTTAATTAAACGTAAGCGGGCAAAATTGACAAATTCAGACAAATCTATATTCCAGTGGCGAATATAAAATATTTTCTCAAGCCAGCATGTAATACCAGAAAAGGGCGACCTCATCTTTTTCCGGCAGGGCGTTGTAAAGGTAACGATCGTAACCGCCCAGAATAAACCCATAGTGACGATAGAAAAGGCAGGCAGAAACATTAACGTTCTGCGTCTCCAGCCGTAAGCCGGGCGCATTGAGGCTTCGCGCCCAGACGTGGGTGGCAGACATCAGCTTGTGCGCCGCGCCCGTTCGGCGTTTTGAACGCTCCACGGCAATGTAATCCACCGAAATAAATTTATTCCAGTTGCAGGACGCGGTAATAAAACCGGCGATTTCACCGTCATCCGTTTCGGCGATAAGAAATATTGAATCGGGATTAACGCAATGATTTTCCAGCGTCTGGAGATCCAGTTCATAGGTTTTATGATAAGGATCGGTTAGCGCCTCGATATGCAAATCACCATTGAGAAAAGGTTCTCTGGCAATCTCATCGACCGTAAAAGAAAAATCACAACATTCAAGACGGGCGAGGTCGGTGCTTAATCCTTTTCGAATATGCATAGTATTCCTTAAGTGGGAGTTATAAATAGATAATAGACGAAGCGGCATACCCTGCTGGCATAACACTCTGTTCATCCTGGTCTAAGCTTGTATTTCGTTCCGCGTAAAATGTGGTCATTCGAGGACAATGAATGGAATTCAGAACATGTCGCAGGCACTGGGGTGCTGAGTTTATTTCCGATGACGTTGTACGTTTTCGCGTCTGGGCAGAAGGGCAGAAAGATCTCACGTTGCGTTTAACCGACACCGACATTCCGATGGCGGCGGTGGGCGACGGCTGGTTTCAGGTTGACGTGCCCGGCGTCAGACACGGTACGCCGTATCAGTTTGTTTTACAGGATGGAATGGCGGTGCCGGATCCGGCCTCCCGCGCGCAACAGGCTGACGTCAACGGCCCGTCGGTGGTGATCGACCCGCGTCGCAGCCTGCCCACTCAGCGGGAATGGCAAGGACGACCGTGGGAAGAGACGGTGATCTACGAGATGCATATCGGCACCTTCACCGGGGAAGGAACCTTCAGGGCGGCCATCGATAAATTGCCTTATCTGGCCGAACTGGGTATTACGCAACTGGAAGTGATGCCCGTGTCCCAGTTCGGGGGCGCGCGCGGATGGGGGTATGATGGCGTACTGCTGTATGCCCCGCACTCAGCTTATGGCACACCGGATGATTTTCATGCCTTCATCGATGCCGCCCACGCGCTCGGGCTTTCCGTGGTGCTGGATATTGTACTCAACCACTTTGGCCCGGAAGGGAACTACCTGCCGTTGCTCTCGCCGGCGTTTTTCCATCAGGATCGTATGACCCCGTGGGGCAACGGTATAGCCTATGAGGTTGAAGCCGTCCGGCAATACATCGCTGAGGCGCCGTTATTCTGGCTCTCGGAGTATCATCTTGACGGTCTGCGCTTCGACGCCATCGACCAGATCCATGACGACGCTGAGACCCATATTCTTCCCGAGATAGCGCAACGGATCCGCGACGCCTTTCCAGATCGGCATATCCATCTGACCACCGAAGACAGTCGCAACGTGATTTTCCTGCACCCGCGCGATGAACATGGTCAGACACCGCTTTTCACCGCCGAATGGAATGATGATTTTCACAACGCCGCGCATGTCTTTGCGACCGGGGAATCACACGCCTATTATCAGGATTTTGCCTTTGAGCCGGAGAAAAAGCTGGCGCGGGCGCTGGCAGAGGGCTTTGTCTACCAGGGGGAAATCTCGCTTCAGACCGGGAAATCGCGCGGGGTAGAGTGTCGCGAGCAACCACCGCAGTTTTTTGTCGATTTTATTCAGAATCACGACCAGGTCGGCAACCGTGCCCAGGGGGAGAGGCTTATCTCTCTGGCTGGGGCGGAGAAAACGCGCGTGCTGTTCGCGGCGCTGCTCCTGTCGCCACATATCCCGCTGCTGTTTATGGGTGAGGAGTATAGCGAAACGCATCCGTTCCTCTTTTTCACCGACTTCCACGGCGACCTGGCGAAAGCCGTGCGGGAGGGTCGCGCGAAAGAGTTTACCGGCCATGCCGGGCACGATGAAACCGTACCGGACCCCAATGACGTAGATACCTTTATGCGGTCGAAGCTTGACTGGAACAAGGCAGACACGGAGGAAGGCAGGGCGTGGCTGCACGTTACGCGCGAACTGATTGCGCTGCGTCAACGCTTTATCGTCCCGTTACTGAAACAGCGGGGCGCCGTGGAGGGTAACGTCCTGCAAACGGCGCTCGGCATGGTTGCCGTGAGCTGGCGTTTTCCGTCCGGTACGCTGTCGCTGGCGCTGAATATCGGCAAAAAGCCCCTCGCCTTAGCGGACCTGCCCGGAAAAACGATCTTTAGCTGGCCGGAGGCAGTCGAAAACCTGCCGCCGAACAGTATTGTTGTTCGCTTTGCTGATGGAGAAGCAGCGCTATGATCCCTTCCTCTACTTACCGAATTCAGTTTCGCAACGGCATGACCTTCGATCGCGTGGTGGACCTGATTCCGTATATGAAAGACCTCGGAATTAGCCATCTTTACGCGTCGCCTGTTTTCACCGCAACCACGGATTCCACCCACGGCTATGACGTGACCGACCCCAACGAAATCGACCCGGCGATTGGCGGGCGGGAAGGGTTTGACTGCATGGCGGCAGCATTAAAGCAGGCGGGAATGGGGCTGATTCTGGATATCGTTCCTAACCATATGTCGACCTCGCTGGAAAACCGCTGGTGGCGCGATGTTATCGAGCATGGTCGGCAGAGCCGCTATGCGGCATATTTTGATATCGACTGGTCCCGACCGCTGACGTTGCCGTTTCTTGGCGACACCTTTGAAGCCGAGCTGGAGCGGGGGGCTATCACCCTGAAACGTGACAGTGTCACCGACAGCGCGGCGTTGGTTTACTATGATACCGCCTATCCGCTTAATCCCGGCACGTATGCCGAAGGCAAGAGCATCGCTGAGATCCACGAGGCGCAAAGCTGGCGGCTGATGTCCTGGCGGGAAGCGCCGAAACAGCTTTCATGGCGGCGCTTTTTTGAAATCACCGGGCTGGTCGGCGTGCGGGTAGAGGATGAGGCGGTATTCGAAGACACGCACCGCCTGATCCTTGAGCTTGTCCACGCCGGGGTTGTCGACGGCCTGCGCATTGACCATGTGGACGGGCTTGCCGATCCGCTGGGTTATTTGCAGCGACTGCGTGCGGCGACCGGACCGGATTGCTACATCACGGTAGAGAAGATCCTCGCCAAAGGGGAACAGCTTCCTCCGGAGTGGCCCATCTCAGGTACTACGGGCTATGAGTTTATCGCCTCCCTGGCGGAAGTGCTGGTGGATGATACCAACCTCTCGCGGCTGGAGACGCTCTACGACGAGACGCTGGGTACGACCGTTGACAGGCAGGCGGAACTTCGCAACGCCAAAGGCCTGATGACCGATCGTAATTTTGAAGGTGAATTTACCACGCTGCTCAAAATAGCCAGCGAGCTGGCCGGGCATAACGGTGCCGAAGTGGAGCATGAGGATATCCGCCATGCCCTGCGCGAGCTGCTTATCGCGTTTCCGGTGTATCGCACCTACGGCACCGCTGAGGGGCTGACGTCACCGGATGTGGCGCTGCTCAGCCGCGTGGTCGCCAGCGTCAACACCTCTGAACCCGCTCTGAGTCTGATTGTGCGTATTCTTTCCGGCGATCTGCCCGAGCATGACCACGCACTGGCCTCGCTTTTCCGCACCCGTTTTCAGCAGCTGACCGGGCCGCTGATGGCGAAATCGGTAGAGGATACGTTGTTCTTCCGCCATAACCTGGAGCTGGCCCTGAACGAAGTCGGCGCCGACCCGACGCCGCGCGCGTTTTCACTTTCCCGTTTTCATCAGGAGATGCGCATTCGACTTGCCCGTCAGCCCGATGCGCTGCTGGGAACTTCCACCCACGACACCAAACGCGGCGAGGATGCACGAGCTCGTCTGTATACGCTGACGGAAGCGCCAGATCTGTGGGGAGAAAATCTGGCGCGCTGGCGGCAGATGAACCAGACGCAGGTCCGATTCCTCAACGATGGCACCGCGCCGAACGCCGCCGACACCTGGATGATCTTCCAGGCGCTGGCGGGCGTCTGGCCAGCAACCCTGTCGCCTGAGGATCGTGATGGCCTTAAGTCACTGGAAGAGCGTTTCCTCGGCTTTATCGAGAAAGCCCTGCGCGAGGCCAAGCAGCGTACCGACTGGATCGACAGCAACGAAGGTTACGAGAGCGTGGTCCTGGACTACGTGCGCCATCTGCTTTCCCCGGATAACACCCTGTTCCTGCGTGATTTCAGTGCCGCACTCCAGCCGTTTATTCGGGCTGGGTTAATGAACAGCCTGAGCCAGACGGTGATCAAACTGACTGCGCCTGGCGTACCGGACATCTACCAGGGCAGCGAGGGGCTTAACTTCAGCCTCGTCGACCCGGATAACCGCCGCGAACCGGATTTCGCCGCACTGGCGGAAAACCTCAGCGTAGCGGATGGCACCGTTTTTAACGATGCGCAACGCTGGCGAGACGGCAGCGTGAAGCAGTACGTCACCGCCACGCTGTTACGGCTTCGGCCACATTACCCTGCGCTTTTCCGCTACGGCGACTGGCTGCCGCTGAAGGTAACCGGCGAGCGGGAGGAGAATCTGATCGTTTATGCCCGCATCAAAGATGACGAGGCGCTGATCGTCGCCGTGCCGCGCCTGGTGTTTGACGTCACCGATAATGCGATGCTGTGGGCCAATACTACCGTGGCCATACCCCAGGCGCTGGCCGGGAAGCACTACCGGGATCTGTTTACCGGTGAGCGTCGCCTTCTGCCAGAGACGCTGGATTTAACGTCTGAAAAGGGATGTTTGTTGGTTCTGCTTACCTGCGAATAATTGAGGAGAACAAAAATGCCAAAGGATACAACGTTTGAAATTCGGGCCGGTCATGGCCAACAGTTGGGCGCAAATTATGACGGAAAAGGGGTGAACTTCGCCCTGTTTTCCGCCCACGCTGAGCGGGTGGAGTTGTGTCTGTTTGATCCTTCGGGAAAAACAGAAATCGCCCGTCTGGAACTGCCGGAATATACCCATGAGGTCTGGCACGGCTATGTGCCGGACCTGAAACCGGGGGCGCTGTATGGCTACCGCGTTTACGGCCCCTACGATCCGGAGAAGGGTCACCGCTTCAACCCCAATAAGCTGCTTATTGACCCCTATGCCCGTGAACTGGTAGGTGAAATTGAGTGGAACGATGCCCACTTCGGCTATGAGCTGGGACACGACGAGCTGGATCTCAGTTTTGACACGCGAGACAGCGCGCCGTTTACGCCCAAATGTAAGGTCATCGACCCCAATGCCGTTGACTGGCAGGACTCACGCCGGCCCGATATCCCGTGGCCGCATACCGTGGTCTATGAAAGCCACGTAAAAGGCTTTACCCAGCTTAACCCGGCTATTCCGCCTGAACTGCGCGGTACGTTTGAGGGGATGGGGCATAAAGCCTCGGTGGAGTACATCAAAAGCCTCGGCATTACCTCGGTCGAGCTGCTACCGGTTCACTGGTTCCCTGACGATCAGCACCTGCTCGATCGCGGCCTGAAAAACTTCTGGGGCTATAACTCGCTCGGTTTCTTTGCGCCAGCGTCCCGCTATTACGGCCCGGCGGGGATCCAGGGTTTCCGCGACATGGTGCGTGCTTATCATGACGCGGGCATCGAGGTGATCCTCGACGTGGTCTATAACCACACGGCGGAGGGCAACGAGCTGGGTCCAACCCTGTCGTTTAAGGGGATTGATAACTTCTGCTATTACCGCACCATGCCGAATCAGCACCGGTATTACATTAATGACACTGGCACCGGAAACACCGTAAACACCTCGCACCCGCGCGTGTTGCAGATGGTCATGGACTCCCTGCGTTACTGGGCGGAATCGATGCAGATTGACGGTTTCCGCTTTGACCTCGGAACCATTCTCGGACGCGAGCCGGAGGGATTCGACCCGCGCGGCGGCTTCTTTGATGCCGTGACCCAGGATCCGGTGCTGTCGAAGCTGAAGCTTATCGGTGAACCGTGGGATATCGGCCCAGGGGGGTATCAGGTGGGGGGCTTCCCGCCAGGCTGGGGCGAGTGGAACGACAAATACCGCGACACGGTACGTGAATACTGGAAGGGAGATAACGTTTCTAACGATTTTGCCGCCCGTCTGTTAGGGTCCGGTGATTTGTACGATCTGCGAGGACGTCGTCCGTGGGCCAGCGTCAATTTTATCACCGCGCATGACGGCTTTACGCTGAACGACCTGGTATCCTACAACGAGAAGCATAACGCCGATAACGGGGAAGATAATAACGACGGACATAACGATAACCGGTCGTATAACTACGGTGAAGAAGGGCCGACGGAGAATCCGGATATTATCGCCACCCGCGAGCGGCAAAAGCGCAACTTCCTCACCACGCTCTTCTTCTCCCACGGCACGCCGATGCTGCTGGCAGGTGATGAGTTTGGCCGGACGCAAAAGGGCAATAATAACGGCTATTGCCAGGACAGCGAGATCTCCTGGATAAACTGGGAAGGACTCTCTGAAAACGACGAGAAGCTGCGCGACTTTACCCGTCGGTTGATTGCTCTGCGCGCTGAGCAGCCGCTGCTGCGCCGTGAAAACTGGCGCGATGGGCTTGAGATCCGCTGGTTTAACGCCGGTGGCGGACCGCAGCAGTCTGAGCAGTGGGACGAGGGTTCCACCCTTGGTCTTGCCATCAGCCGTCCGGATCTTGAGCAGGAAGAGGGCATCTGGCACGACGTGCTGATGCTGTTCAACCCGTTTGAAGGCACGGTGCCATTCCAGATCCCGCAGTTTGGCGAAGGGGGCTGGGTGCTGGAGCTTTCGACGGCGGATGATGCCCCCACAGGGGAAATCATCACGGAATCCGTCGATTATGAACTGGCCGGGCGGAGCATAACGCTTTTCCGCCGTCCTTAAAGCGAGGCCGCCGCGCGTGCGGCGGTATCATACAGGGAGGAGATCGCGCGGAGTAACTGCGCGGTCTCACCAATCGACGCGCCCGGAATGCCGCTTTCCGCATGAATGTTGATCAGGCAGGCTTCCCGTACATCCCGGTACTTCATGCACAGCGCTTTGCCTTCCTCCGTCGTCGAGAAAAAGAGCTCTTTCCCCGCTTTTTCACTGGTGACGTAACCCGCCTTTACCAGCTTTTTCAGCGCATACGTCACCACGTGGGTATCTTCCACGTTCAGCACAAAGCAGATGTCGGCCAGCTTTTTCTTGCGGTTGCGGTGGTTTACGTGGTGCAGAAGCGAGACGTCGAAAGCGCCCATATCCGGTTCACCTGCTGCGGTCATGCAGCGCACCATCCATTTGTTAAACGCATTGCTGGTCATGATCAACGCGTATTCCAGCTCCGACAGTTCGGCACATCGCTCTGAGACGAGATGGCGGGAGGAGACGATACGCCCGTCCGCAATGTCGTCGTGGTTTAACGCTGTTTTCGTTTTCTTTGTCGTCATACCGATCCTTTCTCCAGAATGTAAACCCGTCGATAAAATAAGAACATTTTATTGATAAATTGTTTACATGTTTTTGACGTTCAGATATAGCTTTTTAGTGCAGGTTCTGTGGAGCCTCACGCAACACACAACATCGCGCGCCGTAATGCACCGGCTTCGCTCTGCTGCGAAGTATAAAAAATAGCCGTCGGCGCGCAACGCTCACTTTGGATAGGGTAACGTTTATGGACAGTTCTACACTGTTGCCACTTATCGGGATTCCGGTGGTGGTTATTGGTTTTGCACTGCGTTTCAACCCGCTGCTGGTTGTCGTGGTGGCGGGGTTGGCAACGGGCCTGCTGGTTGGCATGGATTTCGGTATGCTGCTGGAAACCTTTGGCGAAAAGTTTGTGAATAGCCGATCGCTCGCCACTTTCATTCTGATCCTGCCGGTGATTGGCCTGCTGGAGTATTACGGGCTGAAAGAGCGCGCCCAGACCTGGGTCGCGAAGATCGCCAGCGCCACCTCGGCGCGTATCCTGATGCTCTACTTTGTTGCCCGCGAAGGGACGGCTGCGCTGGGCCTGATGTCGCTTGGCGGTCACGCACAAACGGTGCGTCCTCTGCTGGCGCCGATGGCCGAAGGGGCGGCCCTGAATGAATACGGCGAACTGCCGCAGACTATCCGCGACAAAATCAAAGCCCATGCCGCCGCGTGTGACAATATCGCGGTTTTCTTTGGGGAAGATATCTTTATCGCCTTTGGCGCGGTACTGCTGATTGATGCGTTCCTGAAAGAGAACGGGATCGAGGGGATCGAACCGCTGCATATCGGCCTGTGGGCCATTCCGACCGCTATTGCGGCACTGATCATCCATATGACGCGTCTGCTGCGCCTCGACGCCAGCATTCGTCGCGACGTGATGGCCTGGAGAGCAGAGCAGGGTACGCAGGAGATCGCACCATGATGACCTTTATAACCATTAACCGCGTGTACTACCTGATCGGCTTTGTCGTGATGCTGCTGGTTGTGATGACCCTTCGCGATCGCGCTAACCCGAAACGCTATACCACCGCGCTGTTCTGGTTTCTGTTTGGCGGGATCTTCCTGTTTGGCGATCTGATGGTGCAGGAGCTGGGTAAGTCGCTGGCGTATCGCATTATTGGCGGCGCCGTTATCGTGATTGCGCTACTGGCCGGTTTCGGGCTGGTCGGGAAGGGGCATTATAAAATGTCCACCGAGGAGGAGCGGGTTGCCTCATCACACCGGCTGAAAAACTGGCTATTCTTGCCCGCGCTGATGATCCCGGTGGTGACGGTCATCGGGACGCTGTTTCTGAAAGGCGTGTCGATTGGCGGTGTCTATCTGCTCGACCAGAAGCAGCTTACGCTGGCGGCGCTGTGCGTGGCCTGTGTGGCAGCTATCCTCACCGGCTGGTGGCTGACAAAAGGTACGCCGCTGCATGCGGTTCGTCAGTCGCGTCGGCTGGTCGATACCATTGGCTGGGCGGTGATCCTGCCGCAGATGCTCGCCATGCTCGGCGGGGTGTTTGTGGTGGCGAATACCGGCGAATCGGTACAAAAGGTGGTCAGCCTGTTTGTGAACCCGGACAGCCGCTTCATGCTGGTGGTCATTTATTGCGTGGGAATGGCGCTGTTTACCATGATTATGGGCAACGCCTTCGCTGCCTTCCCGGTGTTAAGCGCCGGTATCGCTCTGCCATTCCTGATTAACGTCCATCACGGTAACCCGGCACCATTGCTGGCTATCGGCATGTACGCAGGCTATTGCGGCACGCTGATGACCCCGATGGCCGCCAACTTCAACATCGTGCCCGCCGCGCTGCTGGAGCTAAAAGACAAATATCAGGTTATCAAGATCCAGATCCCGACCGCGTTAACCTTGCTGGTGGTGAACGTGTTCTTAATGTATTTCCTCGTGTTTCGCTAAGGAGCTGCAATGGAATTAACGCAACATCAGGCTGACGCCTTCGCCAGAATGCCGTTGACCTATTTACGTCAGGAATACCCGAACCACATTATGCATCTGCTCAACGATGACGGCGACGTTCTGCCGCCTCGCGAGCTGCACCCGATCTTTTACGGCTGTTTTGACTGGCACTCTGCGGTGCACGGCTACTGGCTGCTGCTGCGCTGCCTGCGTCTCTGGCCCGAACTGCCGTGTCGGGAAGAGATCATCACTCTCTTCGAAGAACACCTGACCGACGAGAAGGTGGCGAAGGAGCTGGCCTATTTTACCGCGCCGTTCCGCGCGTCGTTTGAGCGACCTTATGGCTACGGCTGGCTGCTGGCGCTGGCGCAGGAGCTGAAACAATCGTCACTGCCGCAGGCGGAGCGCTGGTACCAGACGCTGCAACCGTTAACGCGGGATATTCGCCAGCGGCTGGTGGATTACCTCAGCAAGCTTACCTATCCGATCCGCGTCGGGACGCACTACAACACGGCGTTTGCGCTCGCGCTGGGGCTGGATTATGCCCGGACGGTGAACGATGACACGCTTGAGCGCGCCATCCTGGACGCGGCAACGCGGTTTTACCTCGCGGACACGCATTATCCTGCGCATTATGAGCCGGGTGGCGACGAGTATATCTCCGGAGCGCTGACCGAGGCCCTGCTGATGAGTAAGGTGGTGGAGGATTTCCCGGCCTGGTTCGATGCGTTTCTGCCTGAAGTGGGCGCCATTTCTGCGCTCATGAACCCGGCTGAGGTGAGCGATCGCACCGACCCGAAAATCGCGCATCTGGACGGTCTCAACCTCAGCCGTGCCTGGTGTATGAAGCACATTGCCCGCGCCCTGCCGGAAAATCATCACGCCCGAAAGCCATTACGCGATGCCGTTGCGCGCCATCTCTCGGCAAGCGTGGAGCATGTTGTCGGCAGTCACTACAGCGGCGGGCACTGGCTGGCGAGTTTTGCGCTGCTGGCACTGGAGTAGCGCTTAGTTGTATATCAGACTAAATGTTGCCAGGCTGTCTGCCAGCCCCGCGGTGGCCTGGGTTTCGGTGCGCACATATTGTGCGTCGTAATCCAGGGAAAACGCGGTCTGCCGGGCAGCGTTGGCAAAAGGTTCGACACCGGTGCTGTTGAGAGGAACGGTTGTCCCTCTGGCGGCACCGTAGTTATCGCCATACAGAATGCGGATCCCCACGCCGGTAGCGGCGCTCTCCTGTTGACTTAGCGCCAGCACATCGTGATTCCGCGCGTCTTTTTCAGTCGGACCAAAGAACCCGATCTTCACCGCTGCCGTTTGGGATGCGTCACAGACCAGAGGGATGATGAAGCGGTGTTTATCCCCATCCATTCCTTTGTTGAGATCGCTTACGCTACTTTGTCCCATATTGACGGTGATGTTGTTATCCGAGATATAACAGCTCGATTTATGCACTTTCAGGTCGGCGGCAGCGACTTCCACCGTCACGCCAGCTTCAGATATCACCGCGCCGTTAGCATCCTCCAGAATCAGCGTTCCTGCGCGAATTTGCCCGCTGTTCGGCTGTTCATAGACAATCTCCTGCGCGGTTTTATAAAACACGACGAAGAACTGGGTCGCCATTTGCGAGGGATCGTTTGTGCTGCAAATCGCAACGCTGTCATCCCCCGAGGCGATGTAATGCACGGGTTCGGCTGCACAGTGCGTGGTTTCACGAATGCCCACCGCAAACCCGACGCCGGGAATATCTGGCACGTCATAAACGGAGGCCGGGGCGCCCGTACCGTTCGGCGCCACGCCGCTGACGGGCGCTACGGTTAAGGCATTATTGGCCACAAAGCGCATCGTTACCGGGCCGGTTCCCTCAGGACAGTTATAAAACGAGCGGTTTTCCTGGCCCAGGATAGCGCCTGAAAGCATCGACCCCGGAGGGATCGAGGGGTTATCAGTGATCGAGTAGTTTTGAAAGTTAATGACCGCATCGCCCATGGTCGGCGGGCAGGTCTGAGACGCCCTTGCCGTAGCGTGAATCAGCAAAAAAGCGAGCATCAGGAGATTGATTAAACGGTTGATATTGTTCACAGATATCTCAGTAAGTTATTGGCACTGAAGCTTCAGAAGCGTGACCGGAGTGCGGCCAGCGGTATCCGTAAGGCGTAATGGGGCGCTACAGCGCATATCCTGGCCTTTCTGCCGCCAGCTGGCATGCAAGGTCCCGCGTAGCGGCACGCCGCTGAGATAGACCTGTCCTGCTTCGCCAACGATGCCGACGCTTGATTTCGCAGACGTCCCGTTCGAGACATACGCGCTGGCGCCAAATGGAAGCGGGCGCCCGTGTGCCGTAAGGGTGATGAGCGTTCTGATGCCCACGTGGGTATGGTAATTCGCCAGGACGACCGCGCCGCTGGTCGGCACAATCGTTCTGCTGTTCTGGTCCAGATCGACATTTTCTGCCAGCGTTTCGGTATCCAGCGAAATGGTGTTTTTGTGATACGCCGATAAGGTTGGCATCACGGCATAACCTCGGGAGTCGGTGTGAACATTGGTCGCCCCTTCAACCTGAACGTCCGACGCCTCGTCAGCGCGGATCAGCGCCAGGGTATCCCCAAGGCTTTGGCTCAACGTCACCCCATACTGTGTTGCCACAATGCCGCCTGCCGCGCCGTAGTTCACGCGGTTGCTATAGCGATCGTGGCTGTACCCGAGACTGGCGCTGCCATAACCGCCGTGATAAGCCAGCGCAAGGTTGCTGTTCGCGGTATTGGCCTGGTTGTCGAAGCCCTGCTGGAGGTTATAGTTCAGGCGATCGTGGGCCAGCGCCGTACCATACAGCGAAACCTGCCGGGTAGTATGGCCATCAAGGTTATTGTTGAGGCTGTAGCTGGTTGTTGCGCCGGTTAACCAGCGGCTGAGTGGGACGCTGATGCTAAGGTTTATCGCCCGTTCGTTGTCGCTATCATCAGCGCTTGAGCGGGTGAGATAATACCCAACACTCAACGACACCCCTTTGTAGTTAGCGTAATAGCCAAGATGGACGGTTTGATCGACCGCCGAGGCGTTCCAGTAATCCTGACGGTAAAAGGATGCGCTGATATTGCCCAGCGCACCGAGATCCTGCGTCAAACTGAACTGCGTGCGGTTACGCCGGTTATGCACGTGCTGGTCTGGATCGCTGTCATCATTTGCTTCACTGAAACTGTAAAAGTCATGCGTCGTGTAATGGCTGGTCGAAAGGGTGAGCGACGTGTTCGTTTCAGCGAGATTTTTTTGGTACTGAGCGCGTATTTGCTGCCCGAGGGCCAGCCTGTCATCACTGAGGTGTGCTTTCGCCGCAACGGTGTCCACACCCAGTGCCCCAAACCGGCCAAAATCTTTACCTAATCCCAGCGCGAGAGCCTGATAGTGGCCGGAAAGCTCCGCTCCGCCGTACAGCGTCAGGCTTGAAGACAATCCGTAAAAGGCGGAGGCCTGAACAAACGGCGGGGTGTCGCCCTCGGCGTCAGGGCTGTTATACCGTCCGGCGCTGGCGCTGAATTTCAGTCGTTTCTCCCGTAGCATAAAGGCCACCGAGGAGTAGGGTTGGGTGAACGTGCGTTCGCTGCCATCACTTTCATGGACCGTGATCTCAAGATCGCCGCTTTGCGAAGTGGGGAAGAGATCGCTAATGACAAATGCGCCAGGCGCAACATAGGTTTCATAGATGGTGTAACCGTGCTGGCGAACGCTGACGCGGGCATTGCTGTGAGCGACCCCGCGGATCGTGGGCGCGAAACCGCGCTGGCTGTCCGGCAGCATATTCTCATCCGAGGCAAGCTGAAGCCCCGTAAACTGAAAACTGTCAAAAACCTCGCCAGACGTGTAGGCATTCCCTATTGTTAACGCGCTCTTCAGCGGCGTAATGGCCCGCTGGAGGGATGTTCCCTGAGACTGCCAGTGATGGGTATTACCATATTCAAACGTGGCGTAATTGCGTAAACGCCACGCCCCCAGGTTGATACCGGATCGCAGGCTCAGATAGCTGCTGTTGTCATGAATATTGTCGATGTTGGTTGTCGAGCCCGTAAGATTGTAATCGACAAAAGCAGCGGGGATGCCGTCGTCCCACTGTTCGGGAGGAATATAATCGGCACTTTTTTGCAACATGGCTGCCTGCGGAATGCTGAAAACCAGCCGATGATAGGTGAAGTCAAAATGCGTCGACGCATCGGGAATATATTTGCCGATGTCCGTAAATGTCTCCTCGTCATGCAGCGCATCGAACGAAGAGAAGGCCGCGATGTTTACCCCAAGTCTCTTGAGGTACGCCAGGTTGAGGACTGGTGAGAGCGTTCCCCCGGTATCAACGAATGCAATTTCGCGCTCATCCCGCTGCGTCTGGTTAACAACAACCGCGACACGATAACGTCCCGGCTGCTGACCGCCTTGTCGGGAAAAATAGCTTAAGTCGCTAGCCTGCTGCTGATCTGCTGTGATTTCCAGCGCCTGAGGATCGAAGTACTCATCGGCCTGTGCCCGGCGCACATGAATGCCAGACGTGACCGCACCCGCAAGCATCGCGAGCGTATAAATGCCGGGTAAATTGCGTGGGCCGAGAGAATGCATGTGCGGTCGTTGGCTACATTCGCCAAAGGCGTGTTGTCACAGCGTCAGGATTGCGTGGCGACTCTCGTCAGCCCGCCGTAATCGTTGATCGCCTGCCAGTGAATGGTCCCCGAGCAGGGAATGTGCCATTGACGATCGGAGAAGGGGTCAATCATTCCCGGCATTTCAACGTCGGTGTTCCCAACGCTGACCTTGTAAAACGATACAAACCAGGGCGAGGGGTTGTGTGCGCTAAGCATATTATTACGACAGGTAAATTTTAATTTTTTGTAGGCAAGTTCGGCATTGCCTTTCAACCCTGCGGGACGGAAAAATAACTTGAATTTTGACTTCACGTTAATCTGCAATTTGTTGCTGTTTGCTTTTTTGCTCGGGGCAATATTTTTGATGTTAAGCCAAAAAACAGATTCCCGGTCAGTGGGTAATGGCGTTCCAAGATAATTGATGCGCAGCGAGTTTTTCTGTTCCGCATCTAAACGAAATAACGTAGGCGTCACGATAAAGGGCGGAGCGGTTTTATTCTTACTGTCAATATTTTCAATCCACGACTGAATAAGATAAGGGGTTTCTTTTTCCATATTGGTAATGGAAAATGCCACTTCTCTTTGCCCCTCAAGGTAAACAACACGCGTACCGCCCATCACAACCCCCGCGTGTGCTGACAGACTCATGCCGAGCGAATAAAAGAACAGGGCCGCGGTGAGTTTCTTCATTTTCAGATCCCCGTAGAGGAAAAAGATAAGCAGAGAAAGCTCTGCTTATCATCAGTCGATCAGTTATAAACCATCAGGAAATTGGCATCTGCGTCGGCTTCTCCGGTGCTGACGACATCGGTGGTGGCATTATAATTGGCGTAGAAATTGAGTGTTTTTGAATCTTCCCCTTCGGCAAGGTCGATACTCTGAGAAATATCACCAATTTTAATCTGCGTGTTACGGTCGCTTTCATAGAGTTTAACGGCAACGCCAGTCGCCGTATTGCCATCGCTGTCCACGGAAGAATTTAAACCCAGCAGGGTATTATCATTCGCATCTTTGTTACCATCAAACAACACGGCAACGGTTTTAACGGAATCCGGGCAACCTTCAACTGAGATCTGGAAAGGCGTGCGCGTGGTCTCTTTTTGGGTGGCAAAGTAGCTTGCAGCCCAGGTGCCTAATTCAACGGTTTGCCCTGCTGAGTCGGTGGTGATATTACAGGATGCATCGGTAATCTTACCGGTAAAATGGACTACGCCGCCCGTGCCCTGAGTCCCCGCATCGTTCTCTGGGTTGGTATTAATATTATTGTCGCTGTCACCAGAAGGAAGGCCCGCCAGCGCACTGCCACTTGCCATCATCAGGCCACAAAGGGTTAATGCGATCATGTTTTTTTTGTTGATCATGCCTATTGTTCTCATTCGCTCAAATATGTCAGTCTGGATATGCTGCTAGCAACACTGCCGGTGGCGTTATTGCTCAGAAAAAACAGCGCGAATGCTAACAAAATGCCAATTCAGGCCATAACAAAAGGTTGTCTAAAATTAAATTACTTTATTTTACGAAACTCCGTAACTTTCTTGTAACCTTACTTCGGGTTTGCTGATGTCGTTTATTGATGTTGCGAATCTAATTCCTGCCTGAGGGTTTATATTTGCCTTGTCACAAACGGTGCATTATTCATTGTGAGCTCAGTGGAGCTACTTTGTTATTGTCTCGTCCTGGCAGGAATAAAAATGAAGATATTTATTATTTCTATTGGGATATCAACGAATGAAACTGACTAAAATTGGTGCGACGCTTATTCTGACTTTCTGTGGCGCGAGCGCGGCGACGGCTTCTAACACTATCACATTTAATGGAACGGTGCTCGATCAGGGTTGTGATATTGCCGTTGATGGCGGCACGGCAAATGCGACCGTTGATCTGGGCTCAACGGCGGCAACCGACCTCGCTACAAAAGGCGACCTTGGCGCGCCAAAACAGTTTGTGTTCGACCTGAATAACTGCCCAACCAGCACGACTGCAAATATTGTCTTCTCAGGCCCTGTTGATGCTGTTGCAGCCGATCCATCCTATTTTGCAAACACTGCTACGCTGGGTGCGGCAACCAACGTGGCCGTTCAGCTCAAGCAGGGCGGCTCAAATGGTACCATCGTCAAAAATAATGCAGATAACGAACCTATTACTTTCACCGATGGCACAGCGAGTCAAACCTATACCGCGCAGATGATTGCCACCGGGCAGGCCGTTGCCGGCGATGTTAACGCTGTTATTACCTACAACGTCCGTTATAACTGATTCCGCAGGAGGGGAAACCCTCCTTTTTAGTTTGTGAGTGCATTATGAAACCCATCGCCGCTGTTATTTTTTGCGTGGCCAGCGCCGCCAGCCTGAACGCGTCCGCCAGTATTGTTACCGGGAGTACGCGGGTTATTTTTGACGGCTCCCGCCAGGCCGCCTCTTTGTCCGTTGAAAACTCTGACAAGGTTACTAACCTGGTACAGTCGTGGATTAGCCCGGCTAAAGGCAGCCCGTTAAAAAAAGAAAATATGATTATTACGCCACCGCTATTCCGTCTGGAAGCCGGGAAAAAAGCGTCAATTCGTATTGTGCGTTCAGGTTTACCTGTTCCGGAAGATCGTGAATCGCTGTTATGGCTGAACGTGAAAGGGATCCCCGCTACCGACGGTAGTGAAGGTAAAAATACGATGCAAATTGCCATCAACTCAAAGATTAAGCTGATCTACCGTCCGGCAGCATTACAGGGGCAGACGCCAGAATCCAGTGCGGAAAAGCTTAAGTGGAACCTGACCGCGAAGGGTTTACAGGTCAATAACCCGACACCTTTTTATATGAACTTCTCACGAATTGAAATTAATCACCAGGCGTTAAGCGGGCAGTATTTTGTCGCGCCATTCTCCACGTTGAGTATTTCTGAAGGTGTTATGTCACCTCACGGCAAAGTAACCTGGTCGCTTATTAATGATTATGGCGTGAAAGGCCCGGACAAAGTCACCTCATATTAATCGACACCGTAAGTCTCCCGCACGGATACAGGGTTACAATGGAAAAAGTGAAACAAACCTACGTCCTTTCTTTGGGGCTCGGGCTCAGTGTTGTCTTTAGTTCTTTCAGCGCACGTGCGCAGGAACATTTCAACCCTCATCTTTTGGAAACAGACAGCGCAGAAGTGCCAGCAATGGATCTCAGTCTGTTTGCCAAAGATGAGGTGCCGCCCGGGGACTATAACGTCGACATTTTTATCAACGGCAATCTGGTAGACAGTAAAACCCTCTCTTTTCGACGGTTGAAAAGTGCCCCTACGTCAGACCGCACAGGGGCATGCTTAAACGTCACTCAGCTGAAAGCCTGGAACGTTCGTGTTGATAACTATTTTGGCGAACAGGAAAAAGCCAGCGAATGTGTGGATCTGTATGCCATCCCAGGCGCGGACGAAAAAATCGATCTGGCGCAGCAGCGTTTCGACCTGATCCTGCCGCAGGTTGCTTTATTTAACACCGCAAGGGGTTATGTTTCACCGGAGCGCTGGGATGAAGGGATCACGGCGGGTTTACTTAATTACAGCGTCTCAGGTCAACAGGATCTGCATCAGCGCAACGGCACCGACAGCAGTAATCAGTTTCTTAGCCTGCAACCGGGGCTGAACGTAGGCGCCTGGCGCTTTCGCAACTATTCCACCTATACCCATTCCGAATCCGAAAATGACTGGGATTCCGTGTATACCTACGCCTCACGGGATATTAAATCTCTTAAAAGCCAGCTGGTGCTGGGACAAGGAACCACGCGCGGCGGCATTTTTGATAGCGTCGGTTTCACCGGGGTGCAGATGTACTCGGATAACGATATGAAGCCGGACAGCATGCAAGGCTTCGCCCCTGTAATACGCGGTATAGCCCGCAGCAATGCCGAAGTGACGGTATACCAGAACGGTCACAGCATTTATAAGGCTACCGTGCCGCCGGGGCCGTTTGAATTCAGCGATATGTATCCGACCGGCAGCTCCGGCGATCTACAGGTGGTGATCAAAGAGTCCGACGGTACGCAAAGTAGCTTTATTGTGCCTTACGCCACGCTGCCGGTATTGCAACGTGAAGGTCAGGTGCAGTATGGCCTGGTGGCGGGCAAAACCCGTCAGGACGGGTCGGGTTCACGTGCAGAGGATTTTAACTTTATTCAGGGATCAGCGGCCTGGGGCGTCGGAAAAGGGATCACGCTTTACGGCGGCTATATTCAGGCGGAAGACAATTATTCCAACCTGATTGCCGGAACTGGTTTTAATATGGGCAGCGCCGGAGCGCTCTCATTTGATATTTCCCAGTCGTGGGCGGATATCCCGCAGCCGGACAACATGCGACAACAGGAACACCATAGCGGCCAGTCGTATCGCGTGCGCTACAGTAAGACGCTTCAGCAGACCAACACCGATATTGCCGTCGCCGGTTATAAATTTTCAACCCGGGGTTATCTTTCGTTTCAGGACTTCCTCAATGACTGGGATCCGGGCAATAGCACTATTGATAATGGCCGGGAGCGAAACCGTTTTGATGTGACAATCTCACAGACGTTGCCTTTCGGCACCCTGTCACTGAGCATGTACGACGCCTCTTACTGGAACAGTGAACATGCGGACTCCATGAACCTGGGCTTCAGCAGCACGCTTGGACCGGTGTCGTACTCGCTGAACTATGCCCACTCTAAAAACGTCAATGGCGGTTACAATAACGATTCCGATAACTACGACGACGATAACGTCTTCTCGCTTAACCTGAGCGTACCGTTCAGCGCCTTCAGCCACAGTGAAGCGGCCCGGTCTGTTTCGGCTAACTATTCGATGAACAGTAGTAAAAACGGCGATACCACGCACAACATCGGAATTTCCGGTACCGCGATGCAGGAAAACCAGCTGAACTGGCAGGTTTCAGAAGGCTATAACGCCGATTCTGAAGCTACTAACGGCAATGTCACTGTGGGTTATCAAAGTACTTATGCCGATATGTCCGCAGGCTATAGCTACGACGATTACAGCCGACGAGTGAATTACAGCCTGCGCGGGGGCATGGTGCTGCATCGCGACGGTATCACCCTGGCGCGTCAGCTCAACGATAGCGTAGCGCTGGTTGAAACACCGGGTGTTTCCGGTATGCCGATCAACGGGCAGACGAACGTTCATACCGATTATTTCGGTAACGCCATTGTGCCGTACGTTCGTCCGTATCACAGCAACTCGATCTCACTCAACACAGTGGATGCCAGCGATACTTCTGCGGCCATTGATAACATCGCCAAAACCGTGGTGCCGACCAAAGGGGCGGTAGTACGCGTGAAGTACAACACCTGGATTGGACAAAAGGCGATGATGACGCTGACCTACAACGGTAAACCGGTGCCGTTTGGCGCAGTAGTAACACAAACCAGCGGCGAGTCGGATGACACGCGCAGCAGTATTGTTGGCGACGGCGGGGAAGTGTATCTCGTCGGGCTCGCCGGGAAAGGGCGGTTAATTGTTAAGTGGGGGGAGGCGGCGAACAAGCAGTGCGCCGTTGATTACACACTTGCCGGCGCAAAAACAGAGGCCGATATTTTATTCATCAACGGGGTTTGCCATCCCGTATCGGGAGCAAATTAATGTCACGCTTCATTATTCTCCGTTCCGGTCTTAAATCGCTCATCGGCCCGGGAATGGTATTCATGCTGAGCGTGTCGCCGGCAATGGCGTACACCGATCGCAATGATATTGAGTTCCATGTCACCGGAAACATTATTGATGGCTCATGTAACGTCACCAAACCGGAGGCAGTCGACCTCGGGAAATATTACTGGAAAGACTTTGCCGTAGCGGGGGGGAACACAGGAAATGTGCCAGTGACCATCGCGTTTGACAGCTGCACCGCAGGGTTAAGCCAGGCAACGGTTACCTTTACAGGCGCACCTTACGCTGAAGATCCGGCTTATGCTTCTGTCATTTACGCCAATCAGGTGGCGGCAGATGCAGGCGGCGCGACCGATGTCGGCCTTCAGTTGTTTATCCGTGACCACGAACATCCCATCAGCGGTGTCGCGCTGGCCAACGGCGTGAGCTACCCGGTTGCGCTCGAAAACCAAACCGGCGCGATGACTTTTACTGCCCGAATGTATACCCCACATGGGACCCCAACACCGGGTGCATTCAGCAGTGCGATTACATTGAATGTTGTTTATAACTGAGCTTAAGTGAGCAGACTAATTTCATGTCAAAATATTTATATTATCTGGTGTTATTGCTGGGGACAGTCCCACTATTAAGTCATGCAGCCTGTAACCGGGATAACGGCGATGATGTTACCGTTACGACGATCCCATTACCCTCGAAACTGTTGGTCAGTGCGAAAAATTATACCTTTGGCGAAGTGTTATACGATTCTGGATATATCAGCGGGACGGATGGGGATGTCACGATTAAAAACTGTAGCAGGGATTATTACGTAGGATTTCATTATAACCCGACTCATTTAGCATCGGCGTCGCCGGTGGGAGATAATATCTACCCGACCACGATACCGGGTATCGGCATTAAGACCTACACGCTTAACCAGGCCGGTCCGTATGATTATGAACGTGCGGTTGATAACTCATGGCAGTCCGGCGATGGCGAGAGCAGCCATACGCTGGCGGGCTCGGCCTATCGTGTGCAGTTGATTGCGACGGGGGGTACAATCCCGGGCGGTAATCTGGCCCTTGAGAGCGGCAAACTGGCGACGGTGGAATTTCGTGAAGGGCAAAGCAGTTCGGATAACGGTGATAATGCGTCAGAAGTCTATTTATCAAATACGCAGATAGAAGTCTATGCGATGGGATGCTCAGCATCCGTTTCTTCCCTGCTGTTTAATATGGGCGATGTGGATACCTCTGCGTTTGATAATCTTAAGATGGTGGAAGGACCCGAACAGGATGTTGGTCTGAGCTGTCAGCCAGGCACCAACGTGACCATGACCATCAACGGGCCGCTTGCCGAGGGCGACAATGATAATGGCTCAGTGATTGCCTTAGACCAGTCTGAATCGGGTACAACGGCGACCGGTGTGGGGGTCGTGATATCAGCCTATCAACCGGCGCTACGCAGTTTTACCTACTGGGCCATTGGTCAGGAGGTGCAAGCTTTTAATTCCAGTCGTGTAAAAGCCGCATCACAAGGCAGTGGGCTGGCTGCCGATGGTACCGCGATTTCTGATATCGGCTCCGCAACAACCTATAGCGATCCGGCAAATGCAGGCGGGGCCGGAGAGTCTGAAACCTTACGTTTCAAAGCGTGGTATTACAAAACCAGTGACGTTGTCACGCCAGGGCAAGCAAATGCCACCGGGACAATCACCCTTAAATATAATTGATACCTTTGATCATGACAGGGGGTAGCGCTGCGGTTTATTTTTGTACACCTCTGCGCTACCGTTATGTGTTTTTGTCGTGTACATTTCCTCTGCGACCCTATTTATTCGGTGGAACTGACAATGATTACTAAACGGTCTGAGCCACGCTTTTCAGTCATTCTGTTAATTTTTGTGTGCCTTGTAGGATTATATTCTTTTAACGGTCACCTTAAGCCTCACGCCGGACAAAAAGGGGTTGCATGTATTTCTTACAAGCGGATCCTGCGTGAATCACCGTTACTGGCACAGGAAAAAAAGCAGAACGAAATACTTCTCGCATTAGCTAAAAAATCCGCGCTTGAAGTTGAGAAAAAATATTACGCTCTGCCAGAACCCTTGCGCCGTGAAATGAAAGCGATCGATGATATGAGTAAAAACACGCAACTGCGGGCAGAGCAGGGTCGCCTGCGGCATATAAGCCAGCGAGTCATTTCTGATACCGTTGAAAAATACAGAATAGATCATCACTATTCGGTCGTTTTCAATAAAGATAGCGCCTCTACAGTGGATTATGGTCACGACATCAGTAATGAAATCATTAATGAATTAATGCAGGTAAAAGTGGTGTACGGGCCGCGCCCTAATTTTGAAGATGCGACCCGGGAGCTTTTGCTCGCTCAACCTGTTTCCGCAGGATGAGTGATTTTACGCAGCCGGCTCGCGCTGACGATGACCGCTACCGCAGAAGCCGCCGCAGCGATCCACAGTGCAGCATGAATAGCTCTCTCATTTGTCGCCAGCAGTACGCCCACAGCGGCGGCCCCCAGACACTGCCCGAACGTGCGCATAATGGATAACACACCGGATGCATAGCTCGCATAGTCACGACTAACGTTTGAGAGCATTTCCCGGTTATTGGGACTCTGAAAGCAGCCAAATCCCATCCCGCAAACCAGGCTTCGCAGGCAGATATCCCACATCGAAGGGCTGGCGGGTAATGTTGCCAGCAGAATCAAACCGACGACAAAAATCATCAGCCCCAGGGTTGAAATCACCGGGGCTGAAATCGTGTCCGCCCACCGGCCTGCATGCGGCGCAATCAGCACGATCCCTAACGGCCACGGCGTAAATAGCAGGGCAGAAATCACCGGACTGTAGCCGTATTCGCTCTGAAACAGGAAGGGCAGCGCAATAAAGGTGATACCCTGGCTGACAAAAGCAATCATCGACGTTAAGGCCGCAAGGGTAAAACGTTCATTTTTGAATATGGCTGGCGGCAGTAAGGGGTTATCCGTGCGGCGGATCTGCCAGATAAAAGCCATGCCGCTCAGCGCAGCGAGAACCGTCCAGCAAAGACTACCTGTGTGATAAGTAGCATCATGGAGGCTGTTCGCCGCCACGATCGTCGAACCCAACAGCAGCGCCGACAATATGGCGCCCAGGGTGTCAAAGGGCGCTTGCTTTCGAACCGCATCCCGCGGCAGCGCTTTGACCGCCAGCAGCAAGGCGAGGGTGCCGGGAAGAACGTTTATCGCAAAAAGCCATTGCCAGCTCAGGGTGTGAAGGATCGTACCGCCCAATACCGGGCCGATAGCGGAGCTGGAGGCGATGAGCAGGGCGTGCAAACCCAGAATGCGGCCAAGCAATCGTTCGGGAAATACGGACCGCAGTATCGCGGGAGCAATACTCAGCGTCGCTGCGCCGCCGATCCCCTGAAGCACGCGCATACCGATAAGCACTTCGGGCGTTTTCGCCAGCGCGCAACCCAGCGATGTCAGGGTAAAGGTCGTCAGGCCTGCCAGAAATACGGGGCGATAACCCAGGCGGGCCGCAAGCGCCGCGAATATCGCCAGCGTCATTGCAGCCGCCAGCAGATACCCGTTGGCGAACCAGACGGCATAACTGGCTGGCACCTGCATCTCCTGAGCCATGGAGGGCAGGGCAATGTTGATCATGGTGCCATCAAACACGCCCATTAACGTGGTGGTCATTATCGCGGCCATCACCCGTGCGCGCGTCGGGCCAGGCAGTCCATCGTCCCCGGGTTGGCTGGAAAAAAGCATCATCTTGTTGTCCTTAGAGAAGAGTGTGTGGATGACAAAACTATAAAGATGGCTTTTGCAGGGCGGAAGGCGCACCATTTACACTTTATCGTTGCATGAAACGCCTTATCTGAATATGCAGGGAGGAAGGAGATGTCCGAACCCGATTTTAATTTGTTGATAGCACTCGACATATTGCTGAGCGAAGCGAGCGTGGCAGGCGCGGCACGTCGTCTGAACCTCAGCACCTCGGCAATGAGCCGGACATTAAGCAGGTTACGCGACGTCACTGGCGACCCGATTCTGGTGCGCGCCGGACGTAACATGGTACTGACCCCGTGGGCCGAAGCGACCCGGGACCATGCCAGGCGTGCAGTGCACGAGGCCAGGGCGGTATTACAGCCCTCAACTGAAACGTTCAGCGCGCGAAGCCTGGCGCGACTTTTTACCATCAGGGCAAACGATGGTTTTGTGGTGGCGTTTGGGCCTGCGCTTATAGCGGCTGTGGCCGACGCCGCGCCGGACGTCTGTATACGCTTTGCGCCTAAGCCGGAAAAAACGTCGCGCTATCTTCGGGAAGGGCTGGTTGATCTGGAGATTGGCGTCCAGAGTAATATGGGGCCTGAAATACGGCTGCAACGACTGTTTGAGGATCGGTTTGTGGGCGTCGTGCGTAAGGGGCATCCGCTGGCTAAGCAGGCAGAAATAGGGGTGAAGGATTATGTCGCCTGGGGCCATGTGGTAGCGTCACCCGAGGGTGCACTGCACGGATCCGTTGACGATGCGCTGGCCGAACTCGGAACAAAACGTAAAATCGCGAGCGTCGTACCGGGATTTCCGACGGCGCTGTCCGTGGCGGTGGCATCGGATCTTATCGCCATGATACCCGCTCTCTATTTACTCAATCAGCAGGTAACGGACCAGGTACAGGTTTTCGAGCTGCCGTTCAAAAGCCGTCTAATTACGGTATCACAGATGTGGCACCCAAGAATGGAACGCGATCCCGCGCACCGCTGGCTGAGAGAGCAAATTCTTGCGATATGCAGAGTGAAGAAGTCAGACATGATTAAGGGACCTGTATAGCGATTGCTATACGCGCCGCTTATGCTATGCTTGTAAAGCAATTGCTATACAAGAGGTATACCCATGAAATCAGATGTTCAACTCAATCTTAGAGCCAAAGAATCCCAGCGGGCGCTTATCGATGCCGCCGCAGAGATCCTCCATAAATCACGTACTGACTTCATTCTGGAGATGGCCTGTCAGGCAGCCGAAAATGTGATCCTCGATCGGCGTGTATTCAATTTTAACGATGAACAGTATGCAGAGTTCATTGATATGCTTGATGCCCCGGTCGCCGACGATCCTGCCATAGAAAAACTGCTGGCAAGGAAACCTCAGTGGGACGTGTAACCCCCCCAGAGCCCTTATCCAGCGTCCATCAACTGGCGGAGTTCGTCAGTGGAGAGGCCGTGCTTGACGAATGGTTAAAACAAAGAGGTCTGAAAAACCAGGCGCTTGGCGCAGCCCGAACGTTTGTCGTTTGTAAAACGGGCACAAAGCAGGTCGCGGGATTTTACTCTCTGGCTACCGGCAGCGTTAACCATACGGAAGCGACAGGTAATTTGCGGCGTAACATGCCGGATCCCATTCCCGTGATTATTCTTGCCCGTCTGGCTGTCGATGTCTCAATACGCGGAAATGGGTTGGGAGCCGATTTACTCCAGGATGCGGTTTTACGCTGTTATCGGGTAGCAGAGAATATTGGGGTGCGGGCGATCATGGTTCATGCACTCACTGAGGACGCCAAAGCGTTTTATATCCACCATGGTTTTAAAGCATCGCAGACTCAGGAACGGACACTGTTTCTCAGGCTTCCTCAGTAGCGGCGGGATTTTATGGAATGAATGTTCAGCCCGTCTGGCTGATAAGCTTGCGCCAGACTCTGTTATGCAAAGTAAATAGCAGCATCTTATAGAAAGCGGTAGAGAGGATACAGCTGCCGCTAAGCCCAAGCATGACAATACTTACCAGTGCCGCGGTCAGGCTGACGCCCGGAGAAGAAGTACCGCTCAGCGCAGCCAGCAGATAGGCTGCCGTTAATACCAGGCTTAGCACCGCCAGCGTAAGATGTAACCGCACGGCGCGCATGCTACCTTTACCAATCATAAACATCGTCACTCCGTTGATGCCGGCAAAGAGCAGGGCGATCAGCACAACCCACACGAAAACGCGCTCTGCTGGCTGGCCGAGCGCGGTGAGTACGCCATACCCCAGCCACAGTTGCGGAATGGCGAAACTGACAATCACCCCGAGCGTACTAACCGCTGCCGGAATACCCATGGAATGAAGCCCCACGGGCTTAACCATATCATCAGCCAGCTGCGTCTTCAGCTGCTGCAACTGTTTCGGGGCGGCATTTTTTATGCTGGCGGACACCTCATTACAATATTGCAGGCGACGGGTTAAAACTTTAAACATTTAAATACTCAGTGTTTATTTTCTATATCCAAACTGCCCCCCATTACAACAATCCGGGAAGTTTAAAACAAAAGCAGCAAGGAACCGATCTTATAAATAGTGTATTATTTTTTCAGGTTAAAGGAGACGTGAATGATAGTGAAAAACCAGGAACTCATAGCGGCAGGATTCACCAGTAAGGATATCGAGCGAATCAAACGTCATCAGGCGACGGGGGAATCGCAGGAAAAGGTTCTGAAGGATCTGGCCGGTTATTTCCTGTCGGTAGCCTGGATCACCGGCGGGATGGCCATCATCACCTTGTTCACCGCGATCTTTGGCAGCGCCAGCCATGTTATCTCCTGTGTGGTTGCCGTCGTCTTTTTGCTAATTGTTCTGCTTCTGGTGATGCCGGTCAGACTTGGCTATAAATCATGGAAGCTGATGAGAACACAGATCAGCGACTCCGGTCATCACGGGTAAGGAGTTCCAGTACCACCTTCGCGCTCACCCCCCATCCCATAACCTTCATCGTCAGTTTACCCGGAGACATGGTTTCCACCTTGCGGTAATAGTCTCCGGGAAGATAACGGAAAAGACGCCAGGCATCAGCTTTACCAGTCATACCAAACACCCCATAAACGCTGGCTGCAAGCGTGGTTGCGTTAAAGATCCCCAGGCCAACATCGCGACTGAACCCCATAAATTCCGCTATGGACATAGCGCCGTCCGCTATTATCCCCTCTGAAGCCGGTTCATTCAGGAACTGACGGGCTGCCTCCCGTGATACCGTATTAAGAGCATCACCGACCAGAACGGCACCGGCAAGCATACCAGCAGGCGTCATGGTGGCGATCATAACACCGCCAAACACTGCCTGAACGCCGGCAAGAACGACCTTAATTCCGGATATGAAATACCCGACTATTTTATTCTGCTCTGTTACATACTGAATATCAGCGTAGATCCGGGCATAGCCTGTTTTCAGCATGCGCGACTGTTCAAGCAGGTACTCATTCTCAGCTCTAAGGTTTTTCATGCAGGTAATGCATTCTTCATCGTTCCTTGCTCGCCTCGCCACGTCAAACTGTTGCATTACAACCTGTCTTATTTCATCCACGAATTTCAGTCGGGTCAGTGAATCGCTGAGATGCATGGCCGCGACCATATTTGCGGTATTAACAAGCTTCCGGGCTTCCAGATTGATCATCGTATCAGCCCACTGACGCCGACTTTGTCCGGAAAAAAGCGCGATATCCATTACATGTTCCTTATGTGTCGTCAGGACGAGAAGTCATTAGCCTGCCAGGCTCAAATACTGCAGTTGCGCGCCATGACTTCACGTCTTCAGTTTTCTTGCCATCAACAAAGTGCTGCTTCCCGAGCAGGTAGGTAAAGAAGCCATCAAGCTGCGTGATAAAACAGGAGATATTGTAGCCAGACCTATAGAAATCGTAGTCAAATGTTCGTATGTGCTTCTTATAGTAATAGACGTAAAAGAAACGCAGCGAACACAGAATGTTTTCTTGAATCCCCAGATGTTTCTTGCTCAGTTCATTCATTCCATAAATTGTGGCGAACATAACCGGTAGGGTAGTCACATCATCAACTATGAGATGAGTTCTCTGATTGTTCCTCGATAAATATTAGATGGAATATGCCATGAACTTTGCGGATGCCCCGTAATTTTTGCGTTATGAAGTCATCGTAAGTCCACAACTAAATTTAGGCAACCGACTGATTCATCGGTAAGTTCCTGAAAGAGAGGAACTCATGAACTAAAGAATAAACCCACCTAATTTAACATAATATACATTATGCGCACTTAGATTGAATACGAGTAAATCCAGCCAGTTCAGACCCATCCTTTGTTCTGCTCATTCCGCGCATCATGTCCCTCTGTTCTGTGCCATCAACGTTCATAACTGTCGTTACGGTCTTGCGTGATCTCCACGGCAGTCACCTGTACATCCTTAAAGCGCAGCCCATCCACACCAGAAATTTTCCCGAACTCTGACGCGTCAATCATAATCCCCTCCAGCGTTAACCCGACCACAGGACGCTCCGGATATCCCTCAATGAAAAATGCCCGCGAAAAGCATTTGCTGTCTGATCGACGCGCCGTCATTTTTTTAATCGTCAGTCCGCTGACCGCAGTAAGACCGGCTTCGCCCTCAACACCTTCAGCCAGTTTGCGCCAGTGTTCTGGTTTATCAGATAAATTGCTCTGGTCGCCATAGCTATACTGCGGAAACCAGTTCAACTGGATCAGCACCGGAAAACGCACGTCCGTAAGCCGTAGATTTTGTACGGTGATATCACGGATAAATCCGCCCCGGTTGCGAGCAGATTTAATGCGAAACCCGACGCCCGTTCCGTTAAACGCGTTATCTTCTATCAGGACGCGTTCAATGCCACCTGAAGTTTCACTCCCCAGTGTGATCCCGGATCCCTTATTCAGCGTACATCCTCGAATCACTATATCCCGCGCGGGACGTGCATTTTGCGCCGCTTCGCGTCCTCGTCCTGATTTGATGCAGATATTGTCGTCATTGCAGGACACTATGCAGCGTTCAATCCGCACCTGTTCGCAGGAGTCGACGTCAATCCCGTCGGTGCTCGGCCCCGCAGAATTGCTGATTTGCACGCCCTCAACCGCGATATGGCGCGAATAACAGAGGTGCATGTTCCAGAATCCGGACTCCCGACTGGTAAAATCACGCAGCAGAATGCTCTGGCTTTCAAAGACCAGAATATTGCGCGGGCGCTGACAGTCATAATCAACAACCCAGCGCAATCCTCTTGCGCTGTAATCGCCGACCATGCCGCTGCGCTCGTCATCGCCCCAGTAGCGTTGCCACCAAATTGCACCCTGCCCGTCTATCGTGCCTGTACCGGTAATGCTGACGTTTTCACAATCGATGATATTAATAATGCCTGCCGGCCAGCGCATATCAATGCCGGCCACCCGGGTATTTATCAGGGGATAATCAGCCAGATCCTGGCTTCCAACGAGCTGTGCGCCAGCGTCCAGGCGAAGTGAAACACCGCTTTTCAGAAACAACGCTCCGGTCAGAAAACGGCCTTGCGGAATAACGATGACATCGTTCTGTTGAGCACTATTTATGGCCTGCTGAATGGCGGATGTTGCCAGGCGTTGCGCGGTTGGGTCCGCGCCATACGCCAGAATGGAGATCGCTTTCATGGCTTTTCCTTAAACAGATGAAAGCCTTAGTCTAGGAATCCGCGTGATGGATAACCTTTGTCTGTTTGACAGCCACGCAGTCAGGCTGGCAAAAAAGCGGATATTTACTGGCTGGCGATCACCGCAACGCCCTTTTCTTTCATAGCGTTGACCCAGCGTTCATCCGTTGTGTTTTCAACAACGAGCGTATTCACCAGCGACAAATCGCCAATCACAAACGCCGAGGCCGTGTTGATCTTTTCCGGTGAGGCCAATACCACCGTTTCCGCCGCTCTGCCGGAAAATGCACGTTTGATGCATGCTTCTTCATAATCTCCGGTGGTCAGCCCGGCCTCAGGATGCACGCCGGTGACACCCATGAAAAACAGATCCGCATGAATATTGTTGATGCCTTCAATAGCGGCCGCGCCGACCGTGACGATGGAGTGTTTATACAAACGACCGCCAATCAGGATCACCTCTATGCACGGATGGTTGACCAGCCCCAATGCAATACCCGGGCTGTGCGTCACCACGGTTACCCGCAAATCTGGCGGCAAGAAGGTAATAAGTTCTGAGGTGGTCGTCCCGCCATCAATGATCACCACCTGCCCCGGTGAAATGAGCTGCGCGCCCCGACGTGCCACGCGTTTTTTTGCATCCATTTTAACGGACTGACGCTCGGCAAAAGGCGCAATCGCTGAAGATGCCGGAAGCGCGCCGCCGTGGACACGCTGCAAACGCCCTTCTGCCGCCAGTTCACGTAGATCCCGGCGGATAGTGTCCTCAGACACCGAGAAAAAGAGGCTGAGCGCAGTTGACTGGACCTGGCCTTCCGCCTCCAGCTTTTCCAGAATCAACTGTTTACGCTGACTTGTGAGCATGAATTATTCCTGATGTTGCACGATAATTATTGTAATTACACGAAAATGCTGTTTATGATGCATACTCTACGAGAGGAGAGCCAAACGTGCAATCAAAACGTGCAGATATACGCATCATCAACAGCGAAACGTTGTCCGACAACTGGTATAACCTGAAAAAATACACTTTTGACCTCCAGCGCAGCGATGGTGACTGGCAGCGGCAAGAGCGTGAAGTGTATGACCGCGGGAATGGCGCGACGATCCTGCTCTATAATCGCGACAGCAAAACAGTCATTCTTACACGTCAGTTTCGTTTCCCTGTGTTTATCAATGGTCACGAAGAGGATCTCATTGAGGCGGCTGCCGGGTTGCTCGATAACCTTGACCCCGAAAGCCGGATTAAGGCCGAAGCGGAGGAGGAAACCGGGTATAAGGTGACGCGCGTAGAGAAAATTTTTGAGGCCTATATGAGCCCGGGCTCCGTTACCGAAAAACTCTACTTCTATCTGGCGGAATATCACCCGCAGGATCGGACCAGCGCGGGCGGCGGCGTTAAAGCAGAGGGGGAAGATATCGACGTGCTGGAAATGACGCTGGACGACGCGCTTCGTGGCATCGAGAATGGCCAGATCGTCGACGGTAAAACCATCATGCTGCTTTATCACGTGGCCCTGAAAGGCATTTTATAATATCACGTTTATCCGGATACCTGCCCCTGCGCAGGTATTTGCCTGTGCTATTCTTGCTGAACACCTCAACATGGAGATGCGAAAATGGCCGACTGGGATCCTTCTCTATATCTACAATACAGCGCAGAACGCACACGTCCCGCCGCTGAGTTACTGGCCCGGGTGCCGCTTGCTGACATAACCTCTGGCGTGGATTTGGGCTGCGGGCCAGGCAACAGCACCGCGCTGCTGAAACAACGCTGGCCTTCAGCGCAGATAGCCGGTGTGGATAACTCCCCGGCGATGCTGGAGGAAGCCCGACAGGCCCTGCCAGACTGCCACTTTGTTGAATCGGATATCCGTCACTACAAACCTGACCAGCCTCTCAGCCTGATCTACGCCAACGCTTCCCTGCAATGGATCCCGGACCATTACCACCTTCTGCCGCATCTGGTTTCACTGCTCCAGTTAAACGGCGTGCTGGCGATACAAATGCCTGACAACTGGCTTGAGCCGACGCACGCCCTGATGCGTGAAGTTGCCTGGGAACAGGGCTACCCCGATCGTGGCCGCGAGCAGCTGCCGGGTATTCATGCCTACTATGATATTCTGACGGACGCGGGATGCGACGTGGATATCTGGCGCACCACCTACTTTCATCAGATGAGCTCTCATCAGGCGATTATTGACTGGGTCAGCGCGACGGGGTTACGGCCGTGGCTACAGGATCTCAACGAGAGCGAGCAGCAAAAGTTTCTGAAACGCTACCTCGAGCTGCTGGAAGAGCAGTATCCGCTCCAGGAGAACGGGCAGATACTGCTGGCTTTTCCGCGCCTGTTTATGGTTGCTCAGCGGGTTCCGTAAGCCGAATCAGGAACGCGCTTCCTTGAGCAAATGCTGAATTACAGCCTCCTGCTTGTCGTAGTTGCCTTCGCCAAACGAGGTGTAACGCAGTTGCCCTTTCGCATCGAAATAGTAATGTGCTGGCCAGTACTGATTACCGAACGCGCTCCAGATTTTGTAGTTATTATCCGTCACTACGCGGTACGGCAACTGCCATTCGTTGACCGCGTTTTTCACCGATGATAACGGCTTTTCCCAGGGGTATTCAGGGGTGTGGACGCCAATCACCACCAGACCTTGTGACTCATATTTCTTCGCCAAGTCTCGAACATGCGGAAGGGTATGCTGGCAGTTTATACAGTCCCAGGTCCAGAAATCGATAAGCACAACTTTCCCCCGCAAGGCCTTAGACGTGACAGGGTCACCGTTTACCCAGCCCGTACCGCCGCTTAATGTCGGTAGCTGGCTGCTCGGCATTGCGTCAGCGATCGGTCGCAGTTTCACCTGCGTGGAGGTTGGTTGCGCAAGGCTCAAGAGAGCGTTTTCCAGCTGGTCGGTAATACCGCTGGCGCCTTTCAGGACCGACGTCATTCCTGAGGCGTTGAAAGCCACGGCGGCTAACATCATCACCCCTGCGCCCTGACGCAGACGCTCCATCAATGCGGATTTGGCTCTCAGAGGGGTTATCAGCTTACGGCCCCCCGCGACAAGCAGTCCCAGCATCAACGCGCACCCACTGCCGTAAGCGGCTAACAGCGCTCCGGTTGCGATGGCCGAGTGGCCAGTAATGTTAATGCCGAAGATCGCCCCGAGAATCGGTCCTGCACAGGGGGACCACAGAAGTCCAACGGCCAGCCCTGCCAGAAAAGCCGAAAACATGCCGTGTCGCTGAACGCTGTGGGTGTTAAGAACGTTCCCCGCGCTGACCGCCGGGCTGGCAATGCGCTGAGCGAACTGCGGGAAGATCAGGGCCAGGGCGGCAATGCTCAGTACCAGCAGCGCAATCCAGCGACCGATAACGGTGGCGTCAGCGATCCAGTCACTGGCAACCGTTACTACCATCGCCACAAACGTGAACATCACTATCATTCCCGCCAGAAGCGCCAGAATGTGTTTGCGCTGCCCCTGAAAGCCGGCGAACAGCAGAGGAATAACGGGAAGCGTGCACGGACTGAGCAGGCTAATCATGCCGCCTAAAAAAGCGATTATCAGAAACATAACGACCTCACGATACAGTTGCTGCGAAGGTGCAGTGAGGTCATTTCACCCTGCGAATGTGTTCAGGCCGTGTGCAAAAAACTGAATTTTGTCTGCCTTCGTATCCGCACGGCGCGCAGATACACAGGCGTACAATTAAACGCGCGGAAGAGTCACGCTTACGGCCAGCCCGCCCTCTGCCCGGTTTGCAAGATGCAATTTCCCGTCAAGCTGGGCGGTGAGCTGCGCGGCAATGGCGAGGCCTAACCCGGTGCCGCCCGTTTCGCGGTTGCGCGACGTTTCAACCCGGTAGAACGGCTGTAACACCGCCCCCAGTTCTGCCTCCGGGATGCCGGGGCCGTTATCCATAATGCGGATCGCTACCTGCCTTTCATCTTCATCAATCTCTATTACCGCGCTATGGCCAAACTTGAGCGCATTATCCAGCAGATTGGTCATTACCCGGCGCAATGCCTGGGGGCGGGTGACGATCGGCAGACGTGTACTACGTGCATGAAACTGCACGTTTTTACCAATGTCCTGATAATCACTGGCGATGCTGTTAACCCACGCGTTCAGCTCCAGCTTAAGCGTGGTCTCTTTCAGTAATTCTGATGACCGGGCATAGGCAATACCTTCTCGTACCAGGCGCGACATATTATCCAGGTCGCTCAACAACTTATCGTGGAGCTCGGGCTGATCCGCCATTTCGACCCGCAGCTTCATACGCGTGATGGGCGTCTGAAGATCGTGAGAAATGGACGCCAGAATCTGCGCGCGTTCACGCAGATAAGTTTGTATCCGCGACTGCATCTCATTAAAAGCCTGCGCCGCCTGTCGCACCTCAACCGGACCTTTTTCAGTCATAGGAGAATGGGCCGCAGGATCGAGGGAATCAACCGCGCGCGTGAATTGCAGGAAAGGCCGGACAACCTGGCGCACGGCAATCCAGGAGCAGAGCGCGACAAGTAACAACTGAAGAACCAGCACCACGGGTAACCAGCTGGCGACTGGCGGCATGCGCGGGATCAGATCGATAGTGAGCGGTGCGCCGTCGCGGAGCGTCAGATGGGCCTGAATGTGGGAAACAGGCCCCGGCACTGCCGTAAACTGGAGCGGATATTGAACTGAAAGCGTCTCTTTCAGGGTGCGAATCGCATCCCGCGAGCGCTTGTCCGTTGGCGCAGCGCCAGCCTCGCCGGGACCAAGGATATAACGATAATTACCGCGACCGAGCCGTTCCAGCCACTCTGGCCGCTCTTTGGCCGGAAGCCGGTCGAGAATGGCCACGCTGGTTGCCACGTCATTCTCAAGATTGCCCAGCATAACCGTGCGCGCGCTGTGCATTCGCTCAACCATGACCAGCGTCAGGCTGAGCGCGTTAGCCAGCAAGAGTCCAAGCAGCACAATGATCAGCAGCCGGGCCAGTAAGGTGCGGGGCCACAGCGTCATTCATTGGCCTCGACGATGGTCACCGGCATAGTAAAAACGTAGCCTTCGCTGCGAACGGTTTTAATGTAGGCTGGCGAGCGGGCATCTTCATTCAGGCGCTGTCGCACGCGGCTCACCAGGAGATCAATCGAACGCTCAAACAGCTCGGCATCACGTCCCTGCGTCAGGTTCAGCAGTTGATCGCGGGTCAGCACCCGTTGAGGATGATCGAGAAATACACGCAGAAGGCGATATTCCGCCCCGCTGAGCGCCACAACCATCCCCTCGTTATCAATCAGATGACGCGCCACGGTATCCAGCTGCCATTCACCGAACACCACCAGGCGCCCTGCCTCGGTCACCTGAAGATTAGGCGGCATAGTACGAAAACGGCGCAGGATAGTTTTGATACGCGCCAGCAGTTCGCGGGCCACAAACGGTTTTACCACATAATCGTCGGCGCCCATCTCCAGTCCCAGGATCCGGTCCATGTCCTCGTTGCGCGCGGTGAGCATCAGGATCGGCAGATCCTTATGCCTGCTGCTGCGCAGCTGTCGACACACCGTCAGGCCATCATCACCGGGCATCATCACGTCCAGCACCACCAGGTCGATATGCTGTTTGTCGAGCACCATGCGCATCTCTTTTCCGTTCGCCGCACCAGAGGCGTGATAGCCGGATTTCACGAGGTAATCGACAATCAGTTCACGAATATCCCTGTCGTCATCGACGACAAGGATGTGATCAATATGCTCCACCGCAGGCTCCTGATTAAGAGGTAACGGATTGAAAATAGCACATATCAGAGCTTATCCGCGTCGACAACTGCTTTAACAAAGTCCTGCGGATCTTCTTGCGGCGGGTTGTGGCCCACCGTTGCGCCGAAAGTACGGTGCTCATATTTTCCGGTGAATTTCCCCGCATAGGCTGCGGGTGCAGGATGTGGTGCTCCGTTGTTACCGCCCTCGATGGTGATGGTCGGCACCGTAATGTTCGGTAGCGTAGCCAGTTTCTGTTCGTAGGCGTCATATTTCTGCTCACCCTTCTCCAGCCCCAGACGCCAGCGGTAATTACTGAGCGTGACGGCAACGTGGTCCGGGTTATCGAGGGATTTGGCGCTGGCATTGAAGGTGGCATCGCTGAATTTCCAGTCCGGCGAAGCCTGGGACCAGATCAGCCGGGCAAAATCGTGCGTATTTTTAGCATAGCCTTCCGCCCCGCGCGGCGTGGCGAAATAGAACTGATACCACCACTGAACTTCTGCCTTCGGCGGTAAAGGCTGTTTGCCAATCGCCTGGCTGCTGATCAGGTAGCCACTTACCGAGACCAGCGATTTCACCCGTTCCGGCCAGAGCGCCGCAACGATATCCGCCGTACGTGCACCCCAGTCATAACCGGCAAACACCGCCTGTTTGATATCCAGGGCGTCCATCAGGTTGACGATGTCTTTCGCCATTGCCGAAGGCTGGCCGTTTCGCGGCGTTTTATCAGAAATAAAGCGCGTGGTGCCGTACCCGCGCAGGGATGGCACAATGACACGATACCCCTTCGCGGCCAGCGCGGGGGCAACTTCCGCGTAGCTGTGAATATCGTACGGCCAGCCATGCAGCAGGATCACTGGTTGCCCCTCTTTCGGCCCGATATCGACATAACCGACGTTAAGATCGCCAGCGTTAATCTGTTTTACCTGGTTGAAGGCCGACGCGTAATCCTTGCCCATCGCTTCCGCCTGACAGGACATCACGGTGCCAAGCGAAACGGTCAGGGCGACTGCTGAGTATGCGAGTTTGTTAAACATGATGTTATCTCCGGGTGAGTTCAGTTGACGGAGATATAACACCATGCGTTTGTATAAAGGATGTGTGCGGATGCGGTTTTATTGCATACCTGTGTATGTATCACAGACGCAGATACAGTGTGATACAAACCCGGTTAAGGGGTGATTCGGTACCGGACGTAATCGTCGGCTTCACCATAGTGGTCATACAGCTTACGCGCCGGATTGTGCATGCGGGTTACCCAGTAGAGTTTTGACCACCCTTCCCGCTTACCCTCATCGATCAGGGCGTCGATAAGCGCTTTACCCGCCCCTGCGCCACGTTCGGCAGCGTCAACAAATAGATCTTCCAGATAGGGGTAAGTTTGGATATCGAAAATTATGTACGTTAAGGTTAATTTTTTGCCATCACGTCATTAGTATATTCACAAACAGACTCGCCATTATTGACTGTATGCTGGAGATTCAGCTCCGTTAAGTAGCCGTCTGCCAGATACAAAACCCGGTCTGCAGAGGCTATGGTTTCCGGGCGATGGGCTATCAGCAGAACAGGAAGCCCCAGTTGACGTAAGGTCTGGCTTATCCGGATTTCACTCTCAACATCAAGGTGGCTGGTCGCTTCATCCAGTAACAGGAATCCCGGTTTCTTGTACAACGCCCTTGCCAGCAGAATGCGTTGTTTTTGTCCTCCGGAAAGCCCTCCGCCGGTTTCACCAATCAGCGTCTGATACCCCATCGGCATTGCCATAACATCGCTGTCGATAAGTGCCAGTCTTGCGCACTGGATCATTCGTTCATAATTTCGGTCATCACTGAAAAAAATAATGTTATCTGCTACAGAACCTTTGAAAAGATGGTCATCCTGCAGTACGGTACCGATACGCTGACGAACCTGAAAATAATCCGGATGCGTATGCAATATGCCAAATGCCCTGATCCTGCCCTCATCAGGGATGTGGATCCCAAGGATAAGCTTCACCAGTGTCGTTTTCCCGCATCCGGATTTACCTGTAATGGCAACGACTTCTCCGGGATTGAGTGTCAGCGACACCCCGCCGATTATCGGATTTTCCCCTCCCTTGTGGCTGAAGATGATGTGCTCAAGTACTAGAGGAGCATGAGCATATTCATCCATCTCCCTGCGGGATACAGAAGGAATGTGCGAAGCGTTGTTATGCTCACGAAAAGGCTGTTGCTGAAGGCCTTCTGTCGGGGTCAGTACAATATCAGCCAGTCGTTCGTTGTAAACATCGAGCATACGCCAGGAAAAAAACTTATCAGTCAGGCTACTGATACTGGAAGAAAAACGCGTCTGATAGGATAAATAAGCAACCAGCATGCCGACGGTGAAGGTACCATTCAATACCTCCCCGGCGCCTTTCCACAAAATGATTGCTGATACCACGCTGCCGGTAAGAGTGTGAGCAATGTCATAGCACATCAGCAGACGGCTCTGACGCAACTGCGTATTTCTGCGGGCAACGTTGAGATTCAGCCAGGCGGCCTCACGATGTGCCGTCACACCGTTAATTCTCAGGCTGAGGATCCCGTTGAGTGTTTCAAGAAAATGCCCGGACTCCTTGGCACCTGCATCCCAGGCATCTTCTGCCGACTGTCGAAGGGACGGATACCACAGTGCCCTCAACACACCATAGAAAATGGCTGCAAGTACGGCGATCAATGTCATTTCAGGACTGTACAGCAGCATCATGCAAAGCGCAGTCACCACGAGCAACACATCCAGAATACCTTCCAGCACTTGCGTAGTCAGCGCCAGCTGGATGGTATCTACCGCCTCAAAACGAGCATTAATACTCCCCTTACTGCGTGCATCAAACCAGACCAGAGGAAGATGGACCAGATGATGGAAAACCCGTGCTGTCCACTGCATGTTAAAATTGACGGACAGTGTAATACTCGCCCACTGGCGGGCCAGTGACAGCAGCATCTGGGTCAGTGACATCAGCAGAAGCGCAATAATAATGACGGTCAACAAACTCTGGTCGGCAGCCACCAGGACTTCATCAATCACCAGCTGGTTGAGAAGCGGGCTTCCCAGTGTCAGGATTTCGAGTGCCACGGCAAAAACGATAATTCGCGACATTGCCGACAACAGACCCGGTGTTTTACCTGTCAGTTGGCGCAGATGGATTTTTTTCCTTTCATCCCGAGCGGTAAAATCACTGGCTGGCATCAGCTCCAGCGCGACGCCGGTGAAATGTTTTCCAGCATCCTGTAGGGAGAGCGTTACTTTTCCCTTTTCCGGATCATGAATAACCAGCCTGCTTCCGCGAACTTTATGTAGCACAACAAAATGATTCATGTTCCAGTGGAGAATACACGGGAGAGAAAGGGATCTTAGGTCCTCAAGCTCCAGCCGAACTGCCCGGCTGGATAATCCGATACCGGCCGCACATTCAGTCAGTCTCTGCAGGGTCATCCCTTGTGAGCTGATACTGAAACGTTCGCGCAGTGTGGGTAAGTCTGTTTGCAGACCATGCCAGCAGGCCATCATGACCAGGCATGCCAGACCACATTCCGCTGACTCTGTCTGTCGGGTGAGAGGAAGCTGTTTTCTCCCGGTCCATTTAAGTGTATCCATCACAGCTTTCCTTTCAGGCTCCAGAGCGGCTCAGTCAGCCACTCCCACAAATTGCGGGTATCCAGGCTGACATCCCCCTCAAGAACCATGCCGGGGCGCAGGGCTTCCTGTTTCCCATAAGCCAGAATAAAAGTATTTTCAGGTTCAACGATGACGCGGTAATGACCTTCATTCTCCTTCCAGGTCACAGGAGATACGGAGAGTAAATCAGAAGATGTCAGCGTTGTATGGCTTATTTCACGGATAGTCCCGTACTGCACACCAAACTTCTGATAGGGGAAGGCAGAGAACCGCAGGGCAACACGCTGCCCCGCCTGAATAAAGCCAGCATTCTGACTGGTAGCATAGAGTTCTATCTGCAAACGGGCATTGTCGGGAATGAGGGTCATGACAGGTTCAGATGCCCTGACAGACTGTCCCTGTCTGACCAGCACGGCAGCAACGGTTCCGGATACCGGTGAAGTCAGCGTGAAATTTTCCTTACCTGCCAGTTCGTCCTGCTGTTGCCTGATAACCTGCAACTGCCTGTCCATTTCAGCCTTCCGGCTTTCACCCTGAACGATGAGATGGTCAAGGTCGTCTTTAGCAGCCTCCATCGCGGTGTGCAGTTGCAGAAGCCCCTGACGCTGATCCTCAACGTTTTGCTGTGACGTTGAAACGTCAATCTGCTTCTGCTGGTATTCGATATCTGATACGTAATGCGTATCAGCAAGTTTCTTATAGCGCTCCATAACAGACACGGCCAGCGCAGCCTGATGCACGGCAAGTGACAGACGCTTTTCTGCACTTTTAACCTGAGGTTTCAGGGAAACTATTCGCTGTTGTATGGCATGCTGCTGCTGACTGTTGTCACGCAATTCCAGGGTCTGTTGAGAAGTCAGCATTGTAAACTGAGTTTGTAGGGAAAGTCTTATAGCAGCGAGTGTACCTGCCCCCTGTTCGTTGAAATGCTCACCGCTGATATGATAAAGAGTCTCACCGGCAATAATGTGTTGACCTTCTGAGGCGGTCAATTTGGTTACGTAGCCAGCATATTGAGGAGTGATTTTTACCAGCCCGGATGAGGGCATAACGATTCCGGAAAGGTGAGCCTTGCGTGTATAGCTACCATAAAGAATAAAGAGTATCAGGCACAGAAATATGAATAACGTTGTGAGTGCGCTTACTGATAAACCGAATGACGCAGGTAAGACAATCTCACCATAATCAGAATCTGTTTGATGATTTAAAGCCTCTTCCCTGAAGATATTCATATCCCAAATACCCTTCAAAAATTTAACGACAAAACAAAAGCATTCATGCACGAATGAATTATAATAGGATAAAAAAGCCCTCTGCTTCTTATTCTAACTATTAATAGCAATATTGACACCAAAAAAAGAATGGATTGATCTAAAATGTTATAATACTGTCCATGCATCAGACAAAAAGACAATGAAGTCAATATACATGGGATAATATACTTTTTATTAAAAATTGAGTGGAAAACACCGAAGATACAGCCCCTGTATATAATCTCCTCATAATATGGGACTACGAAGGTGGCTATTATAAATGCTATAAAACTAATATGGGAAGGTCCATAATGATATAAATTATCCCTGTAAAGATAAACATTATACTGAACCAGCAAAATGACAAACAACACAACAATAGAAAATTTTATTGAAGTTAAATCTCTACTTGGGCGCAATTTAAAACCATCCAACTTCCTTAAGTAAAAAATATACAAGAAAAATGCAATTGAAAATTCCGCAATAAACAATAAGAAAAATGACACATCGAGAGTAAGATAGCGGAGGGTTATGGATGGCGATAACGTAATTATTATTGAGATAACAGACGCAATAAAAAGAACAATTACGTTTTTCTTACTATAAATGAATGGATAGACATGCCTAAAGATTATCATGTTCAACCTATTATTAATTCATATTTTATATAAGAATCAACAAATATGGTTATGATATCGTAATCATTTTTTGATATCATGCACTTTAACTTCAGTGAACATTTGTAATGATTCCATTCTGCAACACAACAATTTTTATCGGAGTGTACTTTATTTACTTTTAAACCTATTCATCAAGTTAACGCCCCATCGAGTTACTGCTATTAATACAATCAACGCAATAAGAAACCTTGATATAATCCCTGGCCGTGATACTTCGTCAAACTCAAGAACTTCAGCGTATTTCAAAAGGGTAAATGCGATAATGAAAAAAAATAAGTAAATTAGGAAATTTAAAAATTGTTTCATGCTTAACCCGATACTTGTGATTACATTAACTTTATCAAAAATAATAGCTCATCATGACTACTTCGAATAATCATTAAATATCGAAACACCTAGAATAACATTCAGTTATAATGAGCTTTTAAATTATTATCACACACAACTCAAATTACTTACCAACGGCATTGTCCGGGGCCGTTGTAATTATTACTTTTATCTTTACTACCACGATCTGAAAAACTATCTTTTGTGCACTGGCCAGCTATAGCTCCACCAATTACCCCAGCGGTCATACCCACTGGCCCCCCAGGAGAGCCGGCGATTAGACCACCGATGATTCCTGCGCCGCATGAGTCAACGCCCTTGTAAATAGAGCCATTGTTTCCTTTTGAATTACCAGATTTAGAGCTGGTGTTACGACTACCGGCACCTTCATAATTACCGCTTCCATTGCCGCCACTTACTAATGCTATCTCATTAAGGCTTAATGCTCTTATATTCGACATAAATCATCTCCATTTAATTTAGTTTTGCATTTTGTGCTAAAAAAATATCTTACATTACTTAATGTAAAGAAAGTGTATTTATGTAAGCAAATGTAAATAAGCTATTGAACTTCGTAAACCGTAGCTCCATTTGGGAGCAGTTCAGCTCCTGCATGGGCAGGCCTATAACACGAAATCGACCTGGAGGTACGGTAATGTTCAGGCATCTTTTCTGACGTCCAGCGCGCAATCACTTCTGCGTCGTAACAGATTTTACAGCCATGGCGCATCGCTTCGTTACGGACGTGCCAGAGTGTTTCGGCTTCTTCGGGTCTGGCTTTTCTTGGCATTACATACTCCTTTATGGATAAATCTGAATAACAAAAGCACGACCAACTGGAATGTGATATTGATGAAATATCAGAACCCAAACAAATGATAACGCTCAAATATGGAGATCACCGGATGACGATACCCACGCTTACGACAGAACGCTTATTACTTAAACCCCTTGTTGCCGCCGATGCCGTCCAGATCCAGCAACGCTATCCGCGCTGGGAAATTGTCCGCTATATGGTGGCTTCAGTCCCCTGGCCCTACCCGGAAAACGGTGCAGAAAATTATGTCAACAACGTTGCACTGCCCGACATGGCCAAAGGGATTGCGTGGTTCTGGACGATTCGCCGTCGCGAAGCGCCTGACGAACTGATGGGGTTGATTTGCCTGTATGACGTGGAGGACAACAACAGGGGGTTCTGGCTCGCGCCGGAATTTCAGGGCCAGGGATATATGCGTGAGGCGAGTATCGCGGCAACGGATTACTGGTTCAATACGCTTAACAAAGCGGTGTTACGCGCGCCGAAAGCGGCGGCCAACAGCCGCTCCCGACGTATTTCAGACAGCAGCGGCATGCGACTCATCAGGACAGAGAAGAAAGCCTATGTCAGCGGCCTGCTGGATTCGGAGCTGTGGGAAATCACCCGCGACGAGTGGAATGCCCGTCAGGTCAGCTGATAATGCTTATCCGGCATTAGCCTTTCAGGGATGTTCTCTTCATCGTTCATCTGCAACAGATCGCGCTCCATCATGTTGCAGATGGCGTCCAGCGGCAGATCGTTATCTTCCGTCCCAAACGGATCTTCCAGCTCTTCCGCCAGCGTATCAAGCGAGATAAAAGTGTAGGAAATCAGCGCAGAGACAAAGGGCGTCATGTAATGCAGATCAACAACCAGCGCAAACGGCAGCATGATGCAGAACAAATACACCGTCCGGTGCAGGATCAGCGTATAGGCAAACGGGACTGGCGTATTGGCGATACGCTCACAGCCTGCCAGCACGATGGACATATCGTTCAGGCGGTTGTTAAGGCTGTGAAACAGGATGTCTGAAAGGTGCCCGCTGCGCCGCCGCACGGCCAGCCACTCCCCCATGATCAGCAGGATACGGTTCGCCGGCGAGTTGGCATCCATCACTTTGCGTAAATCGTCTGGAGCCAGATAGCGGGACAGTTGATCGGCATTGGTTTCTCTGCGCAGTGTCATACGCAGACAGTTAGCAAACGCGATTTGCAGGCGTACAAACTCTCCAAGATGTTTATCATCCGGCAAGGTGTTTTTTACCTCGCGAAACAGCGAGCGCGCCGCTATCATCAACTGCCCCCAAAGCAGACGCGCCTCAACGTAGCGCGAATAACAGGCGTTATTGCGAAATCCCAGGAAGATGGCGATAGCCACGCCCAGAATGCTGAACGGCGCGACGGTAAAGCGGATACCCAGCGAGGTGTACCACGGCAGCATGACAATCACGGCGATGGAAAGCAGGAAGTTAAGCAGCAGTCGGGTATAAATTTTGGGAAGTACCGAACCATGCCAGACAAAAATCAGTTGCAGCCAGTGCTGTTGAGGACGAACAATCATAATCAGCTTCAGAAAAGTAAAGAGCGCGGCTATTAAACGTGATCCTCATCACGGTTGCAAGCATGTTAATAGTTCATTGCATTTTCTGACCTGTTAAGCCCTCACCGCACGGTGCTGCCTGTGCTTTTTAAAAAAAAGATGTATAGTATGTTGTAACTAACACTGATCTGTAAAAAACCCGGCAAACGCCGGGCATTATGATTAGCAGAGCGGTTTCACCGCCTCGCGCATGCCTTTGCTTAAAATTGCATCCAGATCCTGCGCAACCTGGTCTACCAGTCCGTTCACCAGAGTGAGATCCTGTTCCCAGTGCTCGCTCACGCTTAACACCGACGATACCAGTTCACGGGTAGTGACTTGTTTGTCGTGATGTTGCGTCCACAGCTGCTGGTAACGTTCAAGCCAGTGCGCATCGTCCTGCACCGGATAGCGCTCACCGTTGCGCTCGGCACGGTAAAATGCAATCAGCGCCGCCAGGGCAAAGGTCAGACGTGCTGGCAGTTCACCGGTCGCCTTCTGCCCTGCCAGCAGTTGCGGCAGAATGCGGGTGCGGTACTTGGTCATCCCGTTCAGTGCAATCGACAGCAGCTGATGCTTAATGTACGGATTACGAAAACGCCCCGTTACGGCACTGGCGAAGGAGTGCAGCTCATCGCGCGGCAGATCCAGGACCGGAATAATCTCTTCATAAATAGCCTTCTCTACGAACGCGCAAATCTCCCCGTCGTTCATGGCTTCCCCTACCGTATCCAGCCCGGCCTGAAAAGCGACCGGAACCAGCGCCGTGTGTGCGCCGTTGAGGATCGCCACCTTACGCTCTTTATAAGGCTTGATATCGTCAACAATCAGGACGTTGAGCGGGTATTTATCCAGGCGCAATTCAGCTGAAAGTGATTTTGGCCCCTGAATAACAAACAGGTAGAAATGTTCTGCCGTGTCGAGGAAGCTGTCGTGATAGCCCAGCCCGGCTTCCAGCTCTGCCACCTCATCACGCGGAAAGCCGGTAACAATGCGGTCAACCAGCGTCGAGCAGAAGGTGTTAGCGTTATTCAGCCACGCAATGAATGCCGCCGGCAGCGCCCACTCCTGTGCATAGCGCAGCACCAGTTCACGCAGGGCATCGCCGTTATAGTCGATAAGCTCACAAGGAATGATGATCCAGCCTTTATCCGCAGCCCCGTTAAAGTGGGTAAAGCGTTCGAACAGCAGACGCGTCAGTTTGGCCGGATAGCTGACAGCTGGCGCATCGTCAAACTTATCGCCCGCGTGATAGCCGATCCCCGCCTCCGTGGTATTGGAGAAGACAAACCGCATCTCCGGGTTATGGGCGAGTTTCAGAAATTCATCGTACTGGCTGTAGACGCTGATTTCACGATTCACGGAACGAATAAGACGCGCATCGCTTACCGCTTCCCCCTCCTCATTCAGACCACGAATAATCGTGGTATACAGACCATCCTGGGTGCTCAGCGACGGCGGAAAATCACTCTGGATCGGCCGCACCATCACCACACCTGCATTGAGATCGGTATGCTCGTTTAAGAGGTCGATTTGCCAGTCAACGAACGCGCGGAGGAAGTTACCTTCGCCAAACTGGATGATACGTTCAGGATAGCGCGCACCGGGGAAATCACGACGGTTGAGTGTGTTCACAATGGAGGTCCTTTATGATTAGTCATACAGCCTGATAAGATTGGTGTGATAACTTATCAAAACTTCAGGACCAGAACCCCTGTCTGGATCAACTCAGGACGCGATGGTGAAAAATATCAAATTAATTTATAGAACACCGAGGTCGCCGTCATGTCCCCGTTCGGCATCAGGGCGTAGCGTGGGATCTCCCCCGCCTTTTGCCAGCCCGCTCTCTGATAAAACGTCTCTGCGCCGCTGCCGGTCGAGGTATCAAGCACCAGCACCGTAAGCGCTTTTTCACGCGCAACCGCCTCCAGGGCTTCCATCAGCGCCATTGCCGCACCTTTACGGCGCGCCTTCTCATGTACCAGAAGTTTCGCGACATCTGCGCGGTGCGGCTGGTTTTCCGGCTGGTCGGTGATCAGCTGGACCGTGCCAACCAGCCCCTGCTCCGCGTCAAAACAGCCCAGGACGGTACGCTCGTCGCGCCCGACGCTGTCTGCGACGCCGAGCCAGAAGGTTTGGGCTTTCTCGGGAGAAAAAGGCAGCATAAAGCTGACGGAGGCGCCGCCGTTGACACAGTTGACGAGGATATCGCTCAGGGCATCAATGTGGCTGAGGATGTCCTGTCGGGAGAGAGGTTTAATCAGCATGGGAGAGTTCATTGCGCGTCCTTAGGTTGAATCTCTCCACTTTGCTATTAACATTTTTGTTACGCAATAAGCGATGACATAGGATTTCATTATGTCATTTTTCGCCGTGATGTTGCCGCTTCATGGCGTACATTTGCGCATCCGCCTGTTTTAACCATGCCTGCATATCGTTGCGGTGATGATCGAACTCGCTCAGCCCCCAGGAGAACTGTAACGACCAGGGATGCAGCTGACGCGCGTTATACTTCTCCGTTTGTTCGACAAGATACTGCATGGCGATCCAGGCGCCAGGCTCATCGGTATCCGCAAACAGCACCGCGAACTCATCTCCCCCGAAACGCACCAGCATATCGGCCTCGCGGAATGAAGAGCGCATCAGGGCGGCCATCGCTTTCAGGGCTTTGTCGCCCTCCTGATGCCCGAAGCGATCGTTAATGGTTTTGAAATGGTCCAGATCCAGCCAGCCAAGCGTTAACGGTTCTGCCCTACGCTGCGAAACCGACAGTGCAAACTGCGCAAACTGGTTAAACCCGCGTCGGTTAAACAGGCCCGTGAGTTCATCGGTCGTGGCGGCGCTAACGGCTGCAAATTCATCTTCTGCCAGCGCGCTGAGATCGGCCAGTACGGCGGAATCCGCCGCGGTAAACTCACGCGGTGCGTAATCAATGAGACACAACGTTCCTACGCACGCCCCGTCACGTAAACGCAGCGGGAAACCGGCATAAAAGCGCACGCCCGGATCTCCCGCCACCTGCGGATTATCCGCAAAGCGTTCGTCCAGCAGCGTGTCAGCCACCACCAGCGGCGCGTCACCCAGGATCGTATGACCACAAAACGAGAGATCGCGAGGCTGGCTGGCGAGTGCCCGCCCGTCGGCAGATTTCACGATCGCAGCGTGGTCATCCACCAGCGTAATCATCGCCAGCGGCACCCTGAAAAAGCGTGTTGCCAGCCGCGTGAGACGATCAAACGCGGGATAATTGTCGATCTCAAGCAGACCGGACTCGCGCAGCGCATTCATGCGCTCCGTTTCATTCACGGGAATTAGAGGTGCTTTCATGACGTCTCCTGACGCTGAGCATTAGTAAAAGCGTAGCTTAAACAGAGACATTGTCAGTTCAGGAGGCACGATTTACCTCAATGACCAGCCAATGATGGATCACGTTGACGATATACTGTTGCTGCTGCGCACTCAGCGGCACGCCCTGCGGGATAGCATGCCACTTAGCCAGACAGCCCCGGCAGCAGGTTGCCGTGGCATGCTGGGCGATAAAAACCGGATGGCCGCGCATCGGCGTCTGCTTACCGTCATTCACCGGGTGTGCAGGCGCCAGCCGCGCGGCGATAAAATCAGCGGCATGCTTATCGATAGTGTCCGCGCCCTTATCCCAGCAGTATTGCCGCTCTTTCATCCCTAAATGAAATCGTGAACGAAACGTGGAGCGAGCCAGGCGCGTGAACAGAGGATCTAACGTGGACATCAGTATACGGACCGTCCAAGGCGTTTGGTCAGCTGTTCCAGCGCCGCGACGCCCGCCAGTGAGTTGCCGGTCTCGTCCAGTTCCGGGCTCCAGACGGCAATCGCCATCTCGTGCGGAACAATGGCCACGACGCCGCCGCCAACGCCGGATTTAGCCGGCAGCCCCACGCGCCAGGCAAACTCCCCGGCGTTCTGATACATTCCGCTGGTTGCCATTAAGGCGTTGATCTGCCGGGCCTGCATCGGGGAGACAACGTCCTCGCCCAGATGCGGGGCATGGCCCTGATGCGCCAGAAACAGAAAAGTCTGCGCCAGTTCAACGCAGTTCATCTTCAGGGCGCAGTAATGAAAATAGTTTTGCAGAACCGTGGCGACATCATTATGAAAGTTGCCGAAGGACTTCATCAGCCAGGCGATGGCGGCGTTACGTGCAGAGTGTTCAAACTCAGAGCGCGCTACCACCGGATCGTAGGCGATGTCCTGCACGCCGGAAAGCTGCCGCACAATCTGAAGCATACGCTGGCGCGGCGCGCTCAGACGGCTTTGCAGCATATCGCACACCACCAGCGCCCCGGCGTTGATAAACGGGTTGCGCGGCTTACCCTGTTCGATTTCAAGCTGGAGAAGGGAGTTGAAGGGCTGACCGGAGGGATCTTTGCCCACCCGCTGCCAGATCTCCTGCTCGTCATACTGGCGCATGGCGGCAACGAGGCTAAGCACTTTTGAGATCGACTGAATTGAAAAGCGCTCCAGTGCATCTCCCGCCTGAAAACGCTGCCCGTCGACAGTACAAATGGCGATGCCGAGCTTATTACCGCTGATCGAGGCCAGCGCGGGAATGTAATCGGCAACCTTACCCTGCCCCAGTAACGGACGAACCTGCGCCAGAATCTCGTCCAGCATCTCATTATGGATGACCGCAGCCACACTTTGCTCCTTGCCCTCAGGCTAAAACGGGCTGCGAGTATAACAGAGGCTTATACGTCACGTCAGGCAGGGAGACGAAAACGCGAGACGGCCTGCAACAAAAGATCTGACTCCCGATGCAGGCGCTCAGAGGCATTCGACGCTTCGCTAACCAGCACATCTGTCTGACGCGATACCTGATTCAGCGCCTGAAGTTGGCGCGTCATCTGATGAATGCTTTCCCCCTGATTTAGAGTGGCCAGCGAAATATCATTCAGCAGGCTACTTAGATTCGCCACCAGCCCGGTGACCTGCTGGAGATTCTCTTCCAGACGGTTTACCACCTGAGAACCTTCTTCAATGCCCTGTAGCGAGTGGTTAATTAGCGACTGGATGGTTTGCGTAGAGTGACTGCTTTTTCTGGCCAGCAGCCCCACTTCACGGGCGACCACCGCGAACCCGCGCCCCTGTTCTCCCGCATGGGCGGCTTCAATGGCAGCGTTGAGGGCCAGAATATTGGTCTGAAACGCCACGCTGTCGATCATGGCGACGATCCCACGCATCTCTGAGGATCGGTCGACGATCGTCTGCATCGAGCCATTCACCGCTGTCATCATTTGCTCCCCGCCGACGGCAGCCTGTCGGGCTTCATCCGCGCGCGAGCGGGCGAGTTTTGCATAACCCGTGTTCCCCTCAACGTGGGTTTCGAGATCGGCGATATGCGCCGTCACCTCCTCCAGCTCTTTGGCCTGACGCGTGGACTGCTGATAAAGCTTCTGGTTCCCCTGCGCAAGTGACCCGATATTTTCGACCATAGAGGTCGTGGCCTCGCTGACCTGAGTTACCAGTTGCTGGAGCCCGCGCTGCATGGCGGTAATACTGCCGCTGAGCTGGCTGATTTCACGGTTAAAACGCACAACGTGAGGGGGTATTCCCGACAAATCCCCTGCCGCAAGCTGGTTAATATGGACAATCAGACGGCGTAGCGGGGATATCACCCATTTCGCCATTGCAAACCAGACGGCAATGGCAATAGCCAGCAGCACCAGCGGCGCAAACAGGAACAGCCGTTGCAGGCCTGAGAGTTGTTCCATGAGCGACTGACGCCCCTGTATAGCCTGCTTCTCACTCCGTTGCTGATAACGTGCAAAGTTGTCATTAAAATCGGTCTGAAACGCCTGGGCGGGTACGGCGAAAAAGAGGTCGATGCTGTTGGTTTTCACCAGCCCTTCCGCCTGCTCGCTAATGGCACCGAAGAACAGCTGATAGCTATTAACAAGCCCCTCGTCCTGCGGAGGATTAAGCGCGAGCCAGGCTTGCCATGCCTGCTGAGACGCCGCCAGGGATTTTTGCGCCTCGTCCATCAGGCTATGCCAGCTCCCTTCCGAACCGGTCTCTTTATCCTGCATAAAGTACACCCCGGAGCGGTTGAGCAGATCGCTCGCCGCAAGCAGCGAAATACGCGCCTGATCCAGTCTGCTCTGTTGCTGCCAGGCCAGCTGATTGCGCTGTTCGTTACGCTGGGCTTGATTCAGGGAAGCGGTAAGCAGGAAGGAGGATGAAAGTTGCAGGGCGGAGAAAAGGCCGATAATACAAAAGATGCCGGTCAGCAGGCCAAACTGACGAGGAAAAAAGCGCTGCGCAAGACGACGAAAAATTTGCGTTAGGTTCATAATTTTCTTCTGTAACAATACGTTAGACGCGAGCGAGTCTACGAAACGAAAATGACAGAACCATTGCAAAATAATGACAGGAAACGTGAATTGCCGGGTAGCGGCCTTGCCCTACCCGGCATCAACATTACACGCGATCCTTCCAAACCGTCTGAACGTTACAGAACTCATGCAGACCGAAATGTGAAAGCTCTCGCCCGAAGCCGCTCTTCTTCACTCCGCCAAACGCAACGCGCGCATCGCTTGCGCTGTAGCCATTGATAAAGACTCCGCCGCACTCCAGCTCGCGAGAGAAGGTTTCAGCCAGCGCATCGTTCGCGGTAAAGACCGTCGCTGATAAGCCAAAGTCGCTGTCGTTAGCCAGCTGCAACGCGTGCGACGCATCATTGGCGACGGTAATCGCAGCCACCGGGCCAAACAGCTCCTGACGGAAGGCCGTCATCTGTGGGGTGACGTCGCCGAGTACGGTTGGCGCATAAAAGTTACCGGTCCCGGCAAGCTTCTCGCCGCCGAGCAGCAGGGTCGCCCCTTCCGCCAGCGTAGCCTGTACCTGCTGATGCAGTTCATCGCGAAGATCAAATCGCGCCATCGGGCCAATATAGTTATCTTCCTCATCCGGTGCGCCCATTTTCAGCGCCTTGACCGCGTCAACAAAGCGTTGGGTAAAGGTGTCCGCCACGCCCGCTTCCACAATAAAGCGTTTCGCCGCCGCGCAAACTTGTCCGGTATTCTGATAACGTCCGGCCACGGCCGCGTTGACAGCCAGATCCAGATCGGCATCATTCAGAACGATAAACGGATCGGAGCCGCCCAGCTCCAGCACGCATTTCTTCAGCGCCGCGCCCGCCTGCGCGCCAATTGCCGCACCAGCCCGAACGCTGCCGGTTACGGTCACCGCCGCGATACGCCGATCGTTAATCGCATGGCTGACGCCGTCATTTGTCGCGTTCACCCAGCCAAAGATCCCCTCCGGGAAACCGGCATCCGCGAACACCTTCCCGATAAGCTCCGCCGAGCCGAGCACATTTGGCGCATGTTTAAGCAGATAGCTGTTCCCTGCCAGCAGGATCGGCACCGCACCGCGCAGCACCTGCCAGAGCGGGAAGTTCCACGGCATCACCGCCAGAATAGGCCCCAGCGGACGGTACTCAATCACCGCATTGTCGACCTGGGTAGATTCCGGGCGCAGCATTGCCGGGCCGTATTCAGCGTACCAGTCGCAAAGGCTGGCGGACTTAGCCACCTCCGCACGCGCCTGCACAATGGGCTTGCCCATCTCCCGGGAGATAGTCTGCGCCATCTCTTCCGCACGGCTACGCAGCGCCGCACCCAGATCGCGAAGTTTTTGCGCCCGGTGCGCCACGCTTTCGCGTCGCCACTGACGAAAACCGGTATCCGCCTGCGCAATGGCACGCTCAACGTCACCGGACGTTGCCCACGGGTAAGCAGCCAGCGTTTCGCCGGTAGCCGGGTTGACAGAGTGGGCATGGGTAGCAGATGAATACGTCATGAAGTTCTCCATGTAATAACAGTTGATTGATTGTGGCCCACTCTGCTATTTCTTAAAAATGAATAATACTCACCACCTTGTTCACGAATCGAGAACGGTATGGACTTAACACAGCTTGAGATGTTTAACGCCGTCGCACTGACCGGCAGCATTACCCAGGCGGCGCAGAAGGTACACCGGGTGCCGTCAAACCTCACCACCCGCATCCGACAGCTTGAAGCGGATCTCGGCGTGGAGCTGTTTATTCGCGAGAATCAGCGCCTGCGGCTTTCCCCCGCCGGGCACAATTTTTTGCGCTACAGCAAGCAGATCCTGGCGCTGGTCGACGAAGCGCGAATGGTCGTCGCCGGGGATGAACCGCAGGGATTATTCTCGCTCGGCGCGCTGGAAAGTACCGCCGCCGTACGCATTCCGGAAAGTCTGGCGCGGTTTAATCAGCGCTATCCGCGCATTCAGTTTGCGTTGTCCACCGGGCCTTCCGGTACGATGATTGACGGCGTGCTTGAGGGGACGCTCAGCGCCGCCTTTGTCGACGGGCCGCTCTCACACCCCGAACTGGAAGGAATGCCGGTTTACCGGGAAGAGATGATGCTGGTCACCCCTGCGGGCCATGCGGAAGTGTCAAAAGCCACGCAGGTGAGCGGTAGCGAGGTTTATGCCTTTCGCGCCAACTGTTCCTACCGGCGTCATCTGGAGAGCTGGTTTCATGCTGACCGCGTAACGCCGGGAAGGATCCACGAGATGGAGTCCTACCACGGGATGCTCGCCTGCGTGATTGCCGGGGCAGGCATTGCGCTGATGCCCCGCTCCATGCTGGAGAGTATGCCGGGGCATCATCAGGTGGCGGCGTGGCCGCTGGCGGAAAACTGGCGCTGGCTCACCACCTGGCTGGTGTGGCGACGCGGGGCGATGACCCGCCAGCTTGAGGCGTTTATAGGGCTGCTAAACGAACGTCAGCCACCAGTGTCTTCTCCATAAACAGGCTCAGCGGATCCTCGTTGTAGGGGGCAAACGCGGGGCGCCGTTCGTATCCACACTGTTGATACAGACGAATGGCGGCATGTTGTTTGATCCCCGTCTCCAGCCGGACGGTGTGGCAGCAGCGGCTGAGGGCTTCATCTTCCAGCGCCGCCAGTAATTTATCACCCAGCCGTTGCCCGCGATGGGTTGGATCAATATAGACCCGTTTCATTTCCCCGGTCCCGTCCCCGTTCAAAACAACAGCGCCACACCCGACAGCGTTAAGCTGAGTGTCACGAATAATCATCAGGATCAGCGAGTCGTCCGGCAGTTCGGTTAAATCCAGCAGATGATTACTTTCCGCGGGATAGAGAACGCTTTGATAACGGTCCAGCGCCGTAATCAGGGCGAGAATATCTGGATGATGGGCGGATTCAGCGGTAATAGAATACATGGCAGGCTCCTTGTCGTTTTCGTTCAACATACCGCCCGCCCTGTATACCGGCGTCATAGTTTTTAATGATGACCGTAATCCTGGAGACGAAGGAAAATTTTCCCCTTCATATACAGCGTGGCCTGCCCGCCAATCAGCACGCGGTCGCCTTTCAGCTCGCAGCGCAGATCCCCGCCGCGCAAGGAGACCTGGCGGGCCGACATCTGCGTTTTTCCAAGCTTTTCGCTCCAGTACGGGATCAGCATGCTGTGCGCTGATCCCGTCACCGGATCCTCCGGTACCCCTTCCCCCGGGCAGAAGAAGCGGCTGACGAAATCATACTCATCCCCCGGCGCTGTAACGCAGACCATTTTCCCCAGCGGGAGCATGGCTGTGATATCCGGCGTTAGCGCCTCCACCTGCCGCTGGCTGTCGAGCACCACCATGTAATCGCGCCCTGCACGCACCTCTTTTGCCGCGTTAATGCCCAGCGAGCTGAATAGCACTGCGGGTGGAGTATCGACAACCTCGGTTGACCACGCCGGGAAATTAAGCGTCAGCCAGTCGCCGCTGCGTTGTACCGTAAGTTCGCCGACAAAGCGCGTGGTGAAGGTGATTTCCGTATGTGGATAATCCAGGTATTCGAAAATAACGTGAGAAGCCGCGAGGGTTGCGTGGCCGCAGAGGTTAATTTCATCCTGCGTGGTAAACCAGCGCAGTTCAAACCCGTTATCCGTTCGGACAAAGAACGCCGTCTCTGACTGATTATGCTGCTTCGCCATCTTCAGCAGCGTCTCATCCGGCAGCCACGCTTCCAGCGGACACACCGCCGCCGCATTGCCGCCGAACGCCCTGTCGCTGAAGGCATCCACCAGATAAAAATCAATTTCCTGCATCGTTGGTTCCTCTTAGATTTATTCAGCGCAGAAATACTGTGCCCTTCAGATACAGCGCCGCCTGCCCGCCCATCCGCACGCGGTCGCCTTCCAGTTCGCAGCGTACGTCGCCACCACGGGCAGAAACCTGACGGGCAAACATCTGTGTTTTGCCAAGCTGTTCACTCCAGTAAGGGATCAGCATGGTGTGCGCGGAGCCGGTGACAGGATCTTCCGGCACGGCCACGCCCGGCGAGAAGAAACGACTGACAAAGTCGTATTCCCCTTCGTCCCGGGCGGTGACGGCCACTTTATGCTCCCCCGGCGTCATGACGGAGAAATCCGGATTAATGGCTTCCACCTGCTCGCGGCTCTCCAGTACCAGCACCCAGGCGCGGCCTTTTCGCGCCTCGACGTAGTGGCTGATACCGAGTGCGGTGAGCATCTCCGGTGGCGGCGTCTGTGCCTGCGTCGGGCAGGCCGGGAAGTCCAGCGTCATCCAGTCACCTTCACGGCTGACGGTCAGGCGACCAGAAGCGGTGTCAAAATGAAGGCGTGAGTCCGGATAATCCAGTTCGTTAAACAGAACATACGCCGCGGCAAGCGTCGCGTGACCACACAGATTAACCTCGGTGAGCGTGGTGAACCAGCGCAGCTCAATCCCCCCTTTGGTGCACACAAAAAACGCGGTTTCCGACTGGTTATGCTGTTGTGCCATCCGCAGTAACGTCTCATCCGGTAGCCACGCGTCGAGCGGGCACACCGCCGCCGGGTTGCCGCCAAAGGAGGACTCGCTGAACGCATCTACCAGATAAAAATCAATCTCCTGCATCGTGTTACCGCCTGTTTTTGTTGTGTTGTTCTTTATCTTCAATGAAAACAACCGCGTTCGCTACCGCTGCATGAAGGTAAATTTTGTGATTCACATCACATAACGGTTGAGTTTTCGCCGTTTAAGGCTTTAAGATCGTCTCCTCATCTTTCAGGCAACGAATCCCAGATATCCCTATGACAACACACACGGTTTCCCGCAGGGTCGCGTGGCTACGCGTGGTCACGCTCGCCATCGCAGCGTTTATTTTCAACACCACGGAATTTGTTCCGGTTGGGCTGCTGTCCGACATTGCAGCCAGCTTCCATATGGAAACGGCACAGGTTGGCATTATGCTGACCATCTATGCATGGGTGGTAGCGCTGATGTCGCTGCCGTTTATGCTGCTGACCAGCCAGATGGAACGTCGTAAGCTGCTGATTGGGCTGTTTGTGATGTTCATTGCCAGCCATGTGCTGTCATTTATGGCATGGAACTTTACGGTGCTGGTGATCAGCCGCGTCGGCATCGCGTTTGCCCATGCCGTTTTCTGGTCGATCACCGCATCGCTCGCCATTCGTCTCGCCCCGGCGGGGAAACGCGCCCAGGCGCTGAGCCTGATTGCCACCGGAACGGCGCTGGCGATGGTGTTAGGCCTGCCGATCGGGCGCATTGTGGGTCAATACTTCGGCTGGCGCACCACCTTCTTTGCCATCGGCATGGGGGCGCTGATCACCCTGGTGTGTCTGATCAAACTGCTGCCAAAACTGCCCAGCGAACACTCCGGCTCGCTGAAAAGTCTGCCGCTGCTGATGCGTCGACCGGCGCTGATGAGCATCTATCTGCTGACCGTGATTGTGGTGACCGCCCATTACACGGCCTACAGCTATATTGAGCCGTTTGTTCAGGTTGTGGCGGGCTTTAGCGCTAACTTCGCCACCGTTCTGCTGCTGATCCTGGGCGGCGCGGGTATTATCGGCAGTATCCTGTTCGGGAAGCTGGGCAATAAGCACGCGTCTGCGCTTGTAAGCAGTGCGATTGGCCTGCTGCTGGCGTGCCTGCTGTTACTGATGCCTGCGGCAGGCAGCGAGAGTCATCTGGCGATCCTCAGTCTGTTCTGGGGCGTGGCGATCATGATTATTGGTCTGGGAATGCAGGTCAAAGTGCTAGCCCTGGCCCCGGACGCCACGGACGTGGCAATGTCGCTGTTCTCGGGAATTTTTAATCTGGGAATTGGGGCCGGTGCGCTGGTGGGAAATCAGATCAGCCTGCATGTATCGATGTCGGCCATTGGCTATCTCGGGGCGATTCCCGCGCTGATTGCGCTGATCTGGTCGGTGCTTATCTTCCGTAAATGGCCGGTCGCGATGGAAGAACAGACCAGCCACGGTTGACGTTAGTTGTGCCGGGTGGCGGCTTCGGCCTACCCGGCCTAGGTTATTACGGACTTGTAGGCCGGGTAAGCGCAGCGCCACCCGGCGATGTCCTCAGTGATACGTCTTAATGATCTCCAGCACGCCGTTAATAATAAACTGCACGCCCATACAGACCAGCAGGAAGCCCATCAGACGGGAGATAGCTTCAATCCCCCCCTTGCCCACCCAACGCATAATCGCCCCGGAGCTGCGCAATGACCCCCAGACGATAATGGCGATAAGCGCAAAAATGATCGGCGGCGCAACGGTAATAACCCAGTGCGGAAAAGTAACACCATCACGCACCGTTGAGGCGGAACTGATGATCATCGCAATCGTTCCCGGCCCCGCCGTGCTCGGCATGGCTAACGGCACAAACGCTATATTGGCGCTCGGTTCGCTTTCAAGCTCCTCCGATTTGCTTTTGGCTTCCGGCGATTCATGCGCTTTATGCGCCGGGAACAGCATCCGGAAACCAATAAACGCCACAATCAGCCCACCGGCGATACGCAGACCGGGAATCGAAATACCAAAAGTATTCATCACCAGTTGTCCGGCGTAATAAGCCACCATCATAATCGCGAAGACGTAGACGGAGGCCATCCTTGACTGCTGGTTGCGCTCCGCGCTGTTCATGTTACCCGCCAGCCCCAGAAAGAGCGCCACGGTCGTTAACGGGTTCGCCAGCGGAAGCAACACCACCAGCCCAAGCCCCACTGCTTTAATCAAATCCAACATAATGCACCGCAGTCCTTATCCTTATTCATTACCGCAATTATAGGGGGAAAGTCTCGTCCTGAGCTATCCGCGCAACGTAACCATAATTGTCCCGCGTAACTAATAACCCCAGATTATCTATATGATTTAAAAGCGTACAGAAAAAGTTCCTGAAGCGTTTTAGCAATTCGTGGCATCGGCTGATCCATTCAGTTGACTTATACTTGCCTGAGCAATAATATCTGCCGTGACTAAACTACTTGCCAGGGCAACCATTGTGAAAAGCACCAGTGATCTCTTTAACGACATAATCCCACTGGGTCGTCTTATTCATATGGTTAACCAGAAAAAAGATCGCCTGCTCAATGACTACCTGTCACCGCTGGATATCACCGCAACACAGTTCAAAGTGCTGTGTTCCATTCGCTGCGAAGTGTGTATCACGCCGGTTGAGCTGAAAAAGGTGCTCTCTGTCGATCTGGGTGCGTTGACCCGCATGCTGGATCGTCTCGTCTGCAAAGGATGGATAGAACGAAGCCCTAACCCGAATGACAAACGTGGCGTACTGGTGAAACTGACCAGCGATGGCGCGGCCATGTGTGAGCAATGTCATCAATTAGTAGGACAAACACTGCACCAGGAACTGACAAAAAACTTAACGGCAGATGAAGTGGCAACGCTTGAGCTTTTACTCAAGAAAATCCTGCCGTAAACAGAAAAAGAGGTATGACGATGTCCAGACGCAATACTGACGCTATCACCATTCATAGCATTTTGGACTGGATCGAAGATAACCTGGAATCTCCACTTTCCCTTGAGAAAGTGTCTGAGCGTTCAGGTTACTCAAAATGGCACCTGCAACGGATGTTTAAAAAAGAGACCGGCCATTCATTAGGACAATATATTCGCAGCCGTAAGCTGACGGAGATTGCCCAAAAACTGAAAGAAAGCAATGAGCCGATCCTCTATCTGGCGGAACGCTACGGATTTGAATCGCAACAAACCCTGACGCGTACGTTCAAGAACTACTTTGACGTGCCGCCTCATAAGTACCGTATTACCAGTATGCCGGGTGAATCCCGTTATCTGTATCCGCTAAAACATTGCAGTTAATCATCGCCTGTTAAGACGTAACCGAGGAAATCATGAAATTTATCGTCTCCGCCGCCCTCACCTTGCTGGTGCTGGTTTCCGGCCAGAGCTTCGCGGAGCAAACCCCCAGTGCGGGGCAGCAAAATAATCGTGACACCATGATTATGCCGTCCACGCAAAACCAGTCGCCCTGGGACTTCAATCACATGGGCGCTGGCAGCGACAAATCCGACGAATTAGGCGTGCCGTATTATAATCACGACCTGTAATTCGTTTTTGCCCCGCTAATGCGGGGCTTTTTTCTGCCTTAACTCCGCACCCGCGTCGCCCGACGCACCCGCAAGCCAAAGACGTTGATATACAGCCCGGCCATAATCAGCCCTGCGCCACACAGTTGCAGCGCGCTGAGCGTTTCATCCAGCAACAGTGCGGCGCTGGCAAGCCCGACTACCGGTACCAGCAGCGATAACGGCGCCACGCGCCAGGTTTCATAGCGTCCGAGCAGCGATCCCCAGATGCCGTAGCCAATGATTGAGGCGACTAATGCCAGGTAGATCAGCGACAAAATGGTCGTCAGGTCGATCTCCACCAGGCTTTTCAGCATCACCTGCGGTCCATCCAGAATAAACGACGCGACCATAAACGGCACAATGGGGATCAACGCGCTCCAGACCACCAGCGACATGATCCCAGGACGCGACTCATGCTGCATTATCAGCTTGTTAAAGATGTTGCCGCACGCCCAGCTCAGCCCCGCCGCCAGGGTGAGCATAAAGCCCAGCAGCGCGACATGCTGACCGTTGAGGCTGCCTTCTATCAGCACCAGCACGCCAAAGACCGCAAGGCTAATGCCCGCCAGCTGTTTGCCCTGCAAACGTTCGCCAAAGACAAACGCGCCGAGAATAATGGTAAAGAAAGCCTGCACCTGAAGCACCAGCGAAGCCAGACCCGCAGGCATACCGAATTTGATAGCGCAAAAAAGAAACGCAAACTGACCAAAGCTGATGGTGAGGCCGTATCCCAGCAGAAGCTTCAGGGGAATCTTTGGGCGGGCAACGAAAAGCAGCGCCGGGAAGGCCACCAGCAGGAAGCGCAGACCCGCCAGCATGAGTGGAGGCATGTTGTGCAACCCCATTTTGATGACCACAAAATTGAGTCCCCACACCACGACAACCAGTAACGCTAACAGCCCGTCTTTCCGCGTCATTTTCCGCCCCTGAATTATTAAATTTTTGTAAACACTTCAAGGTAACAGAAAAAATACCCCCGCGAGAAGATCATTAATTCTGGTACTGAGGAGAAGCACTTGCGGATAAATTGGGTGCTATACAAGCTGCCGATCCCATGATAATCCTGTAATAACACAATAAAAAAAGCATAAGCATTTGTCGGGCAGGAAAATGAAACCATCAATCAGGCGCTCAACCGCAGCGCTGCTGGCATCGTCATTGTTATTAACAATTGGCCGCGGGGCAACGCTGCCCTTTATGACCATATATCTCACACGCGTGTACGATATGAGCGTGGAGAATATTGGCTATGCCCTTACCGTGGCGTTGACCATTGGCGTGGTGTTTAGCCTGGGGTTTGGCATCCTGGCGGACAAGTTCGACAAAAAACGCTATATGCTGGTCGCCATCGTGGCCTTTATCGCCGGGTTTGTGGCCATTCCGCTGGTGAATAACGTGACGCTGGTGGTGTTGTTCTTTGCCCTGATTAACTGCGCCTATTCCGTCTTCTCAACGGTGCTGAAAGCGTGGTTTGCCGACGTGCTGACCTCCAGCGAAAAGGCGCGCGTTTTCTCACTCAACTACAGTTTCCTGAACATCGGCTGGACGATTGGGCCGCCGGTTGGCACTCTACTGGTGATGTACAGCCTGCAACTGCCGTTCTGGCTGGCGGCCTTCTGCGCCGCACTGCCGCTCGGGTTTATCCATTTCTTTGTGCAGAAAAGCGTAGCGTCTGACAGCGTGGAGGAAAAAGCGCCGTGGCAGCCCTCGGTGCTGCTGAAGGACCGGGCGCTGTTCTGGTACACGCTCTCCGGCCTGCTGGCGTCCTACGTGGGCGGATCGTTCGCCAGCTGCATTTCCCAGTATGTCCTCGCCGCGTATGCGGACAGCGATTTCGCAGAAAAGGTGGTGGCCGTTGTGTTGCCCGTCAACGCGGTGGTGGTGGTCTCCCTGCAATACGCGCTTGGCCGCAAGATCTCCGCCAGCAACATCCGCCCGCTAATGACTGCCGCGACGCTCTTTTTCATCCTCGGGCTGGGCGGGTTTATGCTTTCCGGCGAGAACCTGATTTACTGGGGGATTGCGGCGGCGATTTTCACCCTGGGTGAAATTATTTATGCCCCGGGTGAATACATGCTGATCGACAATATCGCCCCGCCGGGCATGAAGGCGAGCTACTTCTCCGCCCAGGCGCTGGGCTGGCTGGGCGCGGCGGCGAACCCGATGATCACCGGGCTCATCCTGACCCATCTGCCGCACTGGTCGTTATTTATTATTATGATGGCCGCCATTATTGCGGCGTGGCTGATGGTTTTGCGCGGGATGCGCGTGAAAAGTGAAGATAGCGTGTCGGGTGTCGCTGCGCTTACCCGACCTGGAAAACCCTAATCCCACGCCGGGTAAGGCTAAGCCCCCACCCGGCAAATCCAACAGCCTAGTGGTGCAACATCTCCTCCACCACCTGCTCTTTGTACATCTCGTTCGGGTAGTAGGTCGGCCAGTTATCCATCTCTTTCAGCAGCGCCTCGTGGGAGGTGTTGCCCATAAAGATATGGAAGTGTGAAGAGGCTTTCGGCCCGATGGTATGATCGCTGAACTGCACAAACTTAGGCGCCTGGCTTGCCTTATCCTTACATTCAAACAGGTAGCGCACGCCTTTTTTCCCCGACGCATAGGTCAGAATTTTATAGCCGCTGTAGTCGTAGCGGCAGCTGCTCACCGTTTTGCCTCTGTGGAATTCCATCACGTTGTTTTCAATGCCGATGGCGTCCACGTCCGTCGCGTAGCCCTTACGGTAGTAGGCTTTCACCTCGGCAGCGGATTTTTCCCCCTTCTGCGCTTTCTTTTCGAAAACCGGATCCAGCGAACCATCAAGCAGGAACGGGTAAACAGACTGCCAGGTCCCGTCCCAGTCAGACAGCGTCCTGTCCCTGACGTCTTTATCCTCAAAGACGCCGTTTGCCGCCTTCTGTTCCGCCTCCGTCATCTGATGACCGTGCGAATGGGCAAAAAGCGAGCCGCTTACCAGCAGCGTTCCCATAGTCAGCGCAATTTTTCCAAGTTGTGCAGCCACAGCAAAACCCTCATTCCGTGTTATAAGAATGAGGATGTTATAGTATAACATTTCAGATCGCAACCAGTCCGCGAACCCCCTCCTGCTCCATGTTCTCACCGCGCCCCTGCTGGACGATGCTGCCGCGCGACATCACCAGATAGCTGTCGGCCAGCTCCGCCGCAAAATCATAAAACTGCTCCACCAGCAGGATCGCCATATCCCCCCGGTTCGCCAGGCTGCGGATCACCTGCCCAATCTCTTTAATCACCGACGGCTGTATACCTTCCGTGGGTTCATCCAGGATCAGTAACCGTGGACGGCTCGCCAGCGCGCGACCAATCGCCAGCTGCTGCTGCTGACCACCGGAAAGATCGCCTCCGCGACGGTGTTTCATCTCCTTCAGCACCGGGAAAAGCTGCCAAATCTCCTCCGGCACGCTCCTTGCGTTTCCCGCGGAGAAGCGCGACAGTCCCATCAGCAGGTTTTCTTCTACGGTCAGACGCGGAAAAATCTCCCGCCCCTGCGGAACATACGCCACGCCGGACTGCACCCGCTGGTGCGGTTTACTGTGAGTGATGGTCTTTCCCTGCCAGACCACCTCCCCGGCTTTCACCGGGATCAGCCCCATCAGGCACCTCAGCAGTGTGGTTTTCCCCACCCCGTTGCGCCCCAGCAGGCAGGTAACTTCCCCGACCACCGCCTCAAAGCTCACCCCGCGCAGAATATGACTTCCGCCGTAGTACTGATTCAGCTCGTTAACCTGTAACATCCCCTCTCCTTAGCGTCCCAGATAGACGTCAATCACCTGCTCATTGGCCTGTACCTCGCGAAGCGAGCCTTCTGCCAGTACGCGCCCCTGATGCAGCACCGTGACGTGGTCGGCGATGGTCTCGACGAAGCCCATATCGTGCTCAACCACCATCAGCGAATGCTTGCCTGCCAGAGTTCGGAAAAGCTCGGCTGTGTATTCCGTCTCTGCGTCGGTCATACCGGCGGCGGGTTCGTCCAGCAGCAACAGATGCGGATCCTGCACCAGCAGCATGCCGATCTCCAGAAACTGCTTCTGCCCGTGGGAAAGCAGCCCGGCGCGGCGATCGCGCTCGCTGCCAAGCCGCAGCAAAACCAACATCTCGTCAATGCGGTCGCGCTGCTCGCCGCTGAGTGTTGCCCGCAGGCTCGCCCAGACGGACCTGTCGGCTTTCATGGCGATTTCGAGGTTTTCCCCTACGGTCAGCGCTTCAAACACGGTCGGTTTCTGGAACTTACGGCCAATGCCCTGACGGGCAATGGCCGCCGGTTCAAGGGCTGTCAGATCGATGGACTGATCGTAAATAGCCTTCCCGCTTTTTGGCCGGGTTTTGCCGGTGATCACGTCCATCAGCGTAGTTTTACCGGCGCCGTTAGGGCCAATGATGCAGCGCAATTCTCCAATGCCGATATTAAGTGAGAGATCGGTCAACGCCTGAAAACCATCGAAACTGACGTTAATGGCCTCGAGCTGTAACACAGGATCGGTCTGCTCACGGTAACGATCGCCCGGTAGCTGGCGGGTAAAGAGTCCTTCAGAGGGCTGCATTAATTCTCTCCCTTACGAAACAGACCGAACACGCCGCGCGGTAAAAAGAGCGTCACGGCGATGAAAATCAGCCCAAGAAACAGTTGCCAGTACTCCGGCATCGCCACGGTGAAAAAGCTCTTCGCACCATTGACCAGCGCCGCACCAATCACCGGGCCTACCAGGGTGCCGCGCCCGCCCAGCGCCACCCAGATGGCCGCTTCAATCGAGTTGGTCGGCGACATTTCACCCGGGTTGATAATGCCCACCTGCGGAACGTACAGCGCTCCCGCCAGGCCACACAGCACGGCGGAAAGCGTCCAGACCAGCAGCTTGAATCCGCGCGGATCGTAGCCGCAGAACGTCAGACGGTTTTCCGCATCGCGCACCGCCGTTAAAATGCGGCCAAATTTACTCTTCGCCAGGGCGTAGCCTGTGCCCAGGGCCAGAAGCAGCAGCATGACCGTTGCGAGAAACAGCGCGATCCGCGTGGTAGTCGCCGTAACGGAAAACCCGAGCAGCGTGGTAAAGCCGGTAAAGCCGTTATTGCCGCCAAAACCGGTTTCGTTGCGAAAGAACAGCAGCATGCCCGCATAGGTCAGCGCCTGGGTCATGATGGAGAAATAGACCCCTTTGATCTTCGAGCGGAAAGCAAACCAGCCGAAGACCAGCGCCAGCAGGCCGGGGATCGTCACGATTAACACCAACGCCCAGGCAAAATGCTGCGTTCCCCACCAGAACCAGGGCAGTTCGCTCCACGAGAGAAACGACATAAACGCGGGCAGCCCGTCCCCGGCCGCCTGGCGCATCAGGTACATGCCCATCGCATAGCCGCCCAGGGCGAAGAATATGCCGTGCCCCAGCGAGAGCATACCGGCATAGCCCCAGACCAGATCGAGGGCCACGGCGACAACCGCGTAGCAGAGGATCTTGCCGATAAGCGTCAACATCCACGTCGAAACGGCCAGCGGATGCGTTGCGGGTAACAGCGCGAGAAAAGGCAGCACCAGCAGCGCCGCAACCAGCAGACTGCCGAAGATTTGCGCGGTGCGCGGTGCCCTGCGCGCCAGTGTTAAGGTCAATGGCTGGCTCATCAGTCTGTCACCCTCCCTTTAAGTGCGAATAACCCCTGCGGACGTTTCTGGATAAACAGAATGATCGCCACCAGAATCAGGATCTTGCCCAGCACGGCGCCCATCTGCGGTTCAAGAATTTTATTGAAGATCCCCAGACCAAAGGCCGCCGCGACGCTACCGGCCAGCTGGCCGACGCCGCCGAGCACCACCACCAGGAATGAATCGATGATGTATCCCTGGCCCAGCTCCGGCCCCACGTTCCCCAGCTGGGACAACGCCACGCCGCCCAACCCGGCAATGCCGGACCCGAGGCCAAACGCCAGCATATCTACCCGTCCGGTGGGAACGCCGCAGCAGGCCGCCATGCTGCGGTTTTGCGTCACCGCCCGCACGTTGAGACCCAGACGCGTTTTGTTCAGAATGAGCCAGGTGAAGAACAGCACCAGCAGTACAAAGCCGAGCACCACAATACGGTTCCAGGGCAGCGTCAGGTTGGCGAAAACCTGCACCCCGCCGGACAGCCAGGCCGGGTTAGCGACCTCAAGGTTCTGAGCGCCAAAGGTTATGCGGACCAGCTGGATAAGCATCAGGCTGATCCCCCAGGTGGCGAGCAGGGTTTCCAGCGGGCGGCCATAAAGATGGCGTATCACCGTGCGCTCCAGCACCATTCCGATGCCTGCGGTCAGGCAAAACGCCACCGGCAGCGCCACCACCGGATAGAGCGCCAGCCACTGAGGCATCCACTGCGCCATTACCTGCTGCACCATCCAGGTGGCATACGCCCCGAGCATCAGCATTTCACCGTGAGCCATGTTAATCACCCCCAGCAGACCATAGGTGATAGCCAGCCCGAGCGCGGCCAGCAAGAGTACCGACCCCAACGACAGGCCCATGAAGGCCTGCCCCAGCAGTTCGCCCCACATCAGCCGGTGCTGAATACGCTCCAGGCTCTCAGCGGCGGCGGCACGTACCCGTGCGTCCGGCTCGGTTTGCGTTTGGGTGAACGGCGTCAGCGTGGCCTGCACGTCCGGATCGTCAGACTGTCCCAACAGCTCAACAGCCTTGAGCCGTACTTCAGCCTGTGGGCTCGTCAACTGGAGGTTTGCCAGCGCCAGCATCAGCGACTGTCGGGTGACGTCGTCCGTTTCGCTACTGGCCCGCTGTTGCAGAAAGCCGAGCATATCCGGCTGGGCGTCACGCTGAAGTTGCCGCGCGGCATGACGCCTTTCTGTGACACTGTCACTGACAAGCTGATGCGTCGCCAGCGCCGTGACGGTTAACACGCGCAGTCGGTTGGTCAGCCGCACGGCTTTGGTCGTGCCTTCAGCGCTTTTTGCCGCGCCCAGGGCAACCATTTCGCCGTCGATGCGGGTAAATGCCTTCTTCTGGCTGTCGGTATAAAGGTTCTCCTGTTGCAGCGCCTTAAGCAGCGGCAAACGTGCAGGTTCCGGCGTGGCTGCCCAGCGGGTCAGCATGGCGGTTTGCTGGCTGCGGCTAGCGGCAACGAAATCATCGGCATCCGATGCCTGCGCCATCCCTGGCAGCAGTCCGGTAAGCCACACAATCGCAATCATCATGCGTATGGCGTTCATGACGTCTCTCCCTGGTGGTGGCTTAGTTGCTGGCGGTTTTCATCGGCTGGTCAGGCTTTTTGTCATTTCCGGCGATAAACGGGCTCCACGGCTGAGCGCGTACCGGCTGTTCGGTTTGCCAGACGACGTTGAACTGGCCGTTGCCTTCAATTTCACCAATCATGACGGGCTTATGCAGGTGATGGTTGGTGGCATCCATGGTCAGCGTAAAGCCGGACGGCGCGTTGAACGACTGGCCCGCCATTGCCGCGCGCACTTTGTCCACGTCGGTTGTTCCCGCTTTTTCAACCGCCTGCGCCCACATATGCAGGCCAACGTAAGTCGCTTCCATCGGATCGTTGGTGACCACGGTATCGGCATTCGGCAGCTTATGGGCTTTCGCGTAGGCTTTGTAAGCCGCGACAAAGGTCTGGTTGGTCGGGTTGTCGACGGATTCGAAGTAATTCCACGCCGCCAGGTTGCCCACCAGCGGTTTGGTATCAATGCCGCGCAGTTCTTCCTCGCCCACCGAGAACGCCACCACCGGCACGTCCGTGGCTTTCAGCCCCTGGTTCGCCAGTTCTTTATAGAAAGGCACGTTGGAATCACCGTTGATAGTGGAGACCACCGCCGCTTTGCCGCCCGTGGAGAACTTTTTGATACTGGCGACAATGGTCTGGTAATCGCTATGACCAAATGGGGTGTAGACCTCTTCAATATCTTTATCTTCAACGCCTTTCGAGTGCAGGAAGGCGCGCAGGATCTTGTTAGTAGTGCGCGGGTAAACGTAGTCCGTACCCAGCAGGAAGAATCGCTTCGCGCTGCCGCCGTCCTCGCTCATCAGGTACTCCACCGCCGGGATCGCCTGCTGGTTAGGCGCCGCGCCGGTATAGAAGACGTTAGGTGACATCTCTTCACCTTCATACTGCACCGGATAGAACAGCAAACCGTTCAGCTCCTCAAAAACCGGCAGAACCGATTTACGCGATACGGAGGTCCAGCAGCCAAACACCACGGCGACCTTATCCTGGCTCAGAAGCTGGCGGGCCTTTTCGGCAAACAGCGGCCAGTTGGATGCCGGGTCAACCACCACCGGCTCCAGCTTTTTCCCGAGCACGCCGCCTTTAGCGTTGATTTCATCGATGGTCATCAGGGCGACATCTTTCAGGGGCGTTTCTGAAATGGCCATCGTGCCGGAGAGAGAGTGCATAATCCCGACTTTAATGGTCTCTGCGGCCTGGACGCCAAAGCTCATTCCCATGGCGATGACGGAGGCGGACAAGGTGAACGCTTTAATAAAGGTACGACGGTGCATATTTTCACTCCTGAAAAGAAAGCTGTGCGAAGACGTCCGTTACCGCCGGACGCAGAAAAAAGTAACGCCAGTTTCAGGAGAGCAAAAACAGTGCCAGGTTGCAGAGACAGGATTTTAAAGGGATCGAAGAGAGGAGTGACGGGGAACGACTCAGAATGGTACAGCGCTGCACTGTAATAATGCAGCGCTGTAAACGGCGTTACCAGACGTCGCTGGCGATTTTCGTCACGAGGCGAACTTTATCCCACTGCTGGGCTTCGCTCAGGCTGTTACCCTCTTCCGTAGAAGCAAATCCGCACTGCGGGCTGAGGCAAATCTGCTCTTTCGCCACGTAGCGCGCAGCCTCTTCCAGACGCGCTTTCACCCCTTCCGGGTTCTCCAGTTCACCGTGTTTGGTGGTGATCAGCCCCAGAACCACCTGCTGTTTACCCGGGCGCACAAAACGCAGTGGCGCGAAGTCCCCGCTACGGTCGTTGTCGTACTCCAGGAAGAACGCGTCGACGTTCACCGTGCCGAACAGCACCTCCGCCACCGGCTCATAGCCGCCCTCGGAAATCCAGGTTGAGCGGAAGTTGCCGCGGCAGACGTGCAGCCCGACGGTCAGATCGTCCGGTTTGCCCTCCAGCGCCTTATTCAGCACCCGGGCATAGGTCCGGGCAAGTTCGTCTGCATCGTCACCGCGCTCGCGGATCTGGCGGCGCTGGTCCTCCGAACAAAGATAGGCCCAGACGGTGTCATCCAGCTGCAGATAGCGGCAGCCTGCATCGTAAAAGGCCCGAATGGCATCGCGCCAGGTGGTCGCCAGATCGTCAAAGTAATCCTTCAGATCCGGGTAGACCGTAGCATCAATATCCTTGCGGCCACCGCGGAAGTGCAGCACGCTCGGGCTCGGAATGGTCATCTTCGGCTGTGCATTACCGCTAATGCTTTTGAGGTAGCGGAAATCTTCCAGCATAGGATGATCGCCGAAGCCCAGTTTGCCCGTTACGCGCACGCCATGGGCTTTAGTCTGCACCCCGTTGAACTGAATGCCCTGCTGGGAATCATAACGCTCCACGCCCTGTAGCCCGTCAAAGAAGTCAAAGTGCCACCAGGCGCGGCGGAATTCACCGTCCGTTACCACATGCAGACCGCAGGCGCACTGCTGCTCGACAACATGACGAATGGCCTCGTCCTCAACCGCGCGAAGCTGCCCGGCATCGATTTCACCGCTGGCAAATTGCAGACGGGCCTGTTTAATGGCATCCGGGCGTAAAAAACTGCCGACTACATCGGCGCGGTACGGGGCATGGTGTCGCTGCATGGAAATCTCCTCTGTCTGTCGGCGTTAATTGCCCACAGTGATAATTCATCTCTTGAATCTTTAGACTTCTGGATGTCTAAACGTCCTGAAAAGATGTCATACCGGCTCGCCGCCGACAAACGAGAAAATTTCATCTGTGTTGAAATAAATTCATGTTCACAGAGCGGGTGATGAAGATCCTGCAAACGCGAACCGCTCATCTTCCCAGCCGGTCATGCCCCCGAGCATAATCTTAACCGGCAGACCCAGACGCGCCAGCTTTAGGGCCGCCCTGTCCGCCCCGTTGCAGTGCGGGCCTGCACAATAGACGACAAACAGCGTGCCCTCCGGCCACGCTTTCATCCGCTCTGCGGTGATCTGGCTCCAGGGTAAATGCAGCGCGCCGGGCAGATGCCGCCGGGCAAAGTGTTCAGGCTTTCCGACAACGTGCAGCAGAACAAAGTCCTGCTCACCGCTGGATACCGCGTGATGGACATCGGCGCAGTCCGTCTCGACACTCAGACGACGCAGAAAATGTCCCACAGCTTCCTGCGGCTCAGCAGCCGGAAATTCAGTAACATAGCTCATGAATCTTCCTCATTTGTGGTGTTTGTGTTAACACTACTCTATCCCTTAATTCAGCCCATGAATGCGTCCGCCTATGCCAGAAAACAGCAAAAAGATGACAAACTTAAGACATCCCTCGCCGCGCGCGGTCGTGCTGGCATATGACGGTTTATGTACCTTTGAGTTTGGCGTGGCGGTAGAAATCTTTGGCTTGCCGCGCCCGGAGATGGGCGATGACTGGTATCAGTTTGCCGTGGCGAGCGTGGATGATGGCGAACTCCGGGCAACGGGCGGGATCCGTATTCTGGCCGATGGCGATCTGGGTCTGCTGGAGACGGCGGATCTGGTTGTCGTTCCCGGCTGGCGAGGGCTGGACGAACCCGTACCGGAAGCGCTCTGCCAGGCGCTCCGCGCGGCGCATGCCCGCGGCTGCCAGCTACTCTCGATCTGTTCTGGCGTTTTCGTTCTGGCAGCCTCAGGCCTGCTTGACGGGCGGAAGGCAACCACCCACTGGCGCTACACGCAAGCTCTGAAAACACGCTATCCCGCCATTACCGTGGTCGAAGATGTGCTCTACCAGGACGAAGGCGACATTCTCACTTCCGCCGGAAGCGCCGCGGGGATTGATCTGTGCCTGCACGTGGTGCGCCGGAATTATGGTATGGAAGTGGCAAACCGCGTGGCGCGTCGGCTGGTGATCCCGCCCCATCGGGACGGCTCGCAAACCCAGCAGCTTAGCCGACCGGTGGCTCAGTTGCGGGAGAGCCAGCGCCTCGGCCAGTTGTTTGATTATCTTCACCAGCATCTGGCTGTTTCCCATACCGTCGAATCGCTGGCCCTGCGGGTGGGTATGAGTCAGCGCACCTTTCTGCGCCGTTTCCAGGACGCGACCGGAACAACACCCGCGCGCTGGTTATTGACTGCGCGATTGCAGCGGGCAAAAGATTATCTCGAAAACAGTCGGCTCAGCATCGACAATATTGCGGAACAAACCGGATTTGGACAAAGCGCCACGCTGCGCCACCATTTCCGGCAGCAATTTGCGCTTTCACCCGCGCAATATCGCAAACAATTTTTACCAGTACGATAAACGGGCAAAAAAAAACCGCCATAATCTGGCGGTAAATGCTTGCATGGATAGATTTGTATTTTGGTATCTACGCTCCGGTATTCCATACCGGGATGTGGATCACCTGCAATCTACCACTGTGAGCCTCAACGAAGCATAAACGAATCGATTAACCCGCTTTGGTATTAATTTGCAGATAACGCATCAGCCCCTGCTCTGCACTCTGGCGGGCATCATCATTAATCGCTTCGAGATAAAACGCACGAGAGACCCCATACGGCGCCTGCTCGGATGGGTAAACAGCGAACTGGAAGGTTTTGCCCCTCGCCTTATTGGTACAGCCCAGCTCCCAGCGATCTTCACTTACCTGGGTGCTATTACATTCGACACGTCCGTAATCGCTGGTTAAATACGATCCGACACGGCTTTTTGCTGACTGAATATATTCTGGTTCTTCATTTGAATAGATGCTGGCCGCAGCACCCACCGCAACCACTACGCCCAGAAGTGATAGCACGATTATTTTTTTCATTTATTCGATCCAATCCTTAGCCAGAAAAATCTTATTGTAAATGATTTCCCAATAAATCTAGCTTCTCTTTGCATACCAGAAATGGGAGTTTACAACGACGATATTGCTTTTAAGAATAGTCTTAAGTGAGTTTTATGGCGACCACAATTTTTGACAGTCTATTTTCTCAAATTTAAAGAGTCGAATAATTACTCTATGAAATTATCTCTACGATGACCGTAGCGTATTTTCGGGGGTAAAAGATGTTCAGAAAAGGCTTTTCGCTACTGCTGCTGATTAGTGCACTGTTGTCGGGGCAGATTATGGCGGAGCACAAAGGGCATGAATTTGTGTATGTGAAAAACGCCGACCATCAGCTTCGTCATGAAGCTGACAGCGACGAGTTACGCAGCGCAGCAGAGGAGTCTGCGGAGGGGTTGCGCGAGCACCATGCCTGGCAGAAATCGCGCAAACCGGATACCCACTCTGCGGGTTAGCTGCCTTTACGCTTCGGCAGGGTCTTCATCAAATCGTCAGGGCTGACGGAGGCCACAATGCTGCCCGGAGACGGCATTTTGAAGATGTGATTCTTCATCTTGCCGATAACGTGCATTTCACACGGACGGCAGTCAAACTTCAGCGTCAGTACTTCATCGCCATTCACCAGCTGCATCGGCGTCGCTTTCCAGCTTTTAATATTCCCTTTCGCCTGTTTCGGACAAAGGTTAAAGGCAAACCGCAGGCAGTGTTTGGTGATCATCACCGGCACATCGCCCTTCTCTTCATGCGCTTCATACGCGGCGTCAATCAGCTGCACGCCGTGACGATGGTAAAACGCACGCGCTTTGTGGTTGTAAACGTTCGCAAGGAAAGAGAGATGCGTGTCCGGGTAGACCGGCGCAGGCACCGCTTCGGCCTTACGACTGCCGCGCGGATAGTTTGCCAGGCGTGCTTCATCCAGCATCTCAGCCGTTTCACGGCGGAACTGGTTCAGCAGGCTGTTCGGCACGAACAGCGCATCAGGCAGATTCACCTCAATATTGCGCGCATAATAAATGGTCTGCCCGAGCTTCGCTACGCCATCCTTGAGGTTGCTGAGCGCTTTCTCCGCATTGTTCGCCACCTCGAACAGGCCGTCGAGCGTATGCGTTACGCTGATGCCGTCTTCGCAGGTCATGGTCAGGATCAGCTGCTCTTCCCAGCCACCCAGCGCGATATCCACCGCAATGCGACGCTCGCTGGAGGTCTTGAGCAAGGCCTGCTGCCAGTTGTGATCCAGGTTACGGTTCAGCGCCGCATTCGGGCGGGCTTTGTAAAGGTCGGCAGGCATTTCGTTCGGCCAGACGCGATAACGATTTTCGCCGGTTTTCTCCACCGTATTGGCGCGAAAACCAACCACTTCACGTTTGATCATCACGTTGAGGCCATCGCCGTTCGCCAGCGGCTCTGTAACCTGAACGTCAAGATGATCCTTCGCCACTTTCAGCACTTCACCCACCGGCAGACCGATAAACTTCGGTGAATCGAACGCGCCAATATCCCCTTTGCGCGCATTAACGAAATAATCCGTACTGCCGCGGTGGAACGTTTTGTCCGTCGATGGAATAAAGAAATGCTCTGTACGACCGGCGGACGCGCGCGCCAGGTCACCGCGATCGTCGATGATGGCATCCAGCATCTGACGATAATGGGCGGTGATATTTTTCACGTAGCTCATGTCCTTGTAGCGGCCTTCAATTTTGAAGGAGCGTACGCCGGCATCGATCAGCGCGCCGAGGTTTGCCGTCTGATCGTTATCTTTCATCGACAGCAGGTGTTTCTCGAATGCCACCACGCGGCCCTGATCGTCTTTCAGGGTATACGGCAAACGGCAGGCCTGAGAGCAGTCGCCGCGGTTAGCGCTGCGCCCCGTCTGGGCGTGAGAGATATTACACTGCCCGGAATAGGCCACGCAAAGCGCACCGTGGATAAAGAATTCAATGGTCGCGTCGGTGGCCTGGTGGATATCGCGGATCTGGTTCAGGTTCAGCTCACGCGCCAGAACAATCTGCGTAAACCCGACGTCTGAAAGAAACTTCGCCTTCTCAACGGTGCGGATATCGCACTGGGTGCTGGCGTGCAGCTCAATTGGCGGGATATCCAGTTCCAGAACACCCATATCCTGAACGATCAGAGCGTCAACGCCGGTCTGGTAGAGATCGGTAATAAGACGCTGCGCGGGCTCCAGCTCATCATCATGAAGAATGGTGTTCAGGGTCACGAACACCTTCGCCCCGAAACGGTGGGCGAACGGTACCAGTTCGGCAATGTCGCGCAGGCTATTGCTGGCGTTATGACGGGCACCGAAGCCTGGGCCGCCAATGTAGACGGCATCCGCACCGTGAAGAATGGCTTCACGGGCAATGGCGGCGTCGCGGGCCGGGCTTAGCAGTTCAAGATGATGGGGGTGCAGGCGCATACTTCGTCGTTATCCGTTATGGTCAAAATGGCGGCTATTGTAGTCAGAAGTCTGTGCCAGTGAAACCGTTTTGCAACGCTTTAGCGGGGATAATGGATCAGAGAGTGAAAATGCACCGTCCGGGTGCTGCTGTTACGGTACGCGTGCGGTTTATCGCCGGCAAAACGCACGCCGGAATCAGCGTATAGAGTGCGCCAGACACCGTCGATATGCATATCCAGCTCACCGCTTATCACCACCACGTGTTCAATCACCCCGGCTTCGTGCGGCGTGGACTCACTCAGCGCGCCGGGCGACAGGGTGATGGAGAAATGGTCGAACTTAAGCTGTTCATCCCAGGGGAAAAGCGGTTTCACCACCATCGCTTGCTGCTGCGGATCGAACACCGCCTGCGGTTCGCTCTCTGGAGTGATAAACGCCGAAAAAGGTACGTTCAGCCCGGTGGCAATTTTCCACAAGGTTGAGACCGTCGGGCTGGACTCATTGCGTTCGATTTGCCCAAGCATCGCTTTCGACACGCCCGTCTCTTCCGCCAGTTTCGACAGGCTCCAGCCCCGCGCCTGACGCAGCGCTTTCAGTGTGGTTGCCAGATGTTGAGTGATATCCATGGTTCCTCCCGTTGCAGCAAAGCATACCACTTGTACGCTATAGCGCACAGTGATACCTTATCCCGGACGTTATAACGCACAACGGAGTTCACATGCGATCGACTGCCTATCTCTTTCCTGCCGTGCTGGCCGGTTTTGTTGCCGTTCTGGTGGGCTACGCCAGCTCTGCCGCCATTATCTGGCAGGCGGCTGCGGCGGCGGGCGCCAGTACACAGCAAATCGCCGGATGGATGACCGCGCTGGGGCTCGGGATGGGGATCAGCACGCTTGCATTGTCGTGGTGGTATAAAGCCCCGGTGCTGACCGCCTGGTCGACTCCTGGCGCGGCGCTGCTCGCCACCAGCCTGCAAGGCGTGACGCTGGCGGAAACCATAGGGGTATTTATATTTGCGAATGCGCTGATTCTGCTGTGCGGCGTCACTGGCCTGTTTGCCCGGTTGATGAAACTGATCCCGCACTCGCTTGCCGCCGCTATGCTGGTAGGCGTGCTGTTACAGTTTGGCCTGAAGGCATTCAGCAATCTTGAGGGACACGTGCTTCTTTGCGGCAGTATGCTGGCCGCCTGGCTGGTGGCTAAAGCCGTAGCGCCCCGGTACGCCATTGTCGCCACGCTGCTGGTGGGGGTGTTCGTGGCCTGGGCTGGAGGTGACGTTGTCACGAATAAAATGACGTTATCGGTGATCATGCCGGAATTCATTGCCCCTGCGTTCACCTTCACCAGCCTGATCAGCATCGGCTTACCCTTCTTCCTGGTGACCATGGCGTCGCAGAATGCGCCCGGCTTCGCCACCATGCAGGCATCGGGCTATCCGCTGGCGGTCTCACCGCTGATCGTTGCCACCGGCGGGCTGGCGCTTCTGTTGTCCCCCTTCGGCGTCTATTCCATCTGTATCGCCGCCATCACCGCCGCCATCTGCCAGAGTCCGGACGCCCACCCGGATGCCAGTAAACGCTGGCTGGCTGCGGCGGCCGCAGGTGGGTTTTATCTGCTGGCGGGGGTGTTCGGCGGGTCGATTTCGGGGCTGATGGCCGCCCTGCCGCTGAGCGGCATCCAGACGCTGGCCGGGCTGGCCCTGCTCGGCACTATCAGCGGGAGTTTGTATCAGGCACTGAATCATGAAGCAGAGCGCGACGCGGCGATCGTCACCTTCCTGATGACCGCCAGCGGCGTCACGCTCCTGGGAATTGGCTCCGCTTTCTGGGGGCTGGTGCTAGGTGGGATCTGTTACGCTGTCTTCTCACGCCTTCGCCGCGCGTAGCTGTGACGGCGTGATGCCGGTCATGCTGCGAAAACGGTTACTGAAATGGCTGGCGGAGTTAAATCCGCAGGCCAGCGCGATGTCGGTGAGCGGCGTGGTCGTGTGCTGAATCAGCGCTTTGGCCTTCTCCATGCGGCGCTGCATGACGTACTGATGCGGCGCCAGCCCCATCGACTGGCGGAACATCCGCGCAAAGTGATACTCACTGAGTGCGGCCTGGCCCGCCAGTTCCGCCAGCGTTAAGGGTTGCGCCAGATTTTCCTCGATAAAGGCCAGCACGTTGCGCAGCACAAACGGCGATAGCCCGCCGGTGACCACCGGTAACTTCCACTGGACGCTGGAATAGTGCTGGACCAAATGCGTCAGTAATAAGGTCGACGCAGTGCTCAGGGTGAGCTGATTGGCGTTTTGCTGCCAGTCGCAGCCGAGCAAAAACTGGCGATAAAGGGCGGTGATTTTCGGATCGCTGCCGAAGATTTTTTCATCCAGCGTCAGCGATAGCGGTCGTTTATCCCAGATTTTCTCCCCCACGTCCCGCAGGTGTTCATCGGTGCAGTAGAGGTGCACGAACGACAGGTCATCACGAATATCCCATGTGGATTCGCTCTCTTCCGGCATCAGACAAAAACGGTCCGGCCCGCCGCCATTTTTCCAGCCACCCGGCGTTTTTTGATAGCTTTCATAGCCATCCGCCACGTACAGGCTAAGGGTGTGATGGTTGCTTTTCACGGTGATCGTGTCGTGCTTGTTGTACCACGCCGCCAGTTGAATGCCAGTATTGAGCGCGACGGTTTCCCGCAGCACTGCATTTTTTTGGCGTAACGTTTCAAAGGTGTCGTAAACGAGAGACATGGCCGTAAACAGGTGATTAATCAGACTGTCAGTCTAAGAAGTGTTGCAGCCTGTTACCAGCCATTATGCGAGAAAAAAGCGCAAGAATTTGCAAGTCCGGCGCAAGGCGATGAAAGCCGGGGCCCCCTTCTTTCGCCACACTGTTGTTTTCCGCGGTATGAGAAGAGAGACACCATGAACGCATTACTCTATGGGCTGGTTGTTGTTATCTGGGGCACGACCTGGATCGCCATTTTTTTACAACAGGGGCCGGTTGCAGCGCCGGTCTCCATTTTCTGGCGCTTCGCCGTGGCCAGCGCCACGATGATGATCGTCCTGGTCGCCCTTCGTCGCCTGCGCAGGCTGGCGCTGCGGGATCATCTCTATTGCATGCTTCAGGGTTGCTGCGTTTTCTGTTTCAACTTCTGGTGCTTTTATACCGCCGCCGCCCATATCAATACCGGCCTTGAGTCGGTGATTTTCTCGATGGCCGTACTGTATAACGCCATCAACAGCTTTATCTTCTTCGGCCAGCGTCCACCCGCGCGCTTCTGGACGGCGGCAGCGCTGGGGCTTATCGGGATCATTACCCTGTTCTGGAACGATCTGCTCGCCAGCGGCTGGAACGCGTCATTGCTTACGGGCATCGGGCTTTCCGCCCTCGGCACCTACGGCTTCTCGCTGGGGAATATGATCAGCATGCGTCATCAGCGAAACGGGCTGGAAACCATGACCACCAACGCCTGGGCGATGCTGTATGGCACCGTCGTGATGGGCCTTATCGCTCTCTTCAGGGGCGAAAGCTTTATGCCGGAATGGACGGTGAGCTATATGGGGGCGCTGCTCTATCTTGCTCTGTTTGGCTCGGTGATTGCCTTCGGCGCCTACTTTACGCTGGTAGGCCGCATTGGTCCCGGTAAGGCCGCGTACAGCACCCTGCTGTTCCCGCTGGTGGCGCTGTCGATTTCAACGGTGTACGAGGGTTACGTGTGGCATATCAACGGGATCGTCGGCCTGCTGTTGATTTTGGGGGGAAATATGGTGATGTTTACGAAACCGGAAACCTGGTTCCGCCGCCTGCTGACGGCATAAAATAACGGCCTGCGTAGATGCAGGCCGTTTTTATTATTTTGCTGTCTGATGGACATCAAACATGGTGGCATCGGTCGCCATATCATCCACAACCTGTTTCAGTGTGGCGAATCCCAACGGCGTGTTCTCGTTGGCAAGCTCTTTACCTTCACCTTTACGAACAACTTTAACTACCGGTTTGTTCGTGGCCGCATCAATCAGCTCACCTTCAAAGAAAAGATGCGTATCCATGGTGCGATGGCCAGTTGCCATCTGCGTACCCGCAACCAGCAGCGCGACGGGCACCACTTCATAGAACTGCAAACCTTCTTTCTCTGAGCTCACACCCGTGATGGCGCCGCGGAAGATCAGGCTATGTTTGCCCGGCGTCGTCACAATTGGCTTACGCTGGCCAATCGCGTTTTTTAATGTGTTATTGGTGTAACTCAACAATTCATCAAGCGTTTTTTGCCCAAGCTGTGTGGTTGGCTTTGGTGTCGGATAATAGGTTATCGGGGTCCAGATAATACTGTCGTAGTTCGCCGGATCATAGGAAGGATCGACCCAACGCAAGGTTGGTTTCCCGGTTGCTGATGTCATCTCCTGCAAGTCAGAGTAATTTTTTAAAAAGCCTGAATATTGATCGGGGGCTGCGACTTTTGACGCACAGCCAGAAAGGGCCAACAGGCCAGAAAGCACTGCAACTTTAAAAAAAGTGGAAGTACGCATGATGGAGTTCCGAGTTATCTGCAAGTATGCACTTGAAGTTATAACAAAAAACAGAGGGAAATGTTGTGGCAAAAAATGACGGGGAAGGCACAAATTGTAAAAATAGTGCCCGGACCGGATCCGGGCAGAAAAATATTACTGTTTTATATCTACCTGCCAGAACAGATGTTTGCCGAAGGGATCGATTTCATAGCCCGTGACCTCTTTTCTGACTGGCTCAAAAATGGTCGAGTGGGCAATCATAACCGCCGGCATTTGATCGTGCATCATCTGCTGCGCCTGCTTGTACAGCGCCACGCGTTTTTCGCGATCGGTTATCGATTTTGCTTCGGCAATCAGGTTATCAAACGGCTTATAGCACCATTTGGCCGAGTTCGACCCGCCGTTGGCGGACGTACAGGTAAACAGTGGTCCGAAGAAGTTATCCGGATCGCCCGTCGCCGTTGTCCAGCCCATCAGCGCAGCCTGATGCTCCCCGCCCTTCACGCGCTTCAGGTATTCGCCCCATTCGTAGGTCACGATTTTGGTCTGCACGCCTACTTTCGCCCAGTCCGCCTGGATCATTTCAGCCATACGCTTCGCGTTCGGGTTATACGGCCGCTGCACGGGCATAGCCCACAGATCGATGCTTACGCCGTTGGCAAATCCCGCCTCCTTTAACAGCGTTTTCGCTTTTTCTGGATCGTAATCGTAGTCTTTCAGCTCGCTGTCGGCACTCCAGACGCCAGGCGGCAGCAGGTTTTTCGCCGCCGTGCCGGTGCCGTGGAAGACCGCCTCAATGATGGCCGGTTTGTTAATCGCCATCGCCAGCGCCTGGCGCACTTTTACGTTATCCAGCGGCGGCTTTTGCGTGTTAAATGCCAGGAAACCGGTATTCAGACCGTCCTTGCTCATCAGGTTGATGTCTTTGTTAGCCTTCATACGCGGCAGATCCGCCGGGTTTGGGAACGGCATCACCTGGCACTCATTCTTCTCGACTTTGGCAAAACGCACCGAGGCGTCCGGCGTGATGGTGAACACCAGACGATCCAGCTTCGATTTTCCCTGCCAGTAGTCCGGGAAGGCGGTAAAGAGGATACGGGAATCCTTCTGATATTGCGCCAGTTTAAACGGCCCGGTGCCAATTGGCTGCATATCAACCTTTTCAGGCGTGCCCGCTTTCAGCATGGCATCGGCATACTCCGCCGAAAGAATGGAGGCAAAATACCACGCCAGATCGGCAACAAACGGCGCTTCCGGGTGCGCCAGGGTGAAGCGCACGGTGCGATCGTCAACCTTATCAATGGCGGTAATCAGGTTGCCGAACTCCAGACTTTCGAAGTTGGAATAACTGCCGTTGGAGACGTTATGGTAGGGATGATTCACATCCTTCTGGCGCATAAACGAGAAAATCACGTCATCCGCGTTGAAGTCGCGCGTCGGCGTGAACAGTTTATTACTGTGGAATTTCACCCCTTTGCGCAGGTGGAAGGTGTAGACCTTACCATCCTCGCTCACCTCCCAGCTTTCCGCCAGGCTCGGCACCAGTTCGGTAGTGCCCGGTTTGAAATCGACCAGACGGTTATAAACCGGTACGGCGCTGGCGTCCACGCTGGTCCCCGACGTATAGAGCTGAGGATTGAAATTTTCCGGCGATCCTTCGGAGCAATACACCAGCGTTTTTGCCGCGACGGTGGAACTGACCGTCAGCGCAGCAAGCGCCAGCGTTATCATTGTGAATGTGCTTTTCATCATTTATTCCTGTCTTTTTAATTCGACGGCTAATTACTTCTTTTGCCATTTCATAAATAACATTAAAGTGATGGCGCAAACACATGAAAAATAAATACAGAAGGAAACACTATGGGCTCAGAACTCTCCAGACAATTAACCCAACGCTTTTTCCGCTATCTCGCCATCACCAGCCAGAGCGACCCGAAAGTCAAAACCCTGCCCTCCACCCCGGGCCAGCACGACATGGCGCGGGAGCTGGCGAAGGAGCTGGAAACGCTGGGGTTAGACGATATTGTGATTGATGAGTTCGCCACCGTTACCGCCGTGAAAAAAGGCAATATTCCCGGCGCGCCGCGGATTGGTTTTATTACCCATATCGATACCGTTGACGTCGGTTTATCCCCGGATATTCATCCACAAATATTAACCTTTACGGGAGATGATCTCTGCCTGAATAAAGAAAAAGATATTTGGTTGCGCGTAAATGAGCACCCGGAAATTCTGGCTTATCCGGATGAGGAGATTATTTTCAGCGACGGAACCAGCGTATTAGGCGCAGATAATAAAGCGGCCGTCACCGTGGTCATGACGGTGCTGGAAAACCTCACCGCTGAACATAAGCATGGCGATATTGTGGTGGCGTTTGTGCCCGATGAAGAGATTGGTCTCTGTGGCGCGAAAGCGCTGGATTTGAAGCGCTTCGACGTCGATTTTGCCTGGACCATCGACTGCTGCGAGCTGGGGGAAATTGTTTACGAGAACTTTAACGCGGCGGCGGCTGAAATTCGCTTTACCGGCGTCACGGCGCACCCGATGTCCGCCAAAGGGGTGCTGGTCAACCCGCTGCTGATGGCAACGGATTTCATCAGCCATTTCGATCGCCAGCAAACCCCGGAATGCACCGAGGGGCGCGAAGGTTATATCTGGTTTAACGGCATCCAGGCCGGGCAAAACGAAGCGGTGCTGAAAGCCAACATTCGTGATTTTGACAAAGACGGTTTTGCCGCCCGCAAGCAGCAAATTGCCGATGTGGCAGCGCGGATTGCTGCGCAGCATCCCACGGCAAACGTGGAGTATCGCATTGAAGATACCTACAGCAATATCAGCAATGCGATTGGCGAAGACCGCCGCGCGATCGACCTGATGTTCGAGGCGATGGAATCGCTCGGTATCACCCCAAAACCGATCCCCATGCGCGGTGGCACGGACGGGGCGGCCCTATCAGCCAAAGGCTTGCTCACCCCGAACTTCTTCACCGGCGCCCATAACTTCCACTCAAAGTTTGAGTTTTTACCGCTGTCGTCGTTCGAGGCCTCCTGTCGCACGGCCCTGCAACTCTGTCTGCTGGCCGCGCGTTAAGCGGGTTTGCGTGCGAGCATGGTGGCGAAGCGCAGCTTGATTCGGTTCCCGTTGGCATCGGTACGGTGGAGTTCCCCCACCTCTTCGTTGTACTTGATCAGCTCCCAGCCTTCGTAGTAGTGGCTCAGTTCACCGGTCTTGAAGGCAAACGGGAAACCGACGGTACACGGATAATCCTCCGTATCCATGGCGGAAACGATCAGGTTATAGCCGCCTGGTTTAGTGCAACGCTGCATATTGGCGATAAGACCAGGGATGGTTTTTGCTTCGAGAAACATCAACACGACGGTGGAAAGAATAAAGTCGTATTCGCCGTCAAAGGTCAGGTTGTTCAGATCCTTTATCGCCGTTTGCAGATTCGCGATCCCTTCCGCCGCCTTAATGCGCTCGATGTTATCGATGCTCATCGGGTTTTTATCCCACGCCGTCACGTCATAGCCGTTTGCAGCGAGGTAGAGGCTGTTACGGCCATTTCCGCAACCGAGATCGAGCGTTTTTCCCGGCTTAACAATGTCCGCGCTGAGCAGGACCTCTGAGTGCGTGCGGGTCAGCCCATATTTCTCAGTAAAGTAGTTTTCATCGACAGTCATTATTTTTCCTCAGATTGCATTAGCAGTGCCTTATCAGCGCGCACCAGAAGTTTGCCCTGCATCAGCAAGATAAAAGTACGGACCAGCAGCATCGCGATGATGATGTTGGTGAAAATAAACAGGGGAACCGCGAGGGCATGAAAGAACCCTGACGGACTGCTCTGCCCCAGATGTAAACCGGTGGTCGCCAGCGCCGACACCCCGAACGAGAAGCTCCAGAACGACGCGTTGAACGGCTGCGACAGATACCACGGCATCAGACGCAGCATAAACAGGAGTTGCAACAGACCATAGCCGAAAAGCATTTTGGCGAAGGTGTCCGCTTCGCCGCCGTTGACGCTAAACCAGGCGCTACAAGCCACCAGGGCAGGCGCAAGCTGGATCCCGAGCGAAGTACGAAGCGCCGCGGGCAGTTCGCCCGCGCTGCGCAGGCGTTGCAGAATGACCGGCTCGAGGCTCAGCCAGGAAAAGACCCCGGCACCAAGGAACACCAGCCCCGCATCGTGGAAACCCAGCGCACCGCAGGCCATGGCGCTGATAAAATTGTTCGCTACCGTCGGCAGATACAGTCCCGGCGTCGTGGCCTCTTCCGGATGCTTACCGCGCCACAGCCCGGCGCTTTGCCAGGCGGCATACGCAAGCTGGATCACCACGCCTACGCTAAACAGCACCAGCGACACCGGTCGGCACCACGGCACAAAGCCAATGGCCACCAGTAGCGTTGTGGCTGGAAACAGGCTGACAAAACTGCTCATTACCGGATGCCGCATCTCGGCCAGCACGCTATGTGGAAACCGTACCGCACGGGTAAGAAACGCCACGCTCAGCAGGAACCAGATCGCCACCGCCAGCGCCACCAGGATCTCGCCCGGCAAGCGCGTCACCGGCCAGATAGTACCGGCATAACGCCAGGCGAACCCCATACCTATGGTACCCAGAACCATACCGAAATAACCGGCGGGCAAGTTAAGAACGCGTTGGTCTTGGTTATGCATTTTTTTTAAACTTTAAAATGTATTTTAAATGCCATTTTAAGGGGTTTACCGTGCAGACGCCAGCACTTCGAAACGCCAAAAGTTTGCTACGTTTAGTGAATGGCTTTTCAGGGAAAACACGATGACAAAATACAGGCTTAGCAATGAAACGCGTCTCTGGCGCTGGCAGGACGGATCAACGCCGTGCACAACCCTACTCAGACAGATTATTGCCGCAAAGGATTTTAACGATGTGACCAGCGGGACAAAAGGTGGTTGGGTTGAGGATGAACACGCGCTCGCCCAGGACGGGGATTGCTGGGTTTATGATGAAAACAGCGTGGTGTTTGCCGGGGCCAGGATATCCGGCAACGCCCGCCTCACCCAACCCTGCATCGTAAGCCACCGCGCACACGTAGGCGGCAACAGCTGGCTTGACGCGGCAGAGGTGAGTCACGGCGCGGCAATAAGTGACAACGTCACTATCCAGCACTCCACCGTACGCGGGGAATGCCGTATCGCGGGTGACGCGCGGGTGCTGCATAACAGCATGGTGATTGCAACCAAAGGGCTGACACCCGACCGTGAGCAGATCCTGCAGATTTACGACAGAGCCACGGTCAGCCAGTCGCGTATTGTGCATCAGGCGCAAATCTACGGCGATGCCATGGTGACCTGGGCCTTTGTTGAGCACCGCGCGGAGGTGTTCGACCGCGCCATTCTTGAGGGCAACGCGCTTAATAACGTCTGGGTGTGCGACTGCGCCAAAGTGTACGGCAACGCCCGCCTGCTGGCCGGTTTAGAGGATGATGCGATCCCGACCGTGCGGTACAGTTCACAGGTCGCGGAAAACGCCCTCGTCGAAGGTAACTGCGTGATTAAACACCACGTATTGATTGGTGGCGAGGCGTGGTTACGCGGCGGGCCGATCCTGATTGATGACAAGGTCGTTATTCAGGGGCGCGCGCGTATCAGCGGCGATGTCCTGATTGAGCATCAGGTGGAGATGACAGACGATGCGGCGATCGAGGCGCTGGAGGGTGAAAGCATTCACGTCCGGGGAGCCAAAGTGATCAACGGTGACACGCGGATCACCCGGACGCCGCTGCTGGGGGCGCTATAGCGGGAATAACCTGGCGTACAGGTTTACGTCATCGAAGCGGCCGTTGAGCATTTCCGCTTCCCGCAAACAACCTTCCAGCGCAAAACCGTTGCGCTGCGCCACGCGGTTACTGTTATGGTTAGCCACGCGACATTTGATCACAAAGCGGCGGATCTCGCCGCGCTCAACGTAATAGCGCATAAACGCCTGTAGCGCCTGAGAGAGAATGCCCTGCCCCTGATGCGCTTTGTCAAGCCAGTAGCCGATGTACCCGGCCTTATTCGCAGGCTCTATCGCGTTAAAAGAAAGCACGCCCACCAGCTCGTCCTTCATGAAAATCAGGAACATTTTGGCGTAGCCGCGCTGGTGCAGCATCTGATTGCTCTGAACGTTACGGCGCGTGTCCTCTTCAGTGCCGACATGCTGCGCCCAGTCGAAGGCGGTTTGCAGCCAGGTTTTGTTTTTAATAACGAGGTTGTGCAGATCGGTGGTATAGCGCTCTTCGACGGCGCGAAGCTCGATTTCCTGGGTTACGGGGATAATTTCTGAAGACATAGTGCCTCTTAATTGCCGGGTGCGCTAACGCTTACCCGGCCTACAAATGCGTCCGAATCAGGCCGGGTAAGGCGAAGCCGCCACCCAGCACAAACCCATAAGGACTAACGCATGATCCGGTCATCAACGTAGTTACGTTTGTCCGGCGCGGGCGGGAAATACTGGTACAGCCAGGTCTCGCTGATGGCGTCGCCCTGACAGCGCAGGAACAGACGCATATCGACCGGCTCGGTGGAGTCAGAGGTTGGATACCAGTCAAACAGAATGCGATACCCGTCGAACGGCTCGACGTAGAGGATCTCCACCTGCTTCGCTTCACCGCTGGACAGGGTGATCACCGGCTCAATGCCCTTCGGTGCGGCGGCCTTCAAATCGCCCCCGACGAAGTCGATGGCAAAGCGACGGGCCCACACTTTCGGGTAATTTTCACCCGGCGCCCAGCCCTCCGGGAAGCCGCCCATACCGGTACGGGTAGCGTAGACGTTTGCCAGCGGTGAACGCACCGGCGGCTGCGCGCTCCAGTAGAGACGGTATTTGAAGTCCAGTTCATCACCCGCCTGCACCGGTTTCTCCGGCTGCCAGAAGCAGACCACGTTATCGAGCGTCTCGCCGGTTGTCGGGATCTCCATCAGGGCGATGGATCCTTTACCCCAGTTGTTGCGCGGCTCGACCCACAGGCTTGGTCGCTTGTTATACCAGCCCATGACGTCCTGGTAATGGGAGAAGTCACGGTCAAGCTGCAACAAACCAAAGCCTTTCGGGTTTTTATCCAGATAAGCGTTAAATTGCAGCTTTTGCGGGTTGTTCAGCGGTCGGCAGATCCACTCTCCGTTACCGCGCCACATTGCCAGGCGGTCTGAATCGTGGATCTGCGGATGAATGGTGTCGCACATGCGGCGTTCGTTGTTGCCGCAGCTGAACATGCTGGTCATCGGCGCGATGCCGAGCTGCTTGATGTCTTTGCGCGCATAGAGATGGTTTTCGACGTCCATGATCACCTGGCTCTTCTCACAGTGGATCACAAACTTATAGGCACCGGTAATGCTCGGGCTGTCCAGCAGCGCATAGACGGTAAAGGTGGTATCGCCCGGCTTAACGGTTTCAAACCAGAAGGAGGTGAAATCCGGGAACTCTTCCGGGGTGTCAGTAAAGGTATCCACCGCCAGCCCGCGCGCGGAAAGGCCGTACTGGTAGGTATCATCCACTGCGCGGAAGTAACTCGCGCCCAGGAACGAAACGATATCGCGTCGCGCCAGCTCCGGCGCTTTAAAGACGCGGAATCCGGCGAAGCCGAGGTCGCTCTGACCTTCAAGCTGTTTGGTATCCACGCCCGTATCGCCGTAGCTGAACAGCTCAGGCCGGAAGTGGATCTCACGCGCCTGAGAGGTGGTTTGATCCAGCGAGAACATGCGCACGCGGCGGCGGAACCCCATCCCCATATGGAAGAACTGGGCGTCCAGCTGACGGCCTTCAATGTTATTCCACAGCGACTGTTTCTCATCGTAACGGATGGCGTTGTACGCCTGCGGCGTCATGGTGGCCAGCGTTTCCGGCAGCGGACGCGGCGCACCGCCCCACGCGGTTTTCGCCAGATCGTGCGCCATGGATTGCAGAACAGAGAAGTCAAAGCGACGGCTCTGACCGTCGGCAATGTCGGAGTCAGCAGCATACGCCGCCTGGGAAAACAGAGAAGCAAGGCCAGAAGTGCCGCTCAGGGCAGCCATTGCCAGGGAACCTTTGAGAAAACGTCTGCGATTCATGCCTGAGAAAACGTCCTTATGGTCGTGTGAATGAGTTTCGCGCGCAGCGAAATGACGGCAAGAAAGAACGCACAGCCTAAACAAAAACGGTTAAGAATCCAATTGTTGGCGGGTGATTATCTGAACAAACCGAGAAATATTTTCTGTCGACCAGAACGGCCTGAAAAAGGGGTAAAGTTATGTATAAAAGAGACCCGGCTGGACATCAACAGCCGGGACCAACGAGGCGGTTATTTTACGCTGACATCGATACCCGGGAAGTACTTATCAGCCAGTTTAGCGATCGTGCCGTCGGCACGTACTTTATCAATTGCGGCATCAAGCTGCTTTTTGGTGGCCTCATCCCCCTTACGCAGCCCAAAGCCGATCCCACTGCCGAGGATGGTGTCGTCCGACACCGGTTTGCCGATAAAGCCAAACCCTTTGCCCTGCGGCTTGCTGAGGAAACCTGCCTGCCCGGCCGCTGACATGACCAGCGAGGCATCGATGCGGCCATTCAGCAGATCTCCCCAGGCCATATTCTGATCTTTATAAGACACCACGGTGACACCGTGCTTTTCCCAGTGCTCTTTGGCGTAGGTTTCCTGAATTGAACCCTGGAGAACGCCGATGGTTTTGCCCTTCAGCCCTTCCGGCGTGGCCTCTACCGCAGAACCGGCTTTGCCCACCAGCTGGGAGGGAATACGGTAGATGGGCTGGGTAAAATCAATGCTCTTACGACGCTGTTCGGTGATGTTCATCGCCGAGTTTATGGCGTCGAACTTTTTCGCCAGCAGACCGGGAATCAACGCATCAAACGAGGTTTCTACCCAGCTGCACTTCAGCGCGGCGGCTTTACAGATGGCATTTCCCAGTTCTACGTCAAATCCTTCCAGCTCCCCTGAGGCATTGCGGCTTTCAAACGGCGGATATTCCGCTTCCAGCCCGTATCGCAACTCGGTAGCAGCAAACGACGAGAATGAACACAGCAGTCCTATGCCGACAACTAACGCGCGTAATTTCATCTCAAATTCCTTAACGTGGTGTAACCTGACAAAGGGCCTGGGCACCTGCCCGTAACGTCGCCTCATCTTTCGCAAAAGAGAGACGGATCAGTTTATTGTCCGTGCCATCGGCATAAAACGCTGACAGCGGAATGGTGGCAACCCCGTACTCGACAATCAGCCTTTTCACCAACTCGCTGTCGCGCTCGTCGCTAAAGCCGCTGTAATCCGCAAGCAGGAAAAACGAACCGGCACTCGGAAGCAGCCTGAACGGTGAGTCGGCGAGCAAACTTTGCAGCAGATCGCGCTTGCGCTGATAAAACGCCGCCAGCGACAGCCAGGTTTGCGGATCGGTCATGTGTTCGGCAAACGCGTACTGCATCGGCGTATCGGCCGAGAACATTAAAAATTGATGGACCTTACATATTTCATCCATCAGCTCCGCGGGCGCCACACAATAACCCACGCGCCAGCCGGTGACGTGATAGGTTTTTCCGAAAGAAGAAATAATCACGCTTCGCTCCGCCAGTTGCGGGTGCGTCGCCATCCCGTGATGCGGTTCGCCATCAAAAACGACGTGCTCGTACACTTCGTCAGACAAAATGATGATGTCGGTGTGGCGCGTCAGCACTGCCAGCTGGTGCAGATCGGCGGCTGAAAATACCTGTCCGCTCGGGTTGTGCGGCGTATTGACGATGATCATCCGCGTGCGCGGGGTAATAGCCGCGCGTACTTCATCCCAGTTCACGGCAAAATCCGGTACCGTCAGCTTAATAGCGATCGGCGTCGCCCCCTGCAGACGGACAATCGGCGCATAGCTGTCAAAGGAGGGCTCGAAATAGATCACCTCATCGCCAGGATGAACCAGCCCGCTGATGGCTGAGTAAAGCCCTTCACTGGCGCTGGCGGTCACCAGTACCTCACTCGCCGGGTCATAGCGGGTGCCATAGAGCGTGGCAATTTTGTCCGCGATGCGCTCTCTGAGCGGTTGAAGCCCGGTCATGGAGGCATACTGGTTATGCCCTGACTCCATGGCGCGAGTGACGCCGGAGATAAGTTTTGGGTCGCAGGAAAAATTCGGCGCACCCTGAGAAAGGTTGATGGCGTTATGCCGGGCTGAAAGCTGGCCGATAACGGTAAAAATGGTGGTTCCTACATCGGGCAATTTAGAGCGGGTCTGCACCGGCGTTTTCAAAGTCATCCTCTGTCCCTTCTCGTGGTGAATGCATAACTATTCAAACAATAACTTGATTGCCGGGACAATCGAATTGTTGTCATAATAGCCATGACAAAAACGCATAGCTAAGGTGAGATATGTCGCGTCGTTCATTTCCGCTTAATGCCGTAGAGACGTTTATCGTGACCGCGCGTCACCTGAATCTTACCCATGCCGCGAAGGAGCTTTGTCTGACGCAGGGGGCGGTAAGCCGCAAAATTGCCTCGCTGGAAAGCTGGTTCGGCTTCCCGCTGTTCGAACGCCATGCTCGCGGCCTGCGTCTTTCTTCACAGGGAAGCGCCCTGCTGCCGGAACTGCAATCTGCGTTTGAGCACCTGCTTAACGTTGCTGAACAGGCGCGGACGCACCAGACCGTAATTCGTCTGAAAGCGCCTACCTGCGCGATGCGCTGGCTGGTACCGCGTCTGTTACAGGTCGAGCGCGAACAGCCGGAACTCCAGATTGCGCTGACCACTACCACCGATCATAACGTCAATTTCAAAACCGAATCCTATGACGCGGCGATTGTGTTTGGAACGCACATGAGCGCCGGCGTTCTGCTGTTCGAAGAGGCCTTAACCCCGGTGATGAGCCCGCTGCGGGCCGGTTCTGCGCTGGAAACACTCACCTTCCTTCACCCCACGCGGGACAAAACGGACTGGACGCTGTGGCTGGCGAAACAGCCGCGTCCGGCGCCAGCTATGCTCAAAAATCAACACTTCGAAACCATGGATCTGGCCATTACCGCCGCCATTCAGGGGCTGGGCATCGCCATTGCGGATGAAACGCTGGTGGAGGAGGACGTGCGCGCCGGACGGCTGATGCGGCCTTATGATACGAGCATAAAGACGGGGGCGAGCTACCGGCTGGTGTTACGCGACGCACCCGACCCGGAGAACGGGCTGGATGCGTTTCGTGCCTGTCTGCTCAGTCGAGGCTGACGTGGTGTTTCATTACCCGTTTGAAGAGGCTCATACGGGCACGCATAAAACGGTTTTCAAGCCGAAAACCCGCATGTTTATTCACACCGATGCGTAACAACACGTCCCGCCCTTTCCGGCAGGCGGGCCAGCGTATGGGCCCCACCAGGCTATCGCGTGCTCCCGCATCCCGGGCGAAGCTCACCCAGTAGTCCGCCACCTGAGCGGCGAAGACCAGATCGCGTTCATTTACATACTGCCGCGAGGGTTCCACCTGCCCAAGGGTATCGAACACGTAGGGCACTTCGTTACCGTGCCAGGCGCCGTTGGTATACGTCGCGTGCTCCGCTTCGGCCACATAATCAAACCAGTATCGCCAGCACAGGCCGCCTGCCCGCTGCTGCGCCTGCATCACCACGTATCCCATGGTGGTAAAGGCCATGTCGCGGCAAACCTGCCTGCCGAGTTCCTCATCGCCCTTCACGCCCGGATAAAGCAGCTTGATCAGCCCCAGGCCAAAGCGCCGCTCGCGACGGAGCTTCTGGATCTGCCCGGCAAGATCGACCCCGAACACCGACATCACGCTGGCTTCGTCGCTGTTTGACCCAATCATCACCGGTACTGAATGCTGACGGGCAGCGAAAAAGACATCGAGCATGGCCTCAGGCAAAACGCAGTCACCCACGATGGGCGCAGGGGCGATATTCAGTGGCGAGGTCAGCGGCCAGAACGCCTCAGGCGGGATCGCGCGAAGCTGTTCCGCGGTGGCATTTTGCAGGCCAAAATGGGCAGCAATCACTTCTCCTTTATGCATGGCCTGCTCGCGCGGGGTGTCGGGCAGCGTGTACCCGCTTTGCACAATGGCTTTATGGAACAGTCCTCCCGCAAGCGGAGAAGCCATCAGCGACAGCACGCTGCGCGCACCGGCCGACTCGCCAAATACGGTGATGTTCTCAGGATCGCCGCCGAACGCGGCAATGTTATCGCGCACCCATTCCAGGGCCTGGATCTGATCGAGCAGCGCAAAGTTATGCACCACGCGTTCTTCTTCCCCCTCCAGCGCCGGATGGGCAAAAAAGCCGAGGTGGCCGAGACGGTAATTAATTGTCACCACCACCGTACCGCGCTTCGCCAGTGCCCTGCCGTTATACGGAGGCAGACCGCCAGCGCCGAGGGTAAATCCTCCGCCGTGCAGCCAGACCATCACCGGAAGCGGATCGGCGCGTGCGACTGGCGACCAGACGTTAAGGTACAGGCAGTCTTCAGAGAACTGGCCAGGATCGCCGCCGCCCAGCTCCTGACAGCTTTCGCTGCTCTGCCAGCTGGAGGCGGAGAATGCCGTCGCCGGACGCACGCCATCCCAGCGTGCAGGGGGGCGTGGGGAGCGCCAGCGCCACGGGCCAACCGGCGGTGCCGCATAAGGAATGCCACACCACACATGGGTATCGCCTTCAGTAGAACCAATTAGTGCGCCCAGGCGCGTTTCAACCACAGGGGCGGAGGGATTTTCCATACCAACCTTCTTTTTCCATCACACCCCTGCAGAGTAACGGTTTCAGAGCAAACCGCAACGCTGTTTGCTGCGCGCTTCCGCCTCCTCGTAAAGCGTAAACTCGTCGTACACCGCACAGCCGAGCGCGGCTTCGAAGGCATTGCGGCTGGCATTGCCGTGGCTGCGCGCCTGCGTTTCATTGCCAAGATTCGACTGGAAAATCCCCGCCGCGCTGACGGGCAGAAAATCCTCATAGGTGATCGGCTGCGCCACAACCCAGCCGCGTTCGATCAGCGGCTGCGGATCGTCGCCGGGACGAAACGCGTGGCGATGCGCCTCACCTGTCGGAGTCAGACGGTAGCGGAAATAAGCCAGCCCCTGACGGCGCAGGAACATTTCGCTGTCCGGGAAGGTGCTGAAGATCTCGCGCAGGTGAAGCTGATGGGTCAGGTTGTCTTTGCCGGTCCCGGCCTGATTTAACAGACGGTCGTACAGCTCGCGCCCTTTCGGCGTAAGGGCCACGCCCCGCTGCTCAATCTCACCGAAACGCGCGGTATGCGTACCCTTGTGTTCTCCCGCGAAAAGCACCGGCTCTTCCAGCGCCTTAAAGCTGGTCTGGCGCAGGAGGATCGGCACCTCGCGGCGTGGCGGGCCTTCAATCAGGATTTTCGGCTCAATGCCGTACTTCGGCATCAGCTCCTGTACCCGGTCGATATCCAGCGTGCGCGGCGTGAGATGGTTGATATGGCACCCCGGGAAACAGACCACGTCGGCTATCAGGCGATGTTCGTTGCTAAGCGCCAGATAGGTTTCCTGATCGACCGTCGCATGGCGATGCCAGCGGAAGGTTTCTAAGGCTTCCTGCACAAATTCGCGCGCCTGTGCCTCGGTAAAGTGTCCCTGTACATCATGCAGGTCGATCAGGTCCAGGCAGCGCGGCGTAAAGATGTTTCGCCGGGAGAGGATCTCTGCCGCCCTTTCGCGCAGCGCAACGTTTTCAATCAGCTCCAGGCGCAGCAGCGAGGTAAAAATGCGAAACGGATTACGGCAGAGCGCCGCATCGTCAGTCGGACGAAACGCCGTCGAGTGGACGGGCACGCCCGCCTGGGAGAGATCGTAGTAGCTGACCGGGTACATGCCCATAATGGCGAAGATCCGGCGCAGGGTGGAAAGCTCCTGCGCGGTGCCAACGCGGATCGCACCGTGACGTTCAACATTCAGGCGCGCCAGTTCGTCTGCATTTGCCAGTTGTTCATGTAAAAGTGGGTTATTTTCCAGAACCGCCAGGTTAACGTCCGCCACCAGTTCCAGCAAGGTGCCGTACTGCGGAACTTCCTGCTGGTACATCGCCGACATAGCCTGCGAAAAGTGTTCCCGAATATCATCAGCCGTGATGGTGTTCGCCATGATGTCATGCCTCCAGTGAATACTACCTGGAGTGTAGAGAAGCCCGTTCTTTTCGTTGGGAAGAATTTACAAATTGTGATCCAGGCAGACGAGTGGTCAAAGCATGGGCGTTTTCGAAAAACAGTTGTAACTCAAACAGATCAAATGTTAAAAATATTTTGCTATCAGGTTATCAAATTCAAACAACTTAACTTGTCACCCGCGTCGCTCTGTTTTTAACATCGCCTATGGAAAAAAATGGTCTGTTCAGTCAGCGCATACGCTTGCGCCATTTGCATACATTTGTGGCCGTCGCTCAACAGGGAACGCTGGGGCGAGCGGCTGAAACCCTTAACCTTAGTCAGCCTGCACTATCCAAAACGCTGAACGAACTGGAACAGCTTACCGGAACCCGTCTGTTCGACCGCGGCCGTCTGGGCGCTCAGCTTACGCTCGTAGGCGAACAGTTCCTGACGCATGCCGTTAAAGTTCTTGATGCCCTCAATACCGCCGGTCAGGCCTTAAACCGTAAAGAAGAGCAGGCCAGCGACATCGTGCGCGTGGGGGCACTGCCAACGGCGGCGCTGGGCATATTGCCTGCGGCGATCGGCCAGTTCCACCGCCAGCAAAAGCACGCCACGCTTCAGGTCGCGACCATGAATAACACCATGCTGCTGGCGGGCCTGAAGTCAGGCGAGCTGGATCTGGGCATTGGCCGGATGTCCGATCCGGAACTGATGAGCGGCCTGAATTACGAGTTGCTGTTCCTGGAATCACTGAAGCTGGTCGTGCGTCCGAATCATCCCCTGCTGCAGGATACCGTCACCTTAAGCCGCGTAATGGAGTGGCCGGTGGTAGTTTCCCCGAAAGGAACGGTTCCGCGTCAGAATGCGGAAGCGTTGCTGCAAATGCAGGGCTGCACGCTGCCTTCAGGGTGTATTGAAACGCTCTCGGCGTCTCTTTCGCGCCAGCTGACGGTGGATTATGACTACGTGTGGTTTGTGCCGTCCGGCGCGGTGAAGGACGATCTGCGACGCGGCGTGCTCACCGCGCTGCCGGTAACCTCACCCGGCGCAGGAGAACCCATTGGGATCCTGACGCGGGTAGATGCCCCGCTCTCTGAAGGCGCCCAAACGCTGTTAAGCGCCATTCGTAAGTCAATGCCTCTCTGATCCTAAACGCAGAACCCGCCGCGAGGGCGGGTCTGTCTTACTCAGAACGTTTCCCAGTTATCACCTGAGACGGCCGCCGCCGGGGTTAAAGGCGCGGGTTTTGCTGCGGTTGCGGCGGCTGTAGTCCGTCCTGCGCGCGCCCCGTTGAGACGAAACGCGCCAACGGCTTCCGTCAGACGCGCGCCCTGCTCTTCCAGCGAGGCCGCCGCCGCAGAGGCTTCTTCCACCAGCGAGGCATTCTGCTGCGTCACCTTATCCATCTCGGAAATCGCCTGGCTCACCTGAACAATGCCGCGGCTCTGCTCATCGGACGCGGCCGCAATCTCCAGCATAATATGGGTGACGCGTTTAACCGCCTCGACGATCTCATTCATGGTATTGCCCGCCGCAACCACCTCCCCGGAACCCTGATCGATAAGCGACACCGATTCATTAATCAGGCTTTCGATCTCTTTCGCCGCGTTCGCGCTGCGGCTTGCCAGGGTGCGGACTTCACTCGCTACGACCGCAAAGCCGCGTCCCTGTTCACCCGCACGTGCCGCCTCGACCGCCGCATTGAGCGCGAGAATATTGGTCTGGAACGCGATGCTGTTAATCACGGCGGTAATTTCAGAGATCTTCTTCGAGCTGGTGGAAATATTACCCATGGTTTTCACCACGCCGGAGACCATCTGCCCCCCGCGGCTGGCCTTACCGGAGGCATCTTCTGCAAGTTTACTCGCATGATGCGCGTTATCGGCGTTTTGCTTCACCGTCGCGGTGAGCTGCTCCATGCTGGCCGCCGTCTGTTCGATGGCCGCCGCCTGCTGTTCGGTTCGGGATGAGAGATCGGTATTACCCGCGGAGATCTCGCTGGTTCCACGGTAAATCTCCTCCGCCCCCTGCCGCACCGTGCCCACGGTTGTCACCAGCGCGTGCTGCATTGTTTGCAGATCGCGCGTCAGGCGGCCAATTTCGCTGCGCCCGGTCGGTTCGTCCGGCATGGTTAAATCGCCTTTCGCGATATTTTCGATACGCGTAGCGGCTCGCTGAAGCGGGTTTATCACCGTACGGCGCAGCACCACAAAGGTGATCACCGCCAGCGCCAGCGCCAGGCCAAACGCGCCAAACATAAACATCAGCCCCAGCCGGGTGCGGGTGTGAGCCTGCGCCGTCAGTGCGTTGGCGCGTTCGGTGCGGATTTTTATCGCCTTCAGCAGCACCGCGTTATAGGCATCGTCCAGCGGACGCGCGGTCTCATTTTCATGGTTGATAATGGCTTCAAACATGCCGTTTTTGGCATATTTCAGCATCGGCTGCATACCGGCGATGTAGGCGTCATAGCGGGCTTTCAGATCGCCATCCAGCGCTTCATCAGCCTGAGTGCGAACGGTGCGCTTCATATAGGCGGCAAATCCATCCTGCGACTGCCTGATGCGGGTCTCAGCCTCAGCGATGTTTTGCTTCATCGCCTCCATCTCCGCGATGCGGCTCGCCGCCCCCGCGTGGATCATGTTGATACGGGCGGTGCGTAAATGGTTGGAACTGTTTGACAGACCGGTGCGCACCTGGATTTCTGCTGTGACATCCTGCTGATCGTTATCGGCCTGGAGCAGGAAATAGCCTGCCAGACACGAGCTCAAGGCAAACAGGAGAATAATGCCACCGAGAATGGAGGAAAACAGCGGAACCAGCCGGATGTGATGCAAGAAACTCAGCTTGTGCTGCGCCTGCATCGATGTTGTGTTGTCCATGACCGTCGACTCTCTTATAGGTAAGATGCGTAAAAACACGCCTGTAAAAGAGTCATCGGCACAGCGGGGAATTAGATTACGCCTAAAAGCGCCAGACAGGTCACACTTTAGAGAAGATCAGGGAAGAAATGCCAGCGGGAAAAACCGCTGGCAGAATAATCAGTTGTCGCCGAAATGGATGACGGTACGAATGGATTTTCCTTCGTGCATCAGATCGAAAGCTTCGTTGATCTGCTCCAGCGGCAGGCGGTGCGTAATGAACGGATCGAGCTGAATTTTGCCGACCATCGCATCTTCAACCATGCCCGGCAGCTGTGTACGGCCTTTCACGCCGCCAAATGCCGACCCGCGCCATACGCGCCCTGTCACCAGCTGGAAGGGACGGGTTTTAATCTCCTGACCCGCGCCGGCCACACCGATAATGATGCTCTCACCCCAGCCTTTGTGGCAGCACTCCAGCGCTGAGCGCATCACGTTGACGTTGCCGATACATTCGAAGCTGAAGTCCACGCCGCCGTCGGTCAGCTCAACGATCACGTCCTGAACCGGTTTGTCGTAGTCTTTCGGGTTGATGAAGTCGGTCGCACCCATCTCACCTGCGAGCTTAAATTTCTCCGGGTTGGTATCCACAGCAATGATACGCCCAGCTTTCGCCTGTACCGCGCCCTGGATGACCGCCAGACCGATCCCGCCCAGGCCGAACACCGCCACGGTGTCACCCTCTTTCACTTTCGCCGTGTTATGCACCGCGCCGATACCGGTGGTGACACCGCAGCCGAGCAGACAGACTTTATCCAGCGGGGCCTGCGGATTCACTTTCGCCAGTGAGATCTCGGCGCACACCGTGTATTCGCTGAAGGTGCTGGTCCCCATGTAGTGATAGATTGGCTCGCCGTTATAGGAGAAACGGGTGGTACCGTCCGGCATAAGACCTTTGCCCTGCGTGGCGCGCACTGCCTGACAGAGGTTAGTTTTGCCGGATTTGCAGAACTTACACTCGCCGCACTCTGCGGTGTAGAGCGGGATCACATGGTCGCCGGGCTTCAGGCTGGTAACGCCTTCACCCACTTCCACCACCACACCGCCCCCTTCGTGGCCGAGCACCGCCGGGAATACGCCTTCCGGATCGTCACCGGACAGGGTAAACGCATCGGTATGGCAGACGCCGGTGTGAGTAATTTTGATCAGCACTTCGCCTTTCTTCGGCGGAGCAACATCAATTTCAACGATTTTCAGCGGCTGGCCTGGGCCGAACGCGACAGCTGCGCGAGATTTCATGATGTCTTTCCCTTGTTGTGAGGTGTGTGGGTTTATTTTAGATAAGAGCGCAGCAAATGGCCGACTTCCGCCATCCGCACTGCCCGCTGATCCGGGGTGGTCTCCCCCGTCACCAGCTCATCTTTGAGGTGAATTTCAACCATTTCACCCATCAGGCCATTGGCAGCACCGCGCACGGCGGCAATTTGCTGCAGAATGGCGAGACAGGGATCGCCCGACTCCAGGGCGCGTTCAAGGGCATCAACCTGGCCTCGAATGCGGCGGACGCGGGTCAGAATACGTTTTTTATCTTCGGGTGAATGCGGCATACGCCCTCCTGATACTATAGGGGGGTATGGTACCTCGTATGTTATTGCCCTGTAAACCACAAGAAAGAGACGCTGCAATGAGCACATCGCCGGCAAGGAACAAAAGATATTTAGGGTTTATTCTGGCCGCTACGAATCCTATTTAGCTCGTAATGTTAAAATTCCGCACTTATATGGCACGATGTGAACAGAAATAACATTCTCGTCACCTAACATACTGCTACAAACAAAATGGTGGTGTTAATGATTGTACTAAAGAGCTTTTTATTCTTTGTTGGCGCGGCGGTCGCATGCGCGCTTATTATACTTTGTCTTTGGGTTGATATGCGGTTTGTCGGCCATGATATTCCGGAATTATCACTGACCGAAATTATGCAGGAAACGGTATTAGCGACTATCGTTTTTCTCCATTTTCGTCTGGCGAAAATGAACGAATCCATGCGTTACTGTAATATTCTGGTTGGCGGTTTTTTCCTGACGATGTTAATTCGTGAACTGGACGCGCTTTTTGACCTCATTTCTCATGGGAGTTGGGTGTGGTTCGCGCTGATTACCGCTCTGCTGGCTTTAATTCGCCCCGTTATGCATTTTCGCGCTACCCTGGAACAGCTGGCAAAATACACGCAATCCCCCTGGTACGGTATTCTGTTGAGCGGCCTGCTGGCTGTACTGGTCTTCTCCCGTCTCTTTGGAATGCAGGTGCTGTGGCACGCCATTCTGGAGCATGGCTATATGCGTGTCTTGAAAAACGCCGTGGAGGAAGGTTCGGAATCGTTCGGCTATATGCTGTGCCTGGCCGCATCCCTTGGCTATTACATTACCTTTCGCGCTAACGCACGAGAGAAATAGTCTCTTCCCGCTACGTAGACAGAGACGGCGAGGGAAATATTTATCCACTCCATCCTTAGGGCGTTATGGTGGACATGTAAGAAAGACATATCCTAAAAAGAGGTACTCAGGCGTCGATTTCAGCGAATTCTCTCTCACTCTTGCCATCAGCGTCTATCCTTAGACTATCAACAAAAGGAGGCTGGAATGTCTGATTTCGACACTGATAAAAATGCACAATACGCTGGCGATAAAGCCAAAAACAAACTTGATGAATTATCCGGCTCTGCGCAGCAGCAGTTTGGTGAATTCGTTGATTCCCCTAAACATCAGGTGAAAGGTGCAGCGAAAAAATATGCTGCTCAGGCCAGTGATGCCGTCTCGGATGTTACTGAAGCCGTCAGAAATAACCCGTTAACGGGCTTAATCGCTGCGGGTGCGGTAGGCATCGTTCTGGGACTTCTGCTGGGACGGAAATAATTTCAGGCCCTCCGGGGCCTTTTCTTTTCCCCACGTTTTTCTCCCTCTCTTCCCCCCTAATTTTGATAGTTCTTCTGACAAATCCCCGAACTGCACGAAAAACTTGTACAGTTTAGATGTACAGATTTGACCGGATAGTATAAATTCGATGCCAGTGATGTTACAAAATTGTTTGTCAACGGTGGAAAATTATGCGTCGCAACCATGCTCCCTCTACAGCAGAAAGCGCTATAACCTTGTATTTTAACAAGGATAATGTCCCAACACAGCAGGAAACCCTTGGTGCCATCGTCAGTGAGATCATCAAAGAAAATGTACAACTGAGCAGAATGACAATTTGTACAAAGCTGTTGCGCAGAATTGAAGAATCAACGTCTGACGTAGAGAAAGCGCACTATAACGGTTTGATAGCCCTCTTCTTCGAGCGTTAACCTGAACACTGTTTTTAACTTACTAAGTTAGTCATGCTGAGTGAGAATAGAGCATCTGGATGCGATGACTAACCCCATGCTACAGCCGCGTGTAGCAGAGTGAGATTAAGCTATGCATAGAACTAAATTTGAACGACTTAAGGATGACCTTATCGGTGAGGCCGTATTATCCATACTGAAAGAGAACGGACCTATTACCTTTGCGTCTCTTGCTAATCGCCTGCTGGCGATGGCTAACGTTGAATCAAATGATGAGCGTAAAAATGCATTGATTGCCGCTGAAGATGAAGTGCGCCAGCGTGTAACCGGCGTATCGCACGACCGGGGAAGAGTGATGGGCGATTATGATATTGGCCGCATGCGCTCTCTCTTTACTCACAACACGCTTCTGAGCCCAAATAAGAAACACTAATTTTAACCGAGACGGTGACCACCATGAGTAAAGCGACTATGCACCAGACGTATAATTTTGAAGCCCTGCACGATAAAGGACTGGCGGAACACTTTCTTAATGCTGGAAAGCATCTCAGTGGTGAAGTTGAAGTGTTAGGCTCGGCAATACGCTGTATTATGCTGACCGGTGACAACCTTTCGAATAAAGAGATCATCCTGCAACTGATTCACGCCCTTGAAATTACTGAGGAGCCTGAAGCCTGCGATGTCATTCGCAACACACTTGAAATTGTTGTCGGCTTTACGCGTGATGATATCTGAGAATACACTATTGCGACGGTGAGTGAGTCTTTTTTACTGGTGGTCGAATACTGTAGTCTGTCGGACCACCAGCATAGTGAAGCCGTTAACTAAATAGCCGTACCATTCGATCCAACTCTTCTTCTTTAACCGCGCGGGAAAGATAATAACCCTGGAATCGCTTAACCCCTAACGCGACAAGTTTTTCAAATTTTTCTTCGCTATCGACGCCTTCCGCAACGCATTCGGTCCCCGTCATGTCGCTGTAAACCTGTATCGCTTTAATAATGCTATAGTCTTTGTCGTTAGCCACAAAGTGCTCAACAATATCGCGATCAAGCTTTAGTCCATCAACATTAATCAGTCTGATGGGCAGCATAGCATGATATTTTGAAAAACAGTCATCCAGAAAAAGCCGACATCCCACGGCGCGTAAACGCTGGAGTGTTTCGGGAATATTTTTATCCTTTGTTATGTCAATCGTTTCAGCTAGTTCAAAGACTAGTTTCCCGGCCCACTGCGGTTTGAGTAACATTTCGACGGCCTTTTTGGCCATCCCCGGCAGCGCGTTTCCCGAAGCAAGTTGAGGAGGAATGTTAACTGAAAAATAATATTTTCCATTGTATTTATTGATACCTAATACGGCCGCATGGATGACTAACGCCGTTAGCTTGAGCCATATTTCACTATTTTTTATCCCTCCCAGAAAATAGGCTGGCTTCAGGATCTCACCTTTTTTATGCCAGCGCAGCAGGATTTCAAATCCAACTCCTTTTTTATCACTATCAGTGATAATTTGATAAGCCGCAAAGATTTCCCGTTTATGTAACGCTTGTAATATATCTATTTCCGTTTCCGAAAACACTTTTGTTTTATTTTTTCCTGCACAAACCTCATCTCTGAAAACGCGAGAGTCGCTAAACCATACTCTGATAATATATAATTTACCCAAACCCACCTTGCGATGGGTATAAATAGTTTTATCTGACAGCCCTAACCTCTTACTCTGCTCTTTTATGGAAATACCCCGATAGAAATTCAGTAGCACGGTTAACTCGCGATGTGTTAACCCATGCAAATTTTCTTTACCCTCCTTGTCCGGTACGTTACGCAACAAGCGTGAAGGGCCAGCACGCTCATCTGTCTCATTTTTTACAAAGCCCATTATTTCTGTAATATTCTCTACCCTGATCGTGGAAAGCTTTTTTGTATTATTAACGAGACTTCTCAACGTTGCATTAAGCCATCGCTCAGGTAGTGCACCATACAGGGTGACCCTGCAAATCACCGGCAGTGCATTCAGAACGGATACCAAGCGCTTCAGGCTTTCAAGAAAAGTAGCAACGTCACGACCAAGGAAAACCGAAACCTCGGGCGATTGATTTTCCATCATTTTTTCAACGTCAACGGAACATATTTCATCCTCTTCAAAATGGAGTCGCGTGGCGTGTACGCCTCGAGATTTCAGAAGCAGGCTATACCCTTCAAAGGTGAAACCGCAGGCTGAAATAACAAACCGTTGCTTGTAGCAAGTACCTTGCACAGAGGGTAAATTTTGAGACATAACCTGCTCCTGAGAATACAAACATCATTCCCATATGTAATTAAAGCCAATATTCCTTGTCGCATTGAATAATTTTACCGCACCCCATTTGGTTAATAAACCGTTATCAATGTTATGCACATGAACATCTTTGCGTTAATCAACCGACTCATCCATATGCAGCATAAATATCATTTTCTTTTCATATAACAACAGTAACCAGGACTTTCTCAAGGTATAATGAAAATTCCGAAAAAGAAGTCCGGACACTTCTTCTCATCGGCTCAGACAAAAAAGAGAAAATGCTATGGATAATCACATCTCATCCAGAGCTTTGCTACATCGACGGGATGTCATTAAAAACAACCCGCGATTTAGTGAAGCTATAATAGAACACTACAAAATCAATGACGCCATTTATAAAAAACAACCCCTGTTCTACAAAACGATGCTTCAGGAATCACGGTTCAATATAATACTCTCAATATGTTGTTTTGTTTTTGGCAATCAGGCTGAGTCGGTCTCGGAGATTAAGGCACTGTGCTCACGCTATAATATCGCCAGCCCTAACAGCGTTATCGCGATCATCACCATACTTAAAACCACCGGGCGAATTAAGACCTGGCGCTGTACCGAAGATCGGCGAAAAACAAAAATCGCGCCTACGGAAAAAGGACTGGATGAGCTTAAACGCTATATGTCCGGGGCGTTCACGCCTGTTAGCATTCTTTATCCGACATTCAACATTAATGTTAATCTTCTGGACAATGACACACTCAGGCACAACTTTTTCCGGCGCGCCGCAGAATACCTTTTCCGCGGATTAACATTCAGTAAAGTACTTCCGGAGGTGGGTTTATTTATTGATAAGGATGGTGGCCGGATGATTATGCTCTATCTCTATTTGCAGGCCATTAAAAACAAAACAGCATACGGTGCCATAATAGCGTATTCAGCCAGCACACTTGCAAAAGAATTTTTCGTCTCGCGTATTCACGTCAACCGCATTATCAAATCGGCACAGGAGGCAGGTTATCTTAAAGATCGCGGCGATGGCCGGATGTCCATTTACCCGGCATTTATCGAACTTGTCGAAAATTATGCCGGTTTATATTTTGCCTATGTCACACATTACATCAATGTGGTGCCAAAAGAACGACGCCATGCTGTCAACATGACGTCTACACTCTGATCTGACGGGCGTTCGGCTTGCTGAACGCCTTTTTTATCGCTCGCGCAGCGCCTCTTTTGCCTTATTTAACGGTTTCAGCAGATAATCAATGACGGATTTACTGCCGGTTTTGATATCAACCGTAGCTATCATGCCCGGAAACACCGGGAATTCCTTGCCCTGCCGGTTAGTCAGATGGTTACTGTCTGTACGGATATAAACGCGATAATAATAAACATCCCGTTTCACCTCGTCCTGAAGGGTATCCGGTGAAATCATCGTCACCTCCCCCTCCAGCCCGCCGTAAATGGAGTAGTCATAAGCGGTGATTTTCACCAGCGCTTTTTGCCCGGGATGGATAAACGCGACATCGCGCGGCGAGATTTTCGCTTCTATCACCATCTGGTCATCAAGCGGTACCAGGCTCATCAGTTTGCCGTTCGGCGGGATCACCCCGCCAACCGTCGTCACGTCAATGTCTTTCACGATGCCACGCACCGGCGCATTAAACGTTAAGCGGGTGAGTGAGTCTTCGCGCCCTTTCATCACCGAACGCTGCGCTTCGATTTCCGCGTTCGCTTTCGCCAGTTCTTCGCGGGCGCGAACGTAGTACTGGTTTTTCATCTCGGTGATTTTGCTCTCCAGCTCATTTTTTTGGCGTTCAAGGCGTAAGACTTCGACCTTACTGGCCGCCCCCTGCGTCACCAGCGGGCGCGTTAATGCCAGTTCACGCTGCACGAGATCCGCTCCCTGGCGTAAACCCGCCAGCCCTTTTTCAAGGCTTTCGCGACGAGACTGGTAAAGCGCCGTTTCCTGTTTAACCAGCTCAACGTCGTCATCCAGCTCTGCCGGGAATGTCAGCCCGGTGTCGTTCACTTCAGCATTCAGACGCGCGGCTGTCGCCATCGCAGCATTTAATCGAGACTCGCTCTCAAGCACGCTGGACTCGGTTTTCGTCCGGTCCAGTTGGGCAAGCTGTTGACCACGCTCGACGATATCGCCTTCGCGCACCATCAGACTGTGGATAATCCCCCCTTCCAGGGACTGGATCACCTGCTCGTGGGAGGACGGGATCACCTTGCCACTGCCCGTAGTGACCTCATCCAGCTGGAACAGGCTGGCCCAGGTAATAAACACCACCAGCAGGGCAAACAGCGACCATGCCAGCAGCGACGATCGCGGCAGGCGGGGCTCCTTCAGTCGGCTATTAAAGCGGGAGAAATCATTCATGCCACGCCCTCCGTTTTCAGTTTAACCGTGCGCTGCGGCGCCTGCTGCGGGGCCATTCCGTGCTGGCGTAAAATGGCATCACGAGGGCCATCCATCACCACTTTGCCGTTTTCCAGCACGATGATGCGGTCAACCAGGTCCAGAATCGGCAGACGATGCGTCGCCACCACCAGCGTCCGGCGCTTACCGAGCCACTGGTGGAGATGCTGGATAAACTGCTTCTCGCTGACCTCATCCAGCCAGGCGGTGGGTTCATCCAGCAGCAGAATATTCGGCGAGGTGATCAGCGCGCGGGCCAGCAACAGCGCCTGACGTTGCCCGCCGGAAAGCCCCATTCCGCCCTCGTTGATGATGGTGTTCAGCCCCATTTTCTGCTTGCGCACAAACTCCAGCGCGCCGCTATTGACCAGCGCCTGATGGATTTCCTCGTCTGTCGCCAGCGGATTACCCATCAGGATGTTGTCGCGTACGGAGCCGAAGAACAGCCTCGCCTGCTGACTGAGCAGCTGCATATCGCGGCGTACGTCAGCCGGGTCAAGATGATTGAGAGCAATATCGTCCAGCAAAATGCTGCCCTGCTGTGGCTCCTGCATTCCCGCCAGCAGGTGCAGCAAGGTGCTTTTCCCCGAACCATTCCGCCCGAGCACCGCCACGCGCTCCCCGGCGCAAATGCGCAGTTTGCTGACGTTCAGCACGGTGAGCTTCTCTTCTTCGTCGTAATAAAACCCGACGTCGTCCAGCTGATAATCACCGCGCAGGTGGGCTTTATGCACTTTTTTGCCGTGCTGGGGATCGTCAATCGGACGCTGCATCAGGTCATCCAGTCCCTTGCGGGCCACCTTTGCTGACTGCCAGCGGGAGAGCACGCCGGAAATCTGCGACAGCGGCGCAATGGTGCGGGACGCCAGAATCGAGGTGCCCACCAGCGCACCGGTGGTCATGTCGCCGCTGATGACCAGATAACAGCCCACCAGCAGCACTACGGCGTAGACGATAGATTGCACCTCCTGGGTCCAGGTCAGCAGCAGCCCCGTCAGCCAGCGCTGTTTCATGCCGACGCTGGCGGCAACGTCATTGGTGTTATTCCACTGGTTCTGGAACCGCTGCTCGGCGCGCATCAGCTTGATGTCCTCAAGCCCCTGCACCGCTTCCACCAGCGTGGCGTTACGAATCGCCGATTCGCGCATCCCTTCGCTGGAGAGTTTTCCCAGCGGGCGCTGCACCAGCAGGCCGGGAATGAGCAGCAGCGGCACGGCCAGCAGCACCACCAGAACCAGCGGGCCGCCAATCATCCACAGAATGAAGACGAACAGCAGGAAGAACGGCAGATCGGAGATGGCTGCAATGGTGGTAGAGGTGATCAGCTCCCGCACCGACTCCAGCTCGCGGATCTGGGCGATAAACGACCCGGTCGATTTCGACCGTGCGCCGTTTTTAATCCGCAGGGCGTGGGCAAACACGCGCTCGGAAATACGCAGGTCGGCGCGTTTCCCTACCACATCCGAAATATGCACCCGCAGCATGCGCATGATGAATTCAAACACGATAGCGATCATCACGCCCCCAAACAGCACCCACAGCGTGGCTTCCGACTGGGACGGCACCACCCTGTCATACACCTGCATGGAAAAGACCATGCCGGAGAGCGCCAGCACGTTGGCGACCAGCGCCACCAGCATAATATCGCTGTAACGACGCCAGTCTTTCAGCGCCAGCTGCCAGAACCAGTTTTTCTCATAGGGTTTGATGTAATCATCCACGCGCGCATCCGGCGTGGACTCCAGGGGACGCAGCACCATCAGCCCTTTTAACCGCGAACCGAGTTCGTCACGCGTCAGCGTCGTCTCCAGGCCGCCGTCGCCGCTGAACTGCACGCTGATGTTCCCTTCGTTGTCCATACGGTTGATGACCGCGATTTGCCCGCCGGTGAACTCCGCCAGCAGCGGTAAGCGCCACGGGTCGAGCGATACGGCTTCCGCCGCTACCCAACGCATCCCCAGCCCAAGCTGGCGCGCCATCTCCTCCAGCACCAGCTGGCGCGAAGACTGGCTTTCATGGTTAATCGTGACCCGAACATGCTCCGCCGAAAAATCCAGCCGATAGTGCTTAGCGATGATGAGCATGCCCTGCAACCAGGGTTCGTACTGTGGATGTGTCTTCATAATGCTACGTCCTGTTCAGGGCGATGATTTCGCACTGAAATGATACCTTTGCGAGATGATTAGAAATCGAACATTGCCTAAACGAGCCCGCAAAATAATCTTGTGAAATAGTGGGTTATGGCTATTAATGTAAAGAAACGCAAAAAGCCGCGAGGATCGCTCCCCGCGGCGTTGTTTTACGCAATTAACAGTTGATGATTTGCCAGCAGCGTCGCCAGATCCGTCTGCACGCCGTTCAGCGTCACCAGGGTGGTTGGCGAGAACTGGCCGCCCGTCCCGTCGAGGTCAACCTGGATCTCGGTGTTGCTGCCGTTCTGCACCACGCGGATGTAGTCAGCAATGTTGCCCGCGCTACTGTCCAGCGTCGCCACGCCGTTCACGTAGCTCGCCGAGCCGGTGCCGGTATAGCCGCTGTCGGAAAGCAGGTCGCGCAGATCGATGCGGTCCGTGTCTGCCGTCCCTTCCCAGGTACCGACGGTAAAGCCGTTCACCACATCGCTACCGTTGCCGCCCGTCGCGTCAGACGCGTTGATCAGCTTATAGAGCAGCGTGTCCTGACCGCCGCTGCCGATGTTGAAGGTGTCGTTACCGCCGCGGCCTTCGAACTGGTTATCACCGCTGTTGCCGGTGATCACGTCGTCATGGTCGGAGCCGTTAATCCCTTCAATATTCAACAACCGTGTAGTACCGAACCCGGTGTCCTGCGCCGTTGAGAGGCGCAAATCAACAGTTATCCCAGAGGTGGCATTGCGGTAATCCACCACGTCCATGCCGCCGGTATTGCTCCAGGTGTCGTAGTCGGAATGGGTATTCCAGCCGCCGGAGCCGTTATAGGTATAGGTCCCATCCTCTGCGATAAAGGTGTCGTTATACCCGGTTCCGGTAATGGTTCCGCTGTGGCCGCCGGTGGCCGCTTCGGCGGTGAGAACATAACCCTCTTTGCCGTTGCTCGCGTCCAGGCCGGTCCAGGTGACGTTATCCGACACGCCGTTGGTGATCTTCACGATCTCCGCCGAGTAGGTTTCGTTCGGATCCAGCCCGTAGAAACTTACCAGCGCAGAGGTATCATTCGAGCCAATGCCGGACTGGGCGTTGATGATCTGCGAGGCCACCAGTACGCCCGCGGCGTTGTACAGATTGACCGTGTTGCCGTAGTAGGCGTTGATGCCCTCGCTATCGACAATGTGCAGATGCATCGCGGTACCGTCAGCAATGGTTTTGCTGTTTTGCACCAGCACCACCTTGCCATTCTGCTGAGACACCAGCAGATCCTGCGCACCATCCCAGTTGTAGTCCACCGCGGCGACGCCGGTGACGTTAGCAAGCCCTGACGCCAGCTGGCTTGAAGTCCAGGTTGAGCCGTAGCCGTTGTTGGTGAACAAGGTTGCCGTCTGCGAGCCGCCGTAGGTGCTGAGCTTGATGATGTCCATCTGCCCATCGCCGTTCCAGTCCACCGCCACCGACAAATAGCCCGCCGTGGCGTTAGAGGCTTCCACCGCGCTCCTGGTGGTGGATAGCTGCCCGGTACCGTCGTTGTAGTAAATCACCCCGCCGTTGTTGTTGTAGCTGCTGCCCAGGTACAGGTCCATGTAGCCATCGCCGTTAAAGTCCGCCCACGTCATGGACGCCGCCGTGGTGGTATTCGAGGCGTTGGCCACAAACACGTTGGTCAGGTTCTGGCCAATGGAGAGCGTACCGTTCCCGTTGTTGTTTATCACGGTGAGCGAGTACGCCCCGCTGCGGTTGGTGTGCTGCACGATGTCCACGGTGCCGTCGTTGTTCAGGTCGACGCCGGAGATTTCACGTCCGGAATCGAACTGGCCGTAGAATCCACCTTCCCCGCCGGTGCCGTCCGGCGACAGAACGCCGTTGGTATTAACCAGGTAGGTCAGGGAGTCCATACCGGCATCTCCGTAGGCCAGATCCAGATAGCCATCCCCGGTTTTATCGTAGGCAATTACGCCGCCGTACCAGATGGTGGTCCCCATTGCCAGCTGGCTGGCGGTGTAACTGCTGCCATCGTAGGTCCACATCACCTGCGTAGAACCCGCGTAGGTGTTCTCAGTTGCGAAAATATCCTGGGTGCCGTTACGGTCAAAGTCGGCGGCGGTTTGACTCACCACGTAATAGCCACGGGTGTTGCTCAGCGTATTGCCGGCATAGGTCGAGCTATCGCTGCTGGAGTAAGACTGGCCGTTAGCAATGATATTCCACAGGCCGCTGCTGTTCGTGCCGACGGTCATGGTCGAGTTATTCAGGTTACCCGCAGTGGTCGCCCAGTCGGTATTCACCGAGGTGGTATCGATCACCAGGCTGCCGGTTGCCGTACCAGTGGTGTTACCGTTGCCCGCGCTACTCTTCACCTGCGCGGTTACGTCGTAGTTCGCCACGCTCAGGGCATCGCTGTCCGGGATCTGCAGATACCAGGTATTGTGATCCGGGTCGACTACCACCGCGCCGCCGGTCTGGGAGGTGTAGGTTTTCCCGTTCACCGTCACCACCAGATATTCACCGTTTACCAGGTCTGCGGAGACCGTACCGCTGACAATCGGCGTGGTATCCGAGGTGGTCTGGGCAGTAATCGCTGCCGTGGTGGTCGGGATGCTGGTATCGACGTTCAGCACAAAGCCATCCGATTCCGTGTAGTTACCGGCTTTGTCGGTGACGCGCAGAATGTAAGTGTGATTCCCGTCGAGCAGGCCGTTGTCCTGATAGGACCAGCTTGCGCTGCCGTTCATTGTGACCTGACCCAGCAAGATCCCGTCCCGGTAAAGCTGCACGATTTCGCCGTCTTCCGGAGCACGGTTAAGCGTACCGTTGATCAGTGGTGAGGTATCGTCCGTCGCGACTGATGCGCCGTACGTGCCCGTACGTTCACCTTCCCCGTCGGTATAGCTGACAACCGTTCCCACCGTTTCAGGCGGCGTGGTATCAACCGTTACCACCTGCGAAGAGGTTGAGCCGACGTTGCCCGCCTGGTCGATGATCCGCACCTGCCAGGTGTAATCCCCGTCCGCCAGATCGCGGGTATCCGTATAGCTCCAGCGCTGGTTAGTGACGGCAGTGTCAATCCAGGTATTGCCGCCGTCGAGGCTGATCTGTACGCGCTCGTCGCTGGCCAGCGCGCTGCCCAACGAGCCGTTGATCGTCAGCGAGGTGTCCATGGTGATGAAATCACTCCCGGACTGCCCGGTATCTTCGCTGATGCTGTCAATGGTGATGCCGTACTGCGGCGCCTGGGTATCCACCGTCACGTCCTGCGTGGTGGTGGCCCCGACGTTGCCCGCCTGATCGACAACCCGCACCTGATAGCGGTAGTCGCCGTCGGCCAGGGTGCGCGCGTCGTTATAACTCCACCGGGTGCCGCTTACCGTGGCGTAAACCCAGGTAGTGCCGCCATCCATGCTCACCTGCACATACTCACCCGCCCCGAGTTCGGCCCCGAGTGTCCCGTTGAGCGTGTACGAGGTCGAACTGGTCAGGAAGTCGTTATTGTCGAAGCCGGTATCGACGGTGATGTTATCCACGATCACCGTAATCGCCGCATCCGGCGCGACCGTATCGACCGTCACCTGCTGATGAGCGCTGGCACCCACGTTGCCCGCCGCATCCACTACGCGAACGTAGTAGTCATAGGTCTGGTTACCCAGCGTGCGGCCGTCCACGTAGTACCAACTGTTGCCGGTGACGATCACGTTCTGCCAGCTGACTCCGCCGTCGATGCTAATCTGGGCATATTCGCCGTCGGCCAGCGTTGCGCCGAGCGAGCCGTGCAGCGTCAGGGAGGTATCATTGGTGATAAAGTCGCTGCTGCTCAGGCCGGTATCGTCGCTGATGCTGTCGATAGCGATCGTTTTGCTGGCGTCTGGCGCGACGGTATCAATGGTCACCACCTGGCTGGTGGTGGCGCTGATATTCCCCGCGTCGTCAATCACCCGCAGCTGGTAGTTGTAGTCTCCGTCGGCCAGCGTGCGGCCATCAACGTAGGTCCAGCTCAGACCGCTGACGCTCACGTCAGTCCAGGTCGCGCCACCGTCCAGGCTGATCTGCGCGTGGTCGCCGCTGCCCAGGGCCGCGCCGAGCGTCCCTTTCAGGCTAATCTGGTTGTCGCTGGTAATGAAGTCGCTGTCGGACAGGCCGGTATCCTGCGAGACGGAATCCACGGTAATGCTCGTCGCCGCAGGCTTCGTCAGATCGATTACCACGTCCTGGCTGTCCGTTGCCCCAACGTTGCCCGCATTATCAATGACGCGCACCTGGTACGGGTACGTCCCGTCCGTCAGGGTACGCCCATCGGTGTAGCGCCAGGTGGTGCCGGTCACGGTCAGGTCAATCCAGGTTGAACCACCGTCCAGGCTGATCTGCGCCTTCTCGTTATTGCCGAGCTGCGCCGATAGCGAACCGTTCACCACCACCTGCTTATCGTTGGTGATGAAGTCACTCGCGCTCAGGCCGGTATCGTTTTGCAGGGAATCAATGCTGATCCCCATTGACGGTGCGGTGAGATCCACGGTGACGCTGTGGTTATCGCTGGCGCTGTTGCCGATGGCGTTGCTCACCTGCGCATTGATCACGTACGAACCGCCGTCCGCCAGCGCGGTCACGTCTGCGCTGCCGACCGTATAGCTCCAGGTGCCGTCATTTTGAACGGTAGCCGTGTAGGTTTTACCGTTAAGCGTAATGGTCACCGTCTGGCCCGCAGGCGCGTCGGTGGTGCCGCTGACAATTAGCGGCGTGCCGTGCTCGGCGGCGTTGACGATATCGTCCTGGGCAAAGGTGTTAATGACGATGGTCGGCACGTCGCCGTTCAGCGTCACGTCGTGTGTTGCGCTGCCCGGGTTACCCGCCTTATCGCTCACCGTAGCCGTAATGGTGTAATCCCCATCGCTCAGGCCGAGGAAGTCGCGGCCCGGCACGAAGACCGACCACGAACCGTCTGCTCCAACGGTCGCCTGATAGCTGTGCCCGTTGAAGGAGACGGTCACCGTCTGGCCCTGCTCCGCGGTGGTGGTCCCGCTAATAGTCTGCCCCGCCAGCTGCTCGGCGTTGTTGACGATATCGTCATCGGCCACGGTGCTGATGGTGACGGCTGGTGCGCCGGTATCGACCGTTAAGGTATGGGTCGTCTGGCCGCTGTTACCGGCTTTATCGTTGACCACGGCGGTCACCGTCAGCGCACCCTGGCTCAGTGCGACCAGGTCTGCCGCCGGAACGTCCAGCGTCCAGGTGCCATCGCTGCCGACAAGCGCAGTGTAGGTTTTTCCGCCCAGCGTGACGGTCACAGTCTGGCCTGCTTCCGCGCTGGAAGAGCCGTGTACGGTGAGCGGCTGCTGAGCTTCCGCCGCATTCAGCACGTCGTCGCCCGACAACGTGTTCACGCTAATCACCGGCGAGGTGGTGTCCACGCTGATGGTATGCGTCGCCGAGGCGCTGTTCCCGGCGCTGTCCTGCGCCGAAGCAGAAACCTGGTAGCTCGCGCCGTCGGCCAAAGCGCCCACGTCGGCGGCTGGAACGGTGGTCTGCCAGGCGCCGTCGCTCTGAATGGTGGCCGTATAGCTCTTACCATTCAGGGTGATAGTGACCTGCGTGCCGCTGGCGAACTGCGCACTGGAACCGTTGATAACCAGCGACGCGCCCGCTTCTGCCACATTGATCACGTCATCACCGCTGAGGGTGTTGACGGTCAGCGCGACCGATGCGGTATTTACCACCACGTCATGGGTCTGAGTGCTGCTGTTGCCTGCGCTGTCGGTGATAGTCGCGCTGAGGGTTACGGTGCCGTCGGCCAGTGCGGAAATCACGCTGGCCGGAACGCCCACGCTCCAGTAACCGCTGGCGTCAACGGTGGTGGTGTACTGATTCGAACCGATGGTGATAATCAGCTTATCGCCGACGCTGGCGCCGGTTGCGGTGCCGCTGACGATCTGCGCCTGCCCGTGCTCCACGCTGTTGATGACGTCATCACCCGCCACGACGTTAAAGCTGACGGTCGGCGGCGTGGTATCAAGCGTAATCGCTTTACCCGCGCTGCCCGGGTTACCCGCGGCGTCACTCACGCTCACCTGCACGGTGTAGCCGTTATCCGCCAGGGCGGACAGGTCTGTGCCCGGCACGTTAACGCTCCAGACGCCGCCCTGCTGAACCTGCGCGGTGTAGCTGTTCCCGCCGAAGGTTACGGTTACCGTCTGACCGACTTCCGCCGTGGTGGTGCCGGAAATGGCCACGCCCGCAGCCGCTTCGCTGCCGTTGATCACGTTGTCGCCTGCGACCGTGTCAATCGTCACGGTTGGCGCGGTGGCATCTACACTGTATTCGCGGCCCGCCGAAGCGCTGTTGCCGTGCGCGTTGGTGATGCTCACCTGCACGCTGGCGTCGCCGTCTTTCAGACCCGCCAGATCCGAGGAAGGCACGTTCGCCGTCCAGTTGCCGTCGGCATCGACTTTGGCGGTGTAAGACTTGCCGCCAAAGATGATGGTAACGATCTGGTTCTCTTCCACATTGGATGTGCTGCCGGATAGCACCAGATCCGCGCCTTTCTCCGCCGCATTAATCACGTCGTCGGTGGCGATGGCATCGATGCTGATCGCCACGGCTGCCAGATCGATGGTGACGTCGTGGCTGATGGAGACCGGATTGCCCGCCGCGCTCTGGCCCGCTACGGTGACGGTCATCGTGCCTGCGGCCAGAGCGCCCACGTCTGCCGCCGGGATCGCCGCGGTCCAGGAGCCGTCTGCCAGTACCGACGCGGCATAGGTCTTGCCATTCAGGGTCACGGTGAGCGTAGTGCCCGCCGCCAGCCCGTCGCTTGAGCCAGTGACGATAAGATTCTGACCATGCTCAATGCTGTTGATCACGTCATCGCCCGCCACGGTATCCACGCGCAGCCCCGGCAGGCTGGCGTCGATAGTGATATCGCGCTCGCCCGTTCCCGAATTGCCATGGTCATTAGTGACGGTCGCTGACACCGTTAAATCGCCGTTGCCCAGCGCCGTCAGAACCGACTCAGGCACGTTCACGGACCAGGTCAGATCGCTCTGCACCGTCGCGGTGTAGCTGTTGCCGCCGATGGTCACCGTCACGGTGTTGCCCGCCTCAGCGTTCGTTACCCTGCCGCTGAGGGTCTGCCCCGCAGCCACTTCCGCCGCGTTAATCACGTTGTCGCCCGCCACTGTGTTGATGGTGACGGTTGGCAGCGCGGTGTCGACAAGCAGGTTCGCGGTATTGCTCACGCTGTTGCCCACGCCGTTGGTGGCGGTCGCGCTCAGGGTGTAGTTGGCTTCGCCCAGGCTCGCCAGATCCGCCGCCGGAACGGTCAGGCTCCAGGTGCCGTCTGCCGCAGTTGTCGCCGTGTAGTTTTTACCGTTCAGAATTACGGTCACCACGGTGCCTTCCGCCAGGTTGGCGCTGGTGCCGCTGACGCTCAGGTCCTGCTCTTTTTCTACCGCGTTCAGTACGTTGTCATCGCTGATGGCGTTAAAGCTGACCGACGGCAGACCGGTATCGACGGTCACATTATGCGTGCCGCTGCCAGTGTTGCCCGCCGCGTCGGTGACAGACGCAGTGACGGTCACGGTGCCGTCGCTGAGGACTGAAATGACGCTGGCCGGAACGCCCACGCTCCAGTTACCCGCCGCGTCCAGCACGGTGGTATAAGTCTGGCCGCCGATCGTGACGGTGACCTTATCGCCCGCTGCCGCGCCGGTGGCGGAGCCGCTGACGATCTGCGCCTGATTGTGTTCAGCCGCGTTAATCACATCGTCACCTGCAACGGTGTGGATGGTCACCCCAGGAACGGTCACATCCACCGTCAGAGTGTGATCAACCGATGCCGGGTTACCCGCCTTGTCGCTGACTGAGGCAGTGACCGTCACGCTGCCGTCGGTTAATCCTGCCAGATCCGCCGCCGGAACGTTCAGCGTCCAGCTGCCGTCCGCGCTCACGGTTGTGGTGTAATCTTTGCCGTTCAGCGACACGGTCAGCGTCTGGCCCGCTTCGGCGGTGCTGGTGCCGGAGATTGCCAGGTCTGACTGCGCTTCCGTGGCGTTGAGGATATCGTCTGTGGCAATCGTGTTGATGGTCACGGACGGCGCGGTAGCATCCACGCTGTACTCGTGGCCCGCAGACGCGCTGTTGCCGTTCACGTTGGTGACGCTCACCTGCACGCTGGCATCGCCATCCTTCAGGCCAGCCAGATCCGCTGACGGCACGGTGTAAGTCCAGTTGCCGCTGTCGTCCACGGTGGTGGTGTAGATCCTGCCGTTCAGACTGATGGTCACGGTCTGCCCGGCTTCCACGTTGGTGGTCGCACCGGACAGCACCAGATCCGCGCCCTTCTCCGCCGCGTTAATCACGTCGTCGGTGGCAAGCGCATTGATGCTGATGGCAACGGTAGCCAGATCCACGGTCACATCGTGGCTGATGGTGATCGGGTTACCCGCCGCGCTGTCGCCGGTAACGCTGATTTTCACGGTGCCTTCCGGCCACGCGCTCACGTCGGTGGACGGGATCGCCGCGCGCCAGGTGCCGTCTGCCAGTACCGTTGCCGCGTAATCTTTACCGTTGACGGTAACCGTCAGCGCCGTGCCCGGCGCCAGCCCGTCGCTGGAGCCTGAAACAATCAGGTTCTGCGCGTGCTCGATGGTGTTGACCACGTCGTCACCCGCCACGGTATTCACGCGCAGGCCCGGCAGGTTAGCGTCGATAGCGATCTCGCGTTCGCCGGTGCCGGTGTTGCCGTGGCCGTTGGTGACGGTTGCCGTCACGCTCAGGCTGCCGTTGCCGAGTGCGGTCAGCACGTCAGACGGCACGTTGACGGACCAGGACAGATTGTTCTGCACCGTTGCGGTGTAGCTGTGGCCGCCGATAGTCACGGTCACGGTGTTGCCCGCTTCGGCATTCGCCACGGTGCCGCTCAGGATCTGACCTGCCGCCACTTCCGCCGCGTTGATGACGTTGTCGCCCGCCACGGTGTTGATGGTGACGGTTGGCAGCGCGGTGTCCACCAGCAGGTTCGCGGTGTTGCTCACGCTGTTGCCCACGCCGTTGGTGGCGGTCGCGTTCAGGGTGTAACTGGCCTGACCGAGACCGGCCAGATCCGCCGCCGGAACCGTCAGGCTCCAGGTGCCGTCTGCCGCAGTTGTCGCCGTGTAGTTTTTGCCGTTCAGAATTACGGTCACCACGGTGCCTTCCGTCAGGTTGGCGCTGGTGCCGCTGACGCTCAGGTCCTGCCCTTTTTCAACGGCGTTCAGGACGTTGTCATCACTGATGGCGTTGAAGCTGACCGACGGCAGACCGGTATCGACGGTCACATTATGCGTGCCGCTGCCGGTGTTGCCCGCCGCGTCGGTGACAGACGCAGTGACGGTCACGGTGCCGTCGCTGAGGACTGAAATCACATTTGCCGGAACGCCCACGCTCCAGTTACCCGCCGCGTCCAGCACGGTGGTGTAAGTCTGGCCGCCGATCGTGACGGTGACCTTATCGCCCGCCGCCGCGCCGGTGGCGGAGCCGCTGATAATCTGTGCCTGCTTGTGTTCAGCCACGTTAATCACGTCGTCGCCTGCCACGGTGTGAATGGTCACCGCAGGAACGGTCACATCCACCATCAGAGTGTGATCAACCGATGCCGGGTTACCCGCCTTGTCGCTGACGGCCGCGGTCACGGTGACGCTGCCGTCGGTTAATCCTGCAAGGTCAGCTGCCGGCACGTTCAGCGCCCAGCTGCCGTTCGCGCTGACGGTTGTGGTGTAATCTTTGCCGTTCAGCGATACGGTCACCGTCTGGCCTGCTTCGGCGGTGCTGGTGCCAGAGATTGCCAGGTCGGACTGCGCTTCTGAGGCGTTCAGGATATCGTCGGTGGCAATCGTGTTGATGGTCACGGACGGCGCGGTAGCATCCACGCTGTACTCGCGTCCCGCAGACGCGCTGTTGCCGTTCACGTTGGTGACGCTTACCTGCACGCTGGCATCACCCTCTTTCAGACCGGTCAGATCCGAAGATGGCACAGTGGCGGTCCATTTACCCTCAGCGTCCACCGTGGCGGTGTAGTTCTTGCCGCCGAAGGCGATGGTGACGGTTTGATTTTCCTCCACGTTCGCAGTGGTGCCGGAGAGCACCAGATCTTCGCCCTTCTCGGCGGCGTTGATCACGTCATCGGTGGCAAGCGCATTGATGCTGATGGCGACGTTTGCCAGATCCACCGTCACATCATGGTTGATAGTCACCGGATTGCCCGCGCTGCTCTGGCCTTCAACGTTCACGGTGACCGTGCCTGCGGCAAGGGCACTCACGTCCGCAGAAGGGATCGCCGCACTCCAGGTGCCGTCTGCCAGCACGGTAGCCGCATAGGTTTTACCGTTTGCGGTGACGGTCAGCGCCGTACCCGCCGTCAGGCCGTCGCTTGAACCCGTGATAATCAGATTCTGCCCGTGTTCGATGCTGTTAATCACGTCATCGCCCGCCACGGTGTCCACGCGCAGGCCCGGCAGATTCGCGTCTATCACGATTTCGCGCTCGCCCGTTCCGCTATTGCCCACGCCGTTGGTGACACTGGCTGACACGGTTAAATCGCCGTTGCCCAGTGCGGTCAGCACCGACTCCGGCACGCTCACGGACCAGGTGAGATCGCTCTGCACCGTTGCGGTGTAGCTGTGGCCGCCAACAGACACAGTCACGGTGTTGCCCGCTTCGGCATTCACCACTGTGCCGCTAATGGTCTGGCCGGTTGCCAGCTCCGCTGCGTTGATCACGTCGTCGCCCGCCACGGTGTTGATGATGACGCCAGGCAGCACGGATTCCACGTTCACGGTGTGCGAGGTGCTGGAGCTGTTGCCGACGCTGTCCGTCGCGGAGGCCGACACGGTGTAAAGCGCTTCACCCAGTTGCCCCACCTCGCTCGCCGGAACGGTTGTGGTCCATTGGCCATTGGTGTCCACCGTGGCGCTGTACGCTTTGCCGTTGAGCATCACGGTCACCACCGCGCCCGCTGCCAGCCCGGAAGCCGTACCTGTGATGGTCAGATCCTGCGTTTTCTCGCTGCTGTTGATCACATCGTCACCGGACACGGTGTCAATGGTCAGCACCGGCGCGGTGAGGTTGACTTCAACCTCGTGCGTTGTGCCGTTGCTGTTTCCGGCTTTATCGGTCAGCGCCGCGGTGATGGTGTGATCCCCTGCGGTCAGAGCACTCACGTCCGCCGCAGGCACGCCTACGTTCCACTTGCCGGAAGCGTCCAGGGTCGCCGTGTAATCTTTGTTATTGATGGTGACGGTCACCACGTCACCCGCCGCCGCACCGGTCACGGAACCGGTGACAATCAGCGCCTGCGCATGCTCGGCGCTGTTGATCACGTCGTCGTCGGAAACGGTGTTAATGGTCAGCTGTGGCACCGTGGTATCCACCAGCACATCGCGATCCGCCGAGGCCGGGTTACCCGCTTTATCCAGGACGGCTGCTGTGATGGTGTAATCGCCGTCGGAAATCGCGCCGACATCCGCAGACGGTACGGTGACGCTCCAGCTGCCATTCGCCTGCACGGTGGTGGTGTAATTCTCGCCGTTCAGGGTCACGGTCACGGTCTGGCCCGCTTCCGCGTCAGAGACACCGTTAACGACCAGATCCTGCTGCGCTTCGGCAGCATTGATGATGTTGTTGTCGCTGACGATTTCAATCGACACCGTCGGCGCGGTGGCATCCACGCTGTACTCGCGGCCCGCAGAGGCGCTGTTGCCGTTTACGTTGGTGACGCTGACCTGCACGCTGGTGTCGCCGTCTTTCAGTCCGCCCAAATCGGCAGACGGTACGGTCGCCGTCCAGTGGCCGCTGGCATCCACCGTCGCGCTATAGGTCTTACCGCAGAAAATGATAGTAACGGTCTGGTTTTCTTCCACGTTGGTGGTCGAGCCGGACAGCACCAGATCCGCACCCTTCTCGGCTGCGTTAATCACGTCGTCGGTAGCGATGGCGTCGATGCTGATGGCGACCGGCGCCAGATCCACTTTCACGTCATGGCTGATGGAAACCGGATTACCCGCCGCGCTCTGGCCGTCAACGGTCACGGTGACTGTACCTGCGCTCAGCGCGCCGACGTCAGCCGCCGGAATGGCTGCACTCCATGTCCCGTCCGCCAGCACGGTTGCCGCGTAGGTTTTGCCGTTGACGGTGACCGTCAGCGCCGATCCGCTCGCCAGCCCGTCGCTGGAGCCGGTGATAATCAGGTTTTGAGTATGCTCGATGCTGTTGATCACATCGTCGCCTGCCACGGTATCCACGCGCAGGCCCGGCAGGCTGGCATCAATCGTGATGTCGCGCTCGCCGGTGCCGGTGTTGCCGTGGCCGTTGGTCACGCTCGCTGTTACGGTGAGATCGCCGTTACCGATAGCGGTTAAGACGTCAGATGCCACGTTAACCGACCAGCTCAGATCGTCCTGAACCGTCGCGGTATAGGTGTTGCCCCCGATACCGATCGTGACAGTGTCACCGCTCGCCGCGCCGCTCACTTTCCCGCTCAGGGTTTGTCCGGAAGCCACTTCCGCTGCGTTAATCACGTCGTCGGTGGCAACTGCATTAATGGTGACCTGCGGCAGCGCGCTGTCGACCAGCACGCTATGGCTGATGTTCGCGCTATTACCCGCGGTATCGGTCACGCTGGCCGTCACGCTGTAGCTCGCTTCGCCCAGTGCCGAGACGTTTGCCGCCGGAACGGTGACGCTCCAGTTACCGCTGGCATCGGTGGTAGCGGCGTAACTGATACCGTTCAGGGTTACGGTGATGCGGGTCCCGTCCGGCTGGTTGCTGGTGCCGGAGACCAGCAGATCCTGACCTTTCTCGGTCGCGTTGATCACGTCGTCAACCGCCAGGGTAGTGATGGCAATCACCGGCGCGGTCAGGGAGACGTCAAACGCGTGCGTCGCGCTGGTGCTGTTGCCCGCTTTATCGGTGAGCGTGGCGGAGATCGTTTGATCGCCGTTAGCCAGCGCGCCCACGTCCGCCGCCGGAACGCCCACGCTCCAGTTACCGGCACCGTCCAGCATGGCGGTGTAGTCTTTGCCGTTCAGGGTCAGGGTAATCACATCGCCCGCCTGCGCGCCCGTCACCTTGCCGGTGACAATCAGCGCCTGGCCGTGCTCGGCAATATTAACAATGTCGTCGCCCGCCACAATGTTGAAGGTAATCTGCGGCACGGTAGTGTCAACCAGCACGGACGCCCCCGCGCTGGCCGGGTTGCCCGCTTTATCGGATACGGTCGCCGTGACCGCCGCGCTACCGTCTGCGATCCCCGCCAGATCCGCCGCCGGTACATCCAGCGTCCAGCTGCCGTTTGCCTGCACCTGGGCGGTGTACTGATTGCCGTTGAAGGTCACGGTGACCGTCTGGCCTGCTTCGGCAGTAGACGTCCCGCTCAGGGTCAGGTCCTGCGCCGCCTCTGCCGCATTTAGCATGTTGTCGCCGCTGATGGTGTTGATGGTGACCGCTGGCGCGGCGGTATCGACGCTGAATGCCTGCGAGGAAGAGGCCGCGTTGCCGTTCATGTTGGTTACGCTAACCTGTACGCTGGCGTCGCCATCCTTCAGGCCGCTCAGATCGGCAGCCGGTACGGTGCAGGTCCAGTCGCCGTTGGCATCGACCATCGTGGTCCAGGTTTTACCCGCAAAGATAATGGTAACGGTCTGGCCCGCTTCAACGTTCGAGGAGGAGCCGGACAGCACCAGATCCTGGCCTTTTTCTGCCGCGTTCAGCACGTTGTCGTCCGTCACGCTGTTGATGCTTATCGCCACCGGGGCGAGATCGACATCCACCACGGTACCGATGTTCACCGGGTTGCCGGAGGTATCCTGCGCGCTGGCGCTGATGGTGAGCGACCCGTCCTCCCACCGGGAGACGTCCGCGGCCGGAACCGCAGCCTGCCAGGTGCCGTCCGCCAGTACCGAGGCGGAATAACTCTTGCCGTTGATGCTCACGGTGACGGTACTACCCGCCGCCAGGTCGGTGCTGGTGCCGGAGATAACCAGGTTCTGCGCGTGTTCAATAACGTTAATGACGTCGTCACCGGCGACGGTATCAATGCGCAGGCCGGGCAACTGGGCGTCAATGGTGACATCCAGGGAAGACGATCCGGTATTACCGTGCGCGTTCGTCACGCTGGCCGATACGGTCAGGTCGCCGTTGCCGAGCGCGGTTAACTGACTCTGGGTTAACGGCAGGCTCCAGGTGAGATCGTCCTGTACGGTAGCCATGTATGTCTGCCCGCCGATGATAATGGTGACGGTATCGCCCGATGCCGCGTTCGATACTTTCCCGGTCAGGGTTTGCCCTGCGGCCACTTCCGCCGCGTTAACGATATTGTCGCCCGCGACGTTGTTGAGGATAACAACCGGCAGCGAGCTGTCCACCAGCACATCGTGCGTGGCAGAGGCGCTGTTGCCCACAATATCGGTGACGCTCGCCGTCACGGTGTAATTGGCTTCACCCAGCGCGCTCACCGCAGAGGCGGGTACGGTAACGCTCCAGTTGCCACTGGCGTCGGTGGTGGCTGCATAGTTGATACCGTTCAGATTAACGGTGATGGTGGTTCCTTCCGGCTGGTTGCTGGTACCGGAAAGCAGCAGATCTTCGCCCTTCTCTGCCGCATTGATCACGTCATCCGCGGCCAGCGTGTTAATACCGATAACGGGCGTCACCGTGTTGACCACCACATCCACTGAACTGCTGCCGGTGTTGCCGGATTGGTCGGTCACGGAGACGTTAATGGTCCAGGTGCCGTCCGTCAGCCCCTGAACGACGGACGCAGGCAGGCCGAGGCTCCAGTTGCCTGCCGCATCCACCACGGTGGTGTAGTCCACGTTATTGATGGTGATGATGACCAAATCACCCGCCGCCGCGCCGGTGACGGAGCCGCTCAGGATCTGCGCCTGTGAATGGGCCAGCTGGTTAACGGTGTTGGTGTCGGTGACGAAATCGTTGATGGTCACCTGCGGCACGGTGGCATCCACCAGCCCAACGCGGTCCGCGCTGCTGCTGTTGCCCGCCACGTCACTGACGGTGGCCGTGACGGTGACATTGCCATCGGTCAGCGCGCCAACGTCGGCGGCAGGCACGTTCAACTGCCAGCGACCGTCCGCCTGGACCGTGGTCTGGTAAGATTTACCGTTCAGCGTCACGGTGACCGTCTGGCCCGCTTCAGCGGTTGTGCTGCCGCTGAGCACCAGATCCTGCAGCGCTTCTGCCGCATTAATGATGTTGTCGTCGGTCAGGTTATCAAGCGTAATGGCTGGCGGCTGCGTATCGACAATCACCACGCGTGAGGCGTCCGCGCTGTTGCCGTTGACGTTAGTCACGCTGACGCTCACCTGCGCCCGCCCGTCGATCAGCGTTTCCATCGCGCTCGCCGGAACGGTCAGGCGCCAGGAGCCGTCCTGCTGCACCTGTGCGGTAAAGGTTTGATCCGCGAATTTCACCACCACGGTTTGCCCGGCCTCTACGCCCTGCGTCTGACCGGAAAGCGTGACATCCGCGCCTTTTTCCGCCGCGTTGAGCATATCGTCAGTGGTTACGGTATCGATGGTGACGGCCACCGCGTTCAGGTCAAGCTCGATCGGGTGTTCAGCCGCCACGGTGTTGCCCCAGGCATCTTCCGCACTGACGCTGACGGTCATGCCTCCCGCCGTCCATGCCTGAAGGTCCGCCGACGGCACGCCAATCTGCCAGCTGCCGCTGGCGTTAACCGTGGTGACGTATTCAACATTATTGATGGTGACGGTGATCTGTGTGCCTTCGGCCAGATGAGTGCTGGAGCCGGTCACGGCCAGATCCTGCTGCTGTTCAATGGCGTTAATCACGTCATCGCCAGAGATCGTGTTCACGCGCAGGCCCGGCAGTTCGGCGTTGATGTTGATATCACGTTCGCCGGTGCCGGTGTTGCCGTGCGCATTGGTGACAGAGGCGCTGAAGGTTAACTCGCCGTCGCCAAACGCCTGAAGGTCGGCCGATGGGATGGTCACGCTCCATTTCAGGTCGCTGCCAACCGTCGCGGTGTAGCTCTTGCCGCCCACGGTGACAGAGACGGTATCGCCCGCCGCCGCGCCGGTGACGCGTCCGCTGAGGGTTTGGTCAACCGCCGCTTCGGCGTTATTGACCAGGTTATCCCCGGCAAAGGAGTTGAGGATCACCTGCGGCAACGCGGTATCGACCAGCAGATTCGCCTCGGCGGAGCCGCTGTTACCCACGCTGTCGGTGCCGCTGACGCTCACGGTGTAAAGGGTATTCGCCAGATCCAGCACGTCGGAAACCGGCACCTGAACGGACCAGCTACCGTTCTCAACGGTGGCCTGATAGTTAACGTTGTTCAGCGTCACGGTGACAGCGCTGCCGTTCGGCAGATTACTGGTCCCGCTCAGGCTCAGAGGCTGCATGGCCTCCTGCGCATTCAGGACGTTATCCTGGCTGATGGGGTCAAGGGTAAATTCCGGCGGGTTGCCGCTGAGCGTAATGCCGTGCGTCGCGCTGCTGGTGTTGCCCGCCGCATCGGTCACGGAGACCGAAATGCTGTGGCTACCTTCACCCAGCGCGCCAATGACAGAGGCTGGCACGCCGACGCTCCAGCTGCCGTCCGCCTGGACGACACCGGTAAAGGTCTTGCCGCCAACGGTCACGGTGACAACGTCGCCCGCCGCCGCGCCGTTCGCCTGGCCGGAAATAATCTGAGCCTGCCCCTGCTCGCTGGTGTTCAGAATGTCGTCGCCCGCGACAGTGTTGATAGTGACCACTGGCGCTGCGGTATCGACCGTGAAATCGGCGGTGGTGGAGGCCCCGTTACCCGCTTTGTCGCTGACGTTTGCCGTCAGGGTGTGCTCGCCGTTAGCCATCGCCTGTACTTCACTGGCCGAAAGCGTAACGGACCAGGTGCCGTCGCTGCCCACGGTCGCCGTGTGATTTTTGCCGTTCAGCGTGACCGTCACAATCTGGCCCGCTTCCGCATCGGTTTTTCCGGTCAGCGTCAGCGGCTGATTATGTTCAGCCGCGTTGATGATGTTGTCCTGGGCGATCGTGTCGACAGAAATCGCTGGCGCAGCGGTATCGACGCCAATCGTCTGGCTGCCGGTCACGGTGTTGCCCGCCGCGTCTTTGCCGCTGACGTTGACCGTCCAGGTACCATCGCCCAGCGCCTGCGCGTCAGCAGCAGGCACCTTCACGCTCCATGCGCCGTTTGCCCCCACTTCTGCGGAATAGGTTTTACCGTTCAGCGTGACGGTAAGCGCCGCGCCCTGCGCCAGGTTTTTGCTGGTGCCGGACAGCGTAAAGCCAGCGGCCTGCTCGCTGGCGTTGATCACGTTATCGCCCGCCGTGGTGGCGAGCGTCACGCTGGTATCCGCTGTAGAAACGGTTACGGTAATACTGCCCGCAGAGGTCGTTTTACTGCCGTCGATCTGGACGACGGACCAGGTATGTTCCCCGTCCGCCTGGGTCGGAAGTGTTACCGTCCAGGTGCCGTCCTTTGCGACCATGGTGCTGGCGATTGTGCTGCCGCTGCTGTCTTTAACCTGAATGGTCGCGCCCGGCTGCCCGGTACCGCTGAAGGTTGGGGTGTTATCATCCGTGACCTCTTTTGCACTCAGCACCCCCTGCTTGTCACCCGCGTTATCCGTCAGCAAAAATGTTGGCGTGGCGCTTTCGACTTCTTTCGTATTATCAATAACTTTTGTTTTGGTTTCGCCGTCACCGCCGTGAGCCAGCAGTGCGCCAATCGCACCGCCTCCCAACGCCGCTCCGGCAATCCAGCCCCACGGCGCATCGCTTAAGACGCTTCCCTGCTCCAGAAAAGGTTCAATGCTGCTAATGGGTGCAGCCTGGGCGGTTAATTCGGTGGCGGCAACGCCTGATGCTTCCCCGGCATCGGCAAATGAAATATGCGTCAACTCCTGGTTATCGTTAAATACCAGTTCGGAATGATTATGGGTTTCCGTGTCTTCGACAAAATAATTATTGCAGCGGATCACGCTGCCATCTTTCATATAAATTAGGAGGTCATTCCCCTGGCGGACATAACGCACCACGTCCTGAGCAGAACCCTGAATTTCAATCACGCTCGGCGATGAAATAGAGACCGAGAGATTACCTTCACCGGTTAATTTCGTTTTTTCTGCCGTTTTTCGAATGATAACATCAACAACTTTTGCGTTACTCATATTCTTCTCCTTGCAGGTGCGCGTATTCCTGTGGTTATGTCCACCAGAGGGATGTAACTATCCCTGGGAAAAACCACCCATTATTGTCTGACTTATTTCGCGCAGAAAGGCGCGCCTTTTTTAACTCAAATCAGGTAATTTCGCGGCAGCGTTTTTCTCTATTCCGATAAGCGGCATGAGATTATCCACCGCGGAGGCGTAATTAATCGCCGCGCTCCAGCCATCGTATTCAGCCATTATTTTCGCTGAGGTGGCAGACCAGACATCCTGCTCCACGCTGAGCAGATCGTTAATGCTGCGCTTGCTCAGGGTATATTCATTTTTGTAGACGTCGCGGGCGCGCAACGCATTTTCCAGCTGACGTTTTCCGGCCTCCATACGTCCTTGCGCCCCGGTCCAGTCGGCCTGTGCGACGGAGGCTTTTTGCAGGACATCAAAACGGGCCTGATCGACCTGAGACGATGCCATTGCCCTTGCGCCCTCGGCCTGACGGACGCGCGCCGAGACCGCGCCGCCCTGATAAAGCGGTGCATCAATATTGAGCTGGATCTGATCATCCCAGTACGCGCGATTATCAGACTCGTACCGGGTGCGGCCCCCTTTCAGGCTTAAGGTTGGCCAGTGCTGTGACTTCGCGGTTTCTACGCCGTACTGGGCTGAACGCTCCATGTTCTGCGCGGCCATCACCGTTGGGATCAGTGAATAATCAATTCGATTGAGAGAATCCGACTCCACGGCCAGACCTCCCGGAACCGGTGAATAGCGTTCAGCCTGTATGCCAGTTAATACCGCCAGCCGCGCGCGGGCGCTGTTCAGTGACGCATTGTACTGCTCTACCGTCGCCTGCATTCCGGCAATACGGGTGCGGGTCTGAAGCTCATCAGAGGTGGAGCTTACGCCTGCATCGGCGCGGAGTTTTGCCAGCTGCTCAACGTATTTAAGCGCCTGCACGTTCTCTGTTGCCGCCTGTAGCAGATCGCTGTAGCGTTTCACTTCCACATAGCTGAGGGCCGTTTTTTCCGCGACGGCAGACATCGTGCTCATCAGCTGGTAGCGATAGCTGTCACGCTGAGCTGAAGACTGGCTGATGCTGTTATTGGTCTTGCCAAAATCGTACACAAGCTGCGTCAGGCTCAGCCCCCAGGCTGCGGAATTTCGCAACGAGCCGCTCGAATCGGTGGTCTGGCTGTGACCCGTACTCCCGTTCAGGGCTATTTGTGGCATCCAGCCACTACGCGCTTCGTCTATTTGTGCCTGGCCAATCCCCAGCTGTGCAGCCTGCTGACTCACCGACGGGTCGCGGTCAAGAGCGAAAAGAATACTTTCTTTCATCGTCATTGCCGCAACGGGAGATATTCCTACCAGACCGTTAGTTGCATGAGCCGCTGTCACCACCAGTGAAATTAAGGTCAGGGAAGCAGATAATCTGAGCATCCTGTTATTGCATTTCATCTTTATAATACCCCCGGACTTCAGGTGATGGCTAAATAATTACCAGGAAGAGGTACAAATAATTCACCCTATTTGCCCCACTCCTGTTTGATAAATTCCGCCAATAGTCGACCACACCCATTTCAATTGAGATGAGAGCCGTTCAATCTCTTTTTTTCTTTTAAGAATTTACTTAAATATTTATTGATTCGCAGCATAACAAAATGTGATATGAGCGACCACATCCGTAATGTTAATGTGGTGTTACAAATAAGAAAAAAGATGGGGTTTCTGGACAAATGGCTATTAGATGCGTTTACGCTGAATCATATAAACCCTCTGTAATTTAAGGAAAATTCTGAAACACCTTGATGTACATTTTTGCGTTTATTTCATCTCGAATCAGACACAAAGATTTTCAAAGAACTGTCAATTTAAGTCATTCGCTGATTAATATTAAATTATTTTACTTTAAAAAGAATATCTAATAGATATAAGCACCAATTTATATTTATAATCTGGTTTTATATTCTTATTCGAACTCCTTATTCGGTAGCTTTAACCAAATTTCTATGTAAAACATAGCGTTAACATCAGGTCTAAACGATACATACATGTTTTTGATGACTGATTAATGCTAATTCAATATTCACCTTATCAAACTGTTTTTGGACAACATCCCCCTCCTGTTACGATTCCCTTTCCTGTAAAATGCTGTAAACTGCATAGTATTGCGACATTTTGCAGGATACTGCACCCATGCATAAAACCGCCAGACAGAAATATGTACTTGAAATTATTACTGAACAAGGCCAGGCCAGCATCACTGAGCTGGCAGAAAAGTTGCAGGTTTCGGCGGATACCATCCGTCGCGATCTGACCGATCTGGAAAAACAGGGACTGGCACAAAAAAACCATGGCGGCGCCATCGCGCTGAATCTCTCGACGATGAACCGAGTTAGCAGGAATACCTTACTGCCTGAAATCAAGCAGCGGCTGGGTAAACAGGTTGCGCAGTGCGTACCTGCGGGCTCGACGCTTTTTCTGGACGCCGGAAGCACACTTCTGGCCGTTGCCTCTTTCCTGCAGGGACCGCTGACCATCATCACCCCTTCTCTTGATATCGCCCAGCAGGTTAGCGATCGGGAAGATGTCGATCTGATCCTGCTTGGTGGAAAGTGGGATCAGAAACAGCGCCTGTTTGCCGGAAGCGCCACCCTTTCGCTGCTCTCTCGCTACCGGGCGGATATCGCCATCCTTGGCGCATGCGCCATTCATGCCGAGCTCGGATTGAGCGCCAGTCAGGAGGCGGATGCCGAGGTGAAGCGTGCCATGCTGGCCGCAAGCCAGGCGCACTGGGTAGTCGCCGACCATCTTAAACTCAACCAGTGCGAACCTTATCTGGTTTCAGGGTTATCCCAGATTCATCAACTGTTTTTAGATCGTCCCTGGGCAGAGCTCGGGGACCATAGCGCCGTGCAGGTTACCGTTTGCGCGCATTAACGTGGAGAAGGTCATGAATAAAGTGAAGACAATGAATATTGCGCTGATCGGGTATGGTTTTGTGGGTAAGACGTTTCATGCCCCGCTGATCCAGTCCGTCGACGGCCTGAAGCTGGCGGTGGTCTCATCCCGGGATGAAGAAAAGGTCAAACGCGATCTGCCGGACGTCCTCGTTGTTGCCACCCCTGAAGAGGCTATTCAGCACCCGGATATCGACCTGGTGGTTATCGCCTCCCCTAACGCGACCCATGCGCCGCTGGCCACCCTGGCGCTCAACGCCGGCAAGCACGTAGTGGTGGATAAGCCATTTACGCTGGATATGCAGGAAGCGCGAGATCTGATTGCGCTTGCGCAAGAAAAACAGCGCCTGCTCTCTGTCTTCCATAACCGCCGCTGGGACAGCGATTTTCTCGGCATTAAGCAGGTGATTGAGCAAGGCAGTATCGGCAAGGTAAAACACTTTGAATCGCATATCGATCGTTTCCGCCCGGAGGTTCGCGTGCGCTGGAGAGAGCAAAATGTTCCCGGCAGTGGCCTGTGGTTCGACTTAGGCCCGCACATGATTGACCAGACGCTACAGCTTTTTGGTCTGCCGCTGTCGGTACAGGGCAACATCGCCACCCTGCGTGACGGTGCGGAAATTAACGACTGGGCGCACGTGGTGCTGAACTATCCTGAACACAAAGTGGTCCTCCATTGCAGCATGCTGGTGGCAGGCGGCGTTGCCCGCTTTACCGTCCACGGCGATAATGCCAGCGTGGTGAAAGCGCGCATCGATCAGCAGGAAGCCCAGCTTCTGGCAGGCGTCATTCCGGGTAGCGAAAGCTGGGGTGAGGACAGCGACGCTATGGTGCTGTTTAATGCCCAGGGTGAAGCCAGCGCTATCCCTGCGCCAAAAGGCGACCAGCGGCAGTACTATATAAACGTGCGCGATGCCCTGAACGGCAAGATTGACAATCCGGTCCATCCGGTGGAAGCCCTGGCGGTGATGGCGGTGCTGGAAGCGGCGGTAAAATCTTCAGAAACGGGTACAACTCAGGAACTGGACTTAACGGCGCAGGAGCGCGCGCAACTGCAATAAGCCGCAAAAAAAATGCCCTGCGGGTTGGCAGGGCATTATCGGTCACTGACGCTTTTTCGGCATCATGCGCAGCAGCGTATTGTCTTTCCAGAAATAGTGATGCATCAGCGCGGCAAAGGCGTGCAAACCAATCACAAAATACCCCAGATTCGCCAGCGTTACGTGCCACGCTTTTAGCGTATCCACCAGGTCAAAATTCCCCTCCGCCGCATGCGGCATCGTCAGGCCAAACGCAAACCAGTCATTTCCCCGGTTATACATCATCACCATGCCGATCAGCGGCAGCGCAATAAACAGCAGGTAGATAACCAGATGCCCCAGATGGGACAGCCCGGTGATCATCGCTTTTGGTTTCGGTTGAATGGGCGGAGCCGGGAATTTCAGGCGGATAAACAGGCGCGCCACCATCAGCACCAGGATGCTGATCCCGCAGGAAACGTGGATCATATTAATAAGCGGACGATCGGTTCGCGGGAACCAGCCTCTGAATTCCATGGCGCAATAGGCCATAATCACTAACAGAAAAACCAGCCAGTGAATGCTGATTTGCAGACCCGTATATTTTGTGCGCATGTTGTTTCCCGATAAATAACAGTTATCGCGCCAACATAACCACCTTTCCTGAAAATGTGAACCCCCTTTTACGGAGGGCCGAGTATTCCCAGTTATTTGAAATCAGAAGCATTAACGTGCCTTCAGAATAACGGAGGGATTACAGCGATGCCCAGGTCCGGCTGTAAATCGCTGAGGCGTTTGCCTTCCGGCCGGGGCGAGGCGCAGGGATGCGCCGAGAGGGCGGGCTTTACAGGGATGTTACCTCCGCCCGTCCCCGATAAGCCGGAAGGAATAAGCCGAAGGGACCGCGAAGCGGCGATTTACCGCCGGGAGCCAGGGTGGTGGCGACTGAGCCACCCTGGCACGTTCACCGGTCATTTTGTTACAGAGTAGCAAGGAACCTAAAGTGAACGGAATGACCACCAGAGCCGTATGTTCCCCTCACCCTAACCCTCTCCCCAAAGGGGCGAGGGAACTGCTCAGTGCACACATTATCTCGCATGGAGGGGGCTCCTGATTACGACTGTAAATAGACTACCTGCGTCTGCAAATACTCATTCAGACCGTGTTTGCCATCCGCCCCGCCGATCCCGGATTTCCGCCAGCCCGCATGGAAGCCCTGCATCGCTTCAAAGTTTTCACGGTTAATGTAGGTCTCGCCGAACTTAAGCCCTTTAATTGCTTTCATGGCGACATTCAGATCCTGCGTATATACAGACGAGGTTAAACCGTAGTCGCTGTCGTTGGCCATTTTCAGGGCCTCTTCCAGGGTGTCGAAAGCCACCACCGGCAGCACCGGGCCAAAGGTCTCTTCGTGCATGATGGCCATGTCCTGATGTACGTCAAGCAGCAGCGTTGGGGGATAAAAATACCCTTTGCCCTCTGCCGCTTTACCGCCAAGGACCACTTTAGCCCCTTCCTGCACCGCGCGCGCCACCTTCTGCTCCACACGCTCCAGCGCGGCGGCGTTGATCAGCGGCCCCATGGCAATATCCGTTCGCTCAGCCGGATTGCCAAACTGGACGGCTTTCATTGCCTCGCCCAGACGATTCACAAAGCGGTCGTAGATCCCCTTCTGAACATAGACACGTTCCGCGCAGTTACACACCTGTCCGGTATTGATGACGCGTGAATCCACAATGGCCTTCACGGCCAGCTCGAGGTCGGCATCGTCCATCACGATGGCCGGGGCTTTACCACCCAGCTCCAGCCCCACTTTGGTGATGTTTTTCGCAGCCGCAGCCATGATCTTTTCACCCGCCCCGACGCTGCCGGTCATGCTGACCATCGCCACTTTCGGGTTCCCGGCCAGCTCCTGTCCGACGGTTTCACCGCGGCCCAGCACCAGATTGAAGACGCCTTTCGGCAGGCCAATCTCGTCGACGATTTTGGCAAACGCAATGGCGTTGTTTGGGGTAAATTCGCTCGGTTTGATAACGATGGTGTTGCCGGTGATTAGCGCAGGAGCGAGCTTACGGGCAATCAGGAAGAAGGGAAAGTTCCACGGCAGAATGCCGGTGGTGACGCCAAGGGCGCGCTTAAACACCAGAATATTCTCGCCCGGACGGTCGCTCTGAATGATTTCCCCTTCATAACGGCGCGCCCACTCGGCCATATAGTCGATATAGTCAGCGGTAAAGTTAACCTCCACTTCCGCCAGCTGCTGGATCTTGCCCCCTTCGGCCACAATCAGCGCGCTGATTTCGCTGACGCGCTCGCGGATCCCGGCGGAAATTTTGCGTAGCCAGCTGGCGCGTTCAATGGCAGGCAGCGCCTCCCAGCCAGCCTGCGCGCGCTCTGCCGCGTCAATGGCCTTGCGGGCGTCCTCGGCGGTGCCGTCGGGAATACGGGAAATGACCTCTTCCGTGGCCGGATTGATCACGTCAATCCAGGCATCACCCTGCCAGGCAACAAACTGTCCATCAATATACATAGGATGTTGTACGGGTACTGTCATAACCTGCTCCTGTAATCACACTGTTTTTAACAAGTAAACTTAATGTTAAAAACTATAATTACCGGGGCAATTGCCTACTCTATGAGTCTGTTTTTGTGAGATATCTCATAAAAGAAACGGGTCAGCCCGTTTCAAAAATCACAAATCGGCAACAAAGGCTGCCCGTTTGCGTAAAAGATGGCGCAAACGGGCAAGAGCATTACAGCAGAGAACGGCTCACCAGCGCGTCGGTGAGAATGACGTCGTTTCGCAGGATCTGCCACGCGGCGTCCACGTCGGCAGGGATATCGACATGGGCAATGAAATCACGTCCCGCCGGACCGTAGCCGTTGATGTCGTCCCTGAGTCGCGGAAATTCACCCAGCACCAGCGACAGGTAACGTTCTACCGGCCATAACCCCTCGACCGGGCCGCTGAACGCCAGACCGTCGTCACTGTTTTGCAGCACGGGCGTCAGGCCGGGATGACTCATCCATGCGGGCGATGCAGCCTCGTCGCGGCAAACGCGGGCAAACGTAGCCATTGTGCGACGCTGCATCGTCGGGTCCTGCACTACCAGCACCCGGGCGGCGTTCAGTCCGGACTGTTTCATCAACGCCCGGCTGAAGCGGGCGTTTTCGCCACAGTTGGTCGACTGATCCTCAACGTGAAGATGCTCAGCCGGAATGTTCCAGAATTCACGGGCGATGTCGGCCAGAATAGCCGCCTCAGCCCGCCCGGTGGTGGGTATCCTGTTATAGCGGGGGTGCTTAGCAATCGCGGCGTAGAGGAAGGTCGTCGAGTGACCGATCCCGCCGCTGATGATCAGAGGAACCCCCTGTTCAGCCGCGATTTTACAGGCAGCATCAATCGCGGGTATCACCGCGTTACCCGCCAGAATCACCAGATCAACGGGCTGGTTGTCCTGATAGTCGTCCTGAGCAAGCCACGCCCCAACGGTATTCACGGCGTCGAGGGTTGTGCCAGGCAGACAGGGGAAAAGTGCCATTGTCATCGTTACCTCCTTACAGCATTAATCTTTAGAGTACTTCACACAACGGGGTTGAAAAGGAGATCACTCTGAAAGCCGAGGTGCTCATTACGCTGCATATTTGTCATTTTGATGAAATAACCAGAAACATCCAAAAACAATTGGGTTGCACCCTGGGTTTGTGCTTTTGATTATCTGCCCTTCAACACATCCTGCCACAACAGCGTGCTGAAAAAGCACCAGTTGCTGCTTAATCCATCGTGATCTGACCCGTTTTAGTTCTGGCTGACTTGCCAAACGTAACATCCAACCCTAAGTTGCTTAACAATTTCACAACCATTACACACCGACAGGTTGCACCTGAAGCGCGCCAGGTAACACCTCTATTATCATCCACGTGGCGGAGTTTTGAGTCATGACACAACATGAGAGCACGACAACGGTATTGCGGAAAAACAAAAAGGTATTAATTGCCAGTCTTACGGGAAGTTCTATTGAATGGTTTGATTATTTTCTCTATGGCACCGCTGCCGCGCTGGTGTTTAACAAGATTTTCTTTCCGATGGTCGACCCGGTAATCGGGCTGATCCTCTCCTATCTCTCCTTCTCGTTGACCTTCTTTATTCGCCCCATTGGCGGCGTTCTCTTTGCACATATCGGGGATCGTATCGGTCGCAAAAAAACGCTTGTCCTCACCCTTTCATTGATGGGAGGTGCAACCGTGATGATTGGCCTGCTGCCCACCTACGACATGATCGGGATGTGGGCGCCCGCGTTGCTGATCCTGATGCGTATTATTCAGGGGATGGGTATCGGCGGTGAATGGGGTGGCGCGCTGCTGCTGGCTTACGAGTATGCGCCAGAAAAACGCAAAGGCTTCTTCGGCAGTATTCCGCAGGCGGGCGTTACCATCGGCATGTTGATGGCGACATTTATCGTCTCGCTAATGACGCTGTTCAGCGAAGAGGATTTTCTCTCCTGGGGCTGGCGCATTCCGTTCCTGCTCAGTTCCGTGCTGGTAATATTGGGGCTTTGGATTCGGAAAGATATTGACGAAACGCCTGATTTCCAGAAAGTGAAAAAATCCGGCCAGGTTGCGAAAGCTCCGCTGCGCGACACCATAAAACACCACTGGCGTGAAGTGCTAATTGCCGCCGGGCTTAAGGTTGTGGAGACAGCACCGTTCTATATTTTCTCCACGTTTGTGGTGAGCTACGCCACTACCACCCTGACCTATCAGAAATCCCAGGCGCTGGAGGCAGTAACTCTTGGCGCACTGGTCGCCACTATCATGATCCCGCTGATGGGGCTGCTCTCCGACAGGGTTGGCCGCCAGCGTATGTACGCCGTCAGTGTCTTCGTGCTCGGCCTGTTTATCGTGCCCTGGTTTATGCTGCTGAATACCGGTACCACCTGGGGAATTGTGCTCGCGACCGTTATCGCTTTTGGCGTACTGTGGGCACCGGTGACGGCAGTTCTCGGCACGCTCTGCTCTGAAATTTTCAGTGCCAACGTTCGCTACACCGGTATCACGCTGGGTTATCAACTTGGGGCCGCGCTGGCGGGCGGAACGGCACCGCTAATCGCTACCGGACTGCTGGCGAAATACGACGGCGACTGGGTACCCGTGGCCTGGTATCTGGGCGTGACGGTCTCTATCTCCCTCATTGCAATTTTTTGTGCCAGCCGCATCAACCGTGAACGCCACCTTCAGGCGCAGCCGGAACAGCGATAATATTATTGCGGCTCCGTTCGCGAGCCGCACTTTTTCTTCATCATTCCCTCTACATTTGATTAACATACAATATTCGTATTCACTTGAATTATGATTTGCGTCAGCCGTAGAATCATTAGCCCGCTCACAATTCAACATTTTGAAAGGTAAACCCCGTTATGCGCCTGCCCCAACGCGATCCTTATGCTCCTCGCGAGTGGCAGCCACACGAGAAACCCGCTCTGCTGGGTTCCCCTTCCACCCCGGAACATCCGACGTCGAAACGGATCGCCTATGGCGTGGTCGGCCTGCTGGTGTGTCTGACCGGGGCGCTGGGTAACGCGGTCGTCACCGCCAATCTGCAAAATCTGCAAGGCACCTTCGGCGCCTGGTCGACTGAAATCGCCTGGCTGCCTGCCGTCTATGTCATGACCAACGTCTCCATCAACCTGCTGCTGGTAAAATTTCGCCAGCAGTACGGTTTGCGCGCGTTTACGGAAGGCTTCCTGGTGCTGTATGTGCTGGTCACCTTTTTCCACCTGTTTGTGAACGATCTCAGCTCGGCGCTGATGGTACGGGCGGCACACGGGATGGTCGCCGCCGCGCTCAGCTCGCTCGGCATTTATTACCAGATACAGGCCTGGCCCGCGAAGCACCGACTGAAGGCGCTGACCATCGGCATTACCGGTTCGTCGCTGGCGATACCGCTGGCGCGGCTGTTCTCCACCGAGCTGTTGCAGCTTGATGAGTGGCGTGGGCTGTACTTCTTCGAGCTGGGTTTGGCCCTGATCTCACTGGCCTGCGTGATGGTGCTGAAACTGCCCCCGGGCGATCGACGCAAAGTTTTCGAGAAGAAAGATTTCATCACCTTCTTTTTGCTTGCGCCCGGTATGGCGCTGTTGTGCGCGGTTCTGTCGCTAGGGCGTCTGGAATGGTGGTTTGAAACACCGTGGATCGGCTGGGCGTTGGCTCTCTCGCTGGTGCTAATTGTCTGTGCAATCGTTTTTGAACATAACCGCAGCAACCCGCTGCTCAATACCCGCTGGCTGTCCAGCGGCAGCATCGTACGCCTGGGTTTGATTATGCTGCTGATCCGCATCGTACTGGCGGAACAGAACACCGGCGTCATCGGCTGGCTGCAATATGCGGGCCTACAGAATGAACAGATGACCCATCTGGCGTGGTCTATTTTCGCCGGAATCGTCTGCGGTATCGTCACCAGCTGTCTGACGATCAAACCCACTAAGCTGGCCTGGCCGATTATCACCTCGCTGGCGCTGATGATTGTTGCTTCGCTGCTGGACAGCCAGTCCAACAACCTGACCCGGCCGGATCAGCTGATGTTCAGCCAGTTCCTGCTTGGTTTCGGCAGCGCTTTCTTCCTCGCCCCTGCGATGCTGGCCGCCATTGGCGGGGTGATCGCCGAACCACGCAATCTGGTCAGCTTTTCCGTAATGTTTGGCATGAGTCAGAACCTTGGTGGCCTGCTGGGTTCTGCAATCCTTGGTACCTTCCAGACCTGGCGCGAGAAGTACCATTCCAGCCTGCTGGCTGACCAGCTCACCACCCTCAACCCGCTGGTGAACGAACGCATTCAGCTTTACACCCAGATGTATAAAAGCCTGGTTGGCGACAGTTCCCTGTTGGGAACCCAGGCCATTATTCAGCTTCAGACGGTGACGACGCTTGAGGCAAACATTCTGGCTTACAACGATACTTATCTCCTGACGGCGAGCATTGCCACAGCCACGCTGGTCTGGATTTTATGGCGCTTGCTGCGCCTGCGCATCACCGCCCGTATGGCCCTTAAGAACGCCACTGGCAATAAGTAATGACTATTTTTCAGGAGAAGTTATGAGTCAGCAGGATGCCGCCAAAGAGCAGGCCAACACCCGCAAAAATGTACGCGTCGTTTCCATTTTCACCGCCGCGGCTATCGGCATTGTCGGGGTGCTGGTGATCCTTTATGCCTGGCAGTTGCCCCCGTTCACGCGTCATACCCAGTTTACTGATAACGCCTACGTGCGCGGCCAGACCACGTTCATCAGTCCGCAAGTCAACGGCTACATTACTGAGGTCCATGTTCAGGATTTTGTCCAGGTTAAAAAAGGCGACCTGCTGTTGCAGATTGATGACCGGATCTATCGCCAGCGCGTCCATCAGGCCGAGGCGCAGCTGGCAATGAAAATTGCTGCGCTGAACAACAACCTGCAACAGCGTAAAAGCGCGGAAGCGGTGATTGCCAAAAACGAAGCGGCACTGAAAAACGCCCGTGCCCAAAGTCTGAAAACCCAGGCGGATCTGAAACGCGTGAAGGATCTGACCGCAGACGGCTCCCTGTCCATTCGCGAGCGCGATGCGGCGCTGGCCAGTGCCGCCCAGGGGAGCGCCGATATCGACCAGGCGAAAGCAACGCTTGAGATGTCGCGCCAGGATCTACAAACGGTTATCGTCAATCGCGCTTCGCTGGAAGCGGACGTTGAAAATGCGAAAGCCGCGCTGGAGCTTGCGCAGATCGATCTGCAAAACACCCGCATTGTCGCGCCGCGTGACGGTCAGCTCGGGCAGATTGCGGTGCGTCTGGGAGCGTACGTCACCGCCGGGACGCACCTTACCACGCTGGTCCCGCCGCAGCACTGGGTGATCGCCAATATCAAAGAGACGCAGCTGGCGAATTTACGCGTCGGACAGCCAGTGAAATTCACCGTCGATGCGTTAAACGATAAAGCCTATCAGGGCCGCGTGGAGAGCATATCCCCGGCCACAGGCGTCGAGTTCAGCGCTATAACCCCGGATAACGCCACGGGCAACTTTGTTAAAATCGCCCAGCGCATCCCGGTACGCATTGAGGTACTCGGTGAGCCGGAGGCGTACCGGCTGCTGCGACCTGGCATGTCGGTGCAGGTCACCATCGACACGCGGGAGGCGAAACAATGACGCTTCGCCCGATAGCCGGCCTGCTGATGATGGCTATCCTTGCGGGTTGCCAGTCGGTTGACGTTGAGCCCGCCACATCGTCCCTGCACATCCCGGCCCAGTGGCGCGCGACGTCGGGGCCAACCAGCCCGACAGAACAGCTCTGGTGGCGCAATTTCCACGACAGCAATCTGAACCGCTATGTGGATCAGGCGCTGAAGAACAACAGCGACGTGCTGATTGCCCGCGAGCGGATTAACGAGTATCAGGCCCGGGTGTACGCTGCCGACGGCAGCCTGTTCCCGTCGCTTGACGCGGGCGTGACCGGGACGCGCGCGCGCTCGCAGTCCGCCGCAACAGGCCTTCCGGTATACGGTACGTTGTACAAAGGCAGCCTGACCGCCAGCTACGACGTGGATATCTGGGGGGTAAACCGCAGCACCTCCCGTGCCGCCGAAGCGTCGCTGGAGGCACAAAAGGCGGCGGCCGCGGCGGCAGATCTCACGGTCGCATCGTCGGTGGCCTCCGGGTACGTCACTCTCCTGTCGCTGGATGAACAGCTTCGCGTTACCCAGTCCACGCTGAAATCGCGTGAAGAGGCGTTCAATCTTGCTAAACGACAGTTTGAGACGGGATACAGCTCTCGCCTTGAGCTGATGCAATCGGATTCTGAGCTGCGCGCCACCCGCGCTCAGGTTCCACTGCTTCAGCACCAGATTGCGCAGCAGGAGAATGCGCTCAGCCTGCTGCTGGGCAGCAACCCGGGTGACGTTGCGCGCGGTGAAAGCTTTGATGCCTTGACGCCGCTGAAACTGCCCTCCCAGTTGCCGTCGACGTTACTGAACCGACGTCCGGATATCGTCCAGGCTGAACGTCAGCTGATTGCGGCGGACGCGACGCTGGCGGCATCGCGCGCCAGCCTGCTGCCGTCGATCAACCTCACGGCCACAGGATCGGTGCAGGATCGCACGCTGTCGGGATTGCTGGATAACCCCCTCCAGCTCTGGAGCGTGGGCGGCAGTATTCTTGCGCCGCTGCTGAACCGACAGGCGCTGAATGCACAGGTGGATATCTCCCAGTCTCAGCGTAATCAGGCGTTGTACAGCTACGAAAAAACCGTACGTAATGCGTTTGCCGAGGTGAATGACAGCCTTGATGCCATCACCCGTTATCAGGAACAGCTTACCGAGCTGCTGGCTCAGCAGGCGGTCGCGCAGGAGACGCTGCGGATAGCGCAAAACCGCTACCGCAACGGGTACTCTTCTTATCTGGATGTGCTCGATGCACAGCGCACGCTGTTCTCGGTGCAGACCAGCGTGGTACAGGTGAAAAACAACCTGCTGCTGGCGCAAATTGATTTGTATAAAGCGCTGGGCGGCGGTTGGGTCAGTGCGTGAAAACATGCCGGGTGGCGGCTACGCCTTACCCGGCCTACATTTCGCCTCTGGCGATACCCCCAAGGAGTCAATCTATGCAACAGCAGTGGTGTTCAGTAGATAATTACATGATTTCGTCGCTTATTCCTGAAGATGAAGTTCTCCAGAACGTCCTTGAAAACAACAAACGCGCCGGTTTACCCGAGCACGACGTTGCCGCAAATCAGGGGCAACTGCTGGCGCTGTTTGTCCGCATGACGCAGGCCCGCCGCATTCTGGAGATCGGTACGCTTGGTGCATATAGCTCAATCTGGATGGCGCGCGCCCTGCCGCCGGATGGAAAGTTGATTACGCTTGAAGCGGACCCGAAACATGCCGCTGTTGCACGCCAGAACATTCACCTTGCGGGACTCAGCGATCGTATCGAACTGATTACAGGCCCGGCGCTAAAGTCGCTCGAGAATTTCGGTGACGTCCCGCCCTTTGACCTGATCTTTATTGATGCCGATAAGCCAAACAATCCCGGCTACCTGGAGTGGGCGCTGCACTACTCCCGTCCCGGCACGGTCATAATCGGCGATAACGTGGTGCGCGACGGCGAGGTGGTTAACGGGCAAAGCGACGATGCACGCGTGCAGGGGGTACGGAAGTTTATCGAGATGACTGGAGATAACCCACGCTTAACCGCCACCGCGCTGCAAACGGTGGGCGTTAAGGGGTGGGATGGGTTTACGCTAGCGATGGTGGAACGATAAAAAAGCCGGGTGGCGGCTACGCCTTACCCGGCCTACATGTTCTCCCGTAGGCCCGGTAAGCGTAGCGCCACCGGGCAATGGTTTTAGCCGGAGATCTGCTCCATCGCCTGCAAGATACGCTTATCCGAAATGGGATACGGCGTACCGAGCTGCTGGGCGAAGAAGCTGACGCGCAGTTCTTCGATCATCCAGCGGATCTCCCGCACGTCGTCGTCATCGCGACGCGCCGGCGGCAGTTTGTTGAGCCACTGCTGCCACGCCTGCTGCACGTTTTCGACTTTCAGCATCTGCGCTCGATCGCGATGCGGATCGACCGCCATTTTCTCCAGACGCTTCTCAATCGCCTGCAAATAACGCAGCGTATCACCCAGACGCTTAAAGCCGTTGCCGGTGACAAAGCCGCGATACACCAGCCCCGCCATCTGCGCCTTCACGTCCGACAGACCCAGGGCCATGGTCATATCCACCCGCCCCTTCAGGCGCTTGTTGATATTGAACACGGCGGTGAGGATCTGCTCGACCTGTTTCGCAATCTCTACCACGGTATCGTTCAGCTCCGCGCGCACCTTTTCATGAAGCTGAGCAAAGCCCTCTTCCGTCCAGACCGGACCGCCCGCCTCGTGGATCAGTTTGTCCACACCGCAGGAGATACAGTCGTCGATCAGATCCAGCACCTTACCGTACGGGTTAAAGTAGAGCCCCAGCTTGGCTTTGTTCGGCAGCTTCTCGTGCAGATACTTAATCGGCGACGGGATGTTAAGCAGCAGCAGGCGACGCAGCCCGCGCCACATCATCTGCTGTTGCTCCTGCGGATTGTCAAAGAGCTTAATCGCCACACTGTCGCGCTCATCCACCAGCGCTGGCCAGGCTTTCACCTTGTAGTTCCCGCGCTTCTGCTCATAGCTTTCCGGAAGCTGACCAAAGCTCCAGATGTGCAGCCCGCTCTGCTCAATACCGTCATCGGCCACCGCAGAGAGCGTCTCCTGGACTTTACCTTTCAGCGCTTCTTTCAGCTCCGTCAGAGAACGGCCTTCGAGCAGCTTTTTGTTTTTATCGTCCACTACGCGGAATGTGATTTTCAGGTGATCGGGCACCTGATCCCAGTTCCAGTCGTCGCGGTCAATGGTGGTCCCGGTCATGCGTCGGAACTCACGCTCCAGTGCGTCCAGCAGCGGCAGTTCCAGCGGCGTGACGCGGCCTAAAAACGCTTCGGCGTAGTTCGGCGCCGGTACAAAGTTACGCCGCACTGGTTTAGGCAGGGATTTGATTAATGCAATGACCAGTTCGCGGCGCAGGCCGGGAATTTGCCACTCAAACCCGCTCTCATCCACCTGGTTTAACAGCGGCAGCGGAATGTGCACCGTCACGCCATCGGCATCCGCGCCCGGCTCAAACTGATAGGTCAGACGCAGCTTGAGGTTGCCCTGATGCCAGAAGTTCGGGTAGTCGAGCTTGCTGACCGACTCCGCGCCCTCTTTGATCAGCATGCTCTTTTCAAAGTTGAGCAGGTCCGGGGTCTCTTTGCTGGCTTTCTTCCACCAGCTGTCGAAATGGCGCGCCGAGATCACATCGTGGCTGATGCGCTGGTCGTAAAACTCAAACAGCGTCTCGTCGTCCACCAGAATGTCGCGGCGGCGGGACTTGTGCTCAAGCTCTTCCACCTCGGCGCGCAGCTTGAGGTTTTCGCGGAAGAACGCATGGCGCGTCTGCCAGTCGCCTTCCACCAGCGCATGGCGGATAAACAGCTCGCGACTCAGCGCCGGGTCAATCTGGCTGTAATTAACCTTACGCGCTGCAACCACCGGCAGGCCGTAAACGGTGACTTTTTCCGTCGCCATCACCGCGCCCTGCCCGCGCTCCCAGTGCGGCTCGCTGTATGAGCGTTTCAGCAGGTGCTGCGCCACCGGCTCAACCCACTCTGGATCGATACGCGCGGCGATACGCCCCCACAGACGGCTGGTTTCCACCAGCTCGGCGACCATGGTCCACTTCGGCGGCTTCTTGAACAAACCGGAGCCCGGGAAGATGGAGAAACGCGCGTTGCGTGCGCCGGTAAATTCCTGTTTATCCGCATCCTTCATCCCGATATGAGACAGCAGGCCGGTCAGCAGGGCGATATGAATTTCGCGGTACTCTGCCGGTTCACTGTTCACCGGGATGCCCAGCTCTTTCACCACCTGGCGCAGTTGGGTGTAGATATCCTGCCACTCGCGTACGCGCAGGTAGTTGAGGAAATCCACCCGGCACTTACGGCGGAACTGATTCGAAGAGAGCGCTTTTTGCTGCTCGCCGAGGTAGTTCCACAGGTTGACGAATGCGAGGAAATCGGACTCTTTATCGTGGAAGCGACGGTGTTTTTCATCCGACGCCTGCTGTTTGTCCATCGGACGCTCGCGCGGATCCTGAATGGAGAGCGCCGAGGTGATGATCATCGCCTCGCGCACGCAGCCGTGTTTTTGCGCCTCCAGCACCATGCGCGCCAGACGCGGGTCGACCGGCAACTGGCTAAGCTGGCGGCCCAACGGCGTTAGCTTGTAGGCCGTCGCCTGCTCGTCGGTAGTAATGGCCCCCAGCTCTTCCAGCAGCCGCACCCCGTCCTGAATATTGCGCTTATCCGGCGCTTCCACAAACGGGAAGGCGGCGATATCGCCCAGCCCCAGCGCGGTCATTTGCAGGATAACGGATGCCAGGTTGGTTCGCAGGATCTCCGGATCGGTAAACTCCGGGCGCGACAGGAAATCGTCTTCCGAATAGAGACGAATACAGATCCCTTCCGACACGCGGCCGCAGCGGCCCTTACGCTGATTAGCTGACGCCTGCGAAACCGGCTCGATCGGCAGACGCTGAACTTTGGTTCTGTAGCTGTAGCGGCTGATGCGCGCCGTACCCGGGTCGATCACGTATTTAATGCCCGGTACGGTCAGCGAGGTTTCGGCCACGTTGGTCGCCAGCACGATGCGGCGCCCGCTGTGCGGCTGGAACACGCGGTTCTGCTCGCTGTTGGACAGGCGCGCGTACAGCGGCAGGATCTCGGTATGGCGCAGATCGCGCTTGCTGAGCGCATCGGCGGTATCGCGGATCTCACGCTCGCCGCTCATGAAGATCAGAATGTCGCCAGAACTCTCGGTGCCCAGCTCGTCGACGGCATCGAAGATGGCCTGAAGCTGGTCGCGCTCGGTATCGTCCGCCTCTTCAACAATCGGGCGATAGCGCACTTCAACCGGGTAGGTTCGGCCTGAGACTTCAATGATCGGCGCATTGTTGAAATGTTTTGAGAAGCGCTCCGGGTCGATGGTCGCGGAGGTGATGATGATTTTCAGATCCGGACGCCGTGGCAGCAGCTCTTTCAGGTAGCCGAGCAGGAAGTCGATGTTCAGGCTGCGCTCGTGCGCTTCATCGATGATGATGGTGTCGTACTGCATCAGCAGACGATCCTGCTGGATTTCCGCCAGCAGGATACCGTCGGTCATCAGCTTAACCATGGTGTTATCGCTGAGGTGGTCGCTGAATCGCACCTTGTAGCCGATGCAGCCGCCCGGCTCCGTTTGCAGCTCGTCGGCAATACGGTTCGCCACGGTGCGCGCCGCCAGACGACGCGGCTGCGTGTGACCGATCAACCCTTTCACCCCGCGGCCTAATTCCATGCAGATCTTCGGCAGCTGAGTGGTTTTACCTGAACCGGTTTCCCCCGCGACGATCACCACCTGGTGGTCGCGCACGGCCTCAAGAATGTCCTGTTTTTTCTGGCTGACGGGCAGGTTTTCCGGATAGGTAATCTCCGGGCGTGCGGCTTCACGCAGCACAACTTTCCCTGCCGCCTGTTCAATCTCTTTGGCCATCTCCTGGTAAATGGCCTGTTGTGCATCAGGATTTTTAACCTTCTTAACGCCGTGCAGACGGCGCGCAAACCGCTGTTTATCGCGCAGCATCAGCGAATCAAGCTGTTGCATCAGCACCGGGAAGGATAATTTCTGTTGTTCTGTCATAGCGTTAACGGGCAGTGCACTGCCGGATAAAATCTCTTTTTAATGATTGCTATAGAGTACCACATCAGTGCTTTTCGCGCCTTATTCAAAAAATTCGAACATAGGCTTCGATATATTGCGCTATCCCTGTGGCAGGATTGTGAATAAAGTGTCAACAAGCAACGGGGCAACCCCCTCAATCAAATACAAAACAGGAAATTCCCATGAGCAAAGTATTAGTGTTGAAATCCAGTATTCTGGCAGGGTATTCACAGTCTGGTCAGCTGGCTGACTATTTCGTTGAACAGTGGCGTGAACAGCACAGCGCGGATGAAATCACCGTGCGTGACCTGGCGGCAAACCCGATTCCTGTGCTGGACGGCGAGCTGGTTGGCGCGCTGCGTCCGAGCGATGCGCCTCTCACCCCACGTCAGCAGGAAGCCCTGGCGCTCTCCGACGAGCTGATTGCTGAGTTGCAGGCCCACGACGTTATCGTGATCAACGCTCCAATGTATAACTTCAACATTCCTACGCAGCTGAAGAACTACTTCGACCTGGTGGCGCGCGCTGGCGTAACCTTCCGTTACACCGAGAACGGCCCGGAAGGTCTGGTGAAAGGTAAACGCGCTATCGTCCTGACCAGCCGCGGCGGTATTCACAAAGATACCCCTACCGATCTGGTCGCACCGTACATGACGCTGTTCCTGGGCTTCATCGGCATTACCGACGTGAACTTCGTGTTCGCTGAAGGTATCGCTTACGGCCCGGAAGTAGCCACCAAAGCGCAGACCGACGCGAAAGCCGCTATCGACAGCCTGGTCGCAGCCTAAATTTTCCCCCTCTCACCGCCCGGTGGGAGGGTTTTTCTTTCCCCCGTATTTCGTTATCATCCGCACCCACTCTCCAGCCCGGCGGCCTGATGTCTGTCATAATCGATACGTTTATTGCACCACCCTGTCACGACGACATTGAGATCCTCTGGCAGGACGAGCATCTGCTGCTGATCAATAAACCCTCAGGTCTGCTCAGCCTGTCCGGGAAAAATCCGCAAAACCGCGATTCCGTCCACCACCGTCTGGTGCAAACCTTTCCCGGCTGCACGCTGGTGCATCGTCTTGATTTTGGCACTTCGGGTCTGATGGTCATTGCACGTAACAAAGCGATTAACGCCGCGCTTTGCCACCAGTTCAGCCAGCGCGCCGTGACCAAGGTTTACACCGCCCTGTTGTGCGGACATGTGGAACAGGACGAAGGGACCGTGGATGCCCCGATTGCCAAAGATCCGGCGCTGTTTCCGCTGATGACGATCTGTGCGCGCACTGGTAAGCCCGCTCGCTCCCGCTATCGGGTGATGGAACGTATTTACCAGGATACGACAATGCCGTTGACGCGGGTTGAGCTTACTCCGGAGACCGGGCGCACCCACCAGCTGCGCATTCACTGCCAGCAGTTAGGCCACCCTATTTTGGGGTGCGATCTGTATGGGGGTCTGGAATGGCCGGGGGCGGAAGAAACGCCCCGGCTGATGCTGCATGCAAGCGTTCTGAGTTTTATTCATCCGCTGAGCGGCGAGACCATGAATGCCCGTCACGCCGCGCCATTCTGAACGAGGTTTACCACATTAAATCGTCAGGGATTTTGAAGTCTGCGTACGGATCGTCTTCGTCCTGCTCTTCCTGACTCAGCGCGCTGTTAAGCACAATGCTGTCCGCATCGCGCTGGGCAATTTTATCCGCCACCACCGCCGGGATAATCGCGTAATCACAGTCGCCATTCGCGTTAATCACCAGTCGGGCAATCGCCAGACGACCGTTGATCAGCTGGGTTTGCGTCTGCTTATCGACGTCGATTTTTTTGATCAGGCTGCCATCGGTAAAGTTAAAGGTAATGTTGCCCTTCGCCACGGTGATGCGGTTCATCTCAATCAGCTGCTTCACCTGCGCCCTGAACTCTTTTGCCAGCACCGCCTGTTTTTGCTGTTCGCTCAGCTGCTTATCACGCTCCAGCTGGGCTTTCTTATTCTCTTCAACAGCCTCTCTCGCCTCGCGAGCCTGGACGCGGGATTTTTTCGCCGTGCGCTGAACCTTCGCCATCTTTTTACTGCTGACTAAGCCCGCTTTTAGCATCTGCTCTTGTAGGGTGAGTTTTGTCATGATCGTTTAAACCGGTTGGAAATGTCGGGGGATTATACCTGAATCGCGCAGTTCATGAAGAACCCTCATGACGCAGTGAAATTAAGTCACTTCCCCTGCGCCAGTGGCTCAGGCATAAATTATGCATTGATAACGTTTAGGCAACATGAACTTAGGATGCATAACCAAATGAGTCAGGCTTTCACATTTACCCTTAAGCGCAGTTGCTTTGATGAAAATTATAACCCGTCAGAAAACACGCGCACCACCACCAACTTCGCCAACCTGGCGCGTGGCGAGAAGCGTCAGGAGAACCTGCGCAATACGCTGGTGATGATCAACAACCGATTTAACGCGCTGGCGAGCTGGGATAACCCGAAAGCCGACCGCTATGCCGTCGAGCTGGAGATTATTTCAGTCGATATGAATATCGGCGGCGATTTTACTTTCCCGGCCATCGAAATTCTGCAAACGACGATCGTGGATAAAAAAACCCACGAGCGCATCGAAGGCATCGTCGGGAATAACTTCTCATCCTATGTTCGTGACTATGATTTCAGCGTCCTGCTGCTGGAACATAATAAAGATCAGCCCCGTTTTACCCTCCCCGAGAATTTTGGCGAGCTGCACGGCAATATCTTTAAAAGCTTCATTCATTCTGCGGAATATCAGGCGAACTTTAAAAAAGCGCCGGTGATCTGCCTGAGCGTCTCCAGCAAAGACACCTATCGTCGTACCGGTAACCACCACCCGGTGCTGGGGTATGAGTACCAGCCGGACGGCGAGTCGCTAACGGAACAGTACTTCGCGAAGATGGGCCTCAAGGTTCGCTATTTCATGCCGGAAAACAGCGTCGCGCCATTTGCCTTCTTCTTCACCGGCGATTTACTGCGTGATTACACCAATCTGGAACTGATCGGCACCATCAGCACCATGGAGACGTTCCAGAAGATCTATCGACCAGAAATTTACAATGCCAATTCCGCTGCGGGACAGTGCTATCAGCCCGACCTGAATCAGCAGGATCACTCATTAACAAAAATCGTCTATGACCGTGAAGAGCGCAGCCGGCTGGCCATTGAACAGGGTAAATATACCGAAGAGCGGTTCATCAAACCCTATAAAACCCTTCTTGAGCAGTGGTCTCATCACTTCACGCTTTAATTTAATACGAATAAAAGGTTCTTCTTATGAAAACATTGCTCCCGACATCGACGGCTGGCAGCCTGCCGAAACCCACCTGGCTTGCGCAGCCGGAAACGCTCTGGTCGCCGTGGAAACTCCAGGATGAGGAATTACTGGCAGGGAAACAGGATGCGCTGCGTTTGTCTCTGGATGAACAGATTCGCGCCGGGATTGATATCGTCAGCGACGGGGAACAAACCCGCCAGCATTTCGTCACCACCTTTATTGAACATCTCAGCGGCGTGGATTTTGAAAATCGTCAGATGGTGCGGATCCGTAACCGTTACGATGCCAGCGTGCCGACCGTGGTAGACGCGGTGGCGCGCCAGAAACCGGTGTTTGTAGACGACGCGAAATACCTTCGCCAGCTGACGGATAAGCCGATCAAGTGGGCGCTGCCTGGCCCGATGACCATGATCGACACGCTATACGATGCTCACTATAAAAGCCGCGAAAAGCTGGCCTGGGAGTTCGCAAAAATTCTCAATCAGGAAGCCCGCGAGCTGGAGGCGGCCGGCGTTGACATTATTCAGTTCGACGAACCTGCCTTTAACGTCTTTTTCGACGAAGTGAATGACTGGGGCATCGCCGCGCTGGAGCGCGCCATTGAAGGGCTGAAATGCGAAACCGCAGTACATATCTGCTACGGGTACGGCATCAAAGCCAATACGGACTGGAAAAAAACGCTCGGCTCCGAGTGGCGCCAGTATGAAGAGGCGTTTCCAAAGTTGCAGACCTCAAAGATCGATATCATCTCGCTGGAGTGCCACAACTCGCGCGTGCCGATGGATCTACTGGAGCTGATCCGCGGTAAAAAAGTGATGGTCGGGGCAATTGATGTTGCCACCCAGATCATCGAAACGCCGGAAGAGGTTGCCGATACGCTACGCAAGGCGTTGCAGTTTGTGGATGCAGACAAGCTCTATCCGTCCACCAACTGCGGCATGGCTCCCCTTTCCCGCCAGGTCGCCAACGGTAAGCTGAAGGCATTAAGCGCCGGGGCTGACATTATCCGTCGCGAGCTTGCCCGCTAACCTTCAGGTTTGCCAGTACAGCGGCGTACCGAACCGCTCAATATAGTGGTCAATCACCGCCCTGACGTTCAGGGGCGGATGACGCGCGTTCGGGTAAATCGCCGCAATCGTCAGTGGCTCCGTATTAATAGAACACTCCATTTCCGGCAGCAGTGCCACCAGCTCACCGCTTTTGAGCCGTTCGCTCACCATCCAGTCCGGGAATAGCACAACGCCCATGCCGCCCAGCGCCGCAATCAGGAGCGTTTCCGCGTTATTGGAAGTCATCAGCGGTACGATGGGATAGTGAACCCACGCCTCGCCCGGCTGCCGGATTAGCCAGCGGTTAGGCCCGGACGAGCCGCGGTAAACCAGACAGTGGTGACGGCTGAGATCGTCCGGCCCCTCGGGTGCGCCATGTTTTTGCAGATAGTCCGGCGAGGCCGCCAGATGGTAGAACTGCTGACCGAACACTCGGGCGTGAAACGAGGAATCCGTCAGCGCGCCGATGCGGAAGATAACGTCCGCGGCGTCGCGGTGCGGATCGATAAAATCGTCGGTGAGGGTCAGTTCAATGGAGAGACGAGGATAACGCGCCAGAAGCCCCGGCAGGCCCGGCGCGATGTGCCGTTGTCCGAAAAAGACCGGGCCATTGATACGCAGCGTGCCCGACGGCTCGCGGGCACGTTCATCCAGCTCGCGTCGCGCATCCTCCAGATTTCCGGCCATCGCCCGGGCATAGCGCACAAAAAGATGCCCGCTCTCTGTGGGCATAATCGCCCGCGTGTTGCGGTAGAAAAGCTGTTGCCCGAGGGCGTCCTCAAGCTGGTGGATCATGCGGGAAACCTGCGACGCAGAAATCCCTTCCCGCCTCGCCACCACGGAAAAATTCTGCGTTTCATAAACGTCGATGAAGATCAGCAGCGCGCGAACGCTGATATGTCCGGCATCCATCATTAATGCATTTCCTGCACAGGTGTTTCCTGCATTATGGCATTTTTCTCAATGATGTTCAGACGTAATCTTCTCCGCCTGGAAAAAGGAGAAAAAGCGTTATGCACATTATTTTAATTTTACTGGTGATTGCCGGCGGCATGGGGCTGTCCGTGGAAGCCGGGCTGCTGGGGCCGCTGGGCGCGGAGGTGGGCGACCTGTGGGCGGCGTTCAGCATATTTAGCGTGGGAACCGGGCTGACGTTTCTGCTGATGCTGTTTTTCAGCCCCCGCAACAGTCCCTCATTTTTTGCGCAGCCGTCATGGCACCTGCTGGGCGGCGTGCTCGGCCCGGTCTACGTCATCATTCTCACCATTGCCACGCCAGCGATCGGTATTGCTATGACGATGATCGGCATTCTGGCAGGCCAGGTCTTTAAAAGCCTGATTATTGACCACTATGGCCTGCTGGGTACGCCGCACCGCAGGATCGATACAAAACGCATTATTGCGCTGGGATTTATCATCGCCGCGCTCATTCTCGTGGCGCAGGGGTAACGTTATGACAGTGATTATGATTATTCTGGCGGTGATTGGCGGCGCGACACTGAGCATTCAGGCTGCCATTAACGGGCAATTAGGCAGCAGCGTGGGGGTATTCAAAAGCGCGTTTCTGACCTTTTCCGTCGGCGCGCTGGTAACCGCCCTGCTCATTTTCTTTTTTGAGCCGAAACAGGCGGTCAGCCTGATGGATGTGCCCAAGTGGCAGCTTCTGGGCGCCCTGTGCGGCGTGCCCTATATAGTGATTATGGTGCTCGCGGTGCAGCGTATCGGCACCGCCGTTGCCACGGTAGCGGTGATCCTGGGTCAGTTGGCCATGAGCATGCTGATTGATAACTTTGGCTGGCTGAACAATGAAGCCATTCCGTTTTCAGCGAGCCGTTTCGGGGCCGTCGTCTGCCTGAGTATCGCGCTCTTCTTCATCTACTCAAGCAGTAAACCTCAGCCCGAAGAGGATTAACCGCCCTCTTTGCGGGTAAAGAACAGCGTCACCGTGGCGACGGTGACGCCAAATTTCTTCATCTCGGTTTTATTGAATAGGCGGGTGCTGTCCTGCAAATACATCCAGTCATCAAAGTGCAGCAGCCAGGTTTTACCGTCCGCCTTCACGTTCATGCTGTAGCGCCAGTTAAGGGCGTTGCCCGAAACCTGACCTCTCGCGACACCTTCTATGTCACCCGCCGTGCCTTCGTAACGATCGTGGCCAATGCGGCGGATATGCCAGACGCGCTGCTGCTTCTCGCCGTCGTCATAGACAAAATGCTCGTTCAGCGTCAGCGTATCGCCGATAACATCTCCGGCGATCTCGACGTGAAAACGGCGGATCTGCTTACCGCTGCGGTCCTGCACCATCCCCCACGCCTCGGTTTTGCCCTGGAAGTAGTGGAAAATATCAAGCCTTGGCTGCTGCTGACGATACTCGGTCACTTCTGTGCTGCACCCGGCCACCAGCATTGTCAGTGTAAGCGCCATTAACAGGAATCGTTTCATTGTGGTCCTCCGATTAACTGCTGACGCAGTTCAGGATACTCGGTGCGGGGATCGAGCCAGATCGCCAGAAAGCGCGAGCTAAACGCTGCCGACTGGCGCGGCCCGAGGGGCGTAAATTTTTTCTGCGACGCCGTGGGGCGATACCAGAATTGCCCCTGACCGTTATTAACCACAAACGCGAGCTGCGCGCCGGGCGTGACGTCGGGCCAGAGCGCTTTTAGCATCCGCAGCCAGGCTTCACTCTGCGGCTCCTGCTGCAAAATGCCCTGCGCCTGCCACTGGTCGCGGGTCGCCTCGACCAGGTCGTCGCCATCGATATCCCGGGCATAGGTGATAATCAGCGCGTTATCGCTGTCTGTTCCTGTATAGCTGCCGTCGGGCGTCAGCAGCTGAGAGGTATAAACGGTAAACGGCCCCCAGGTGAGGGTGGCATCGCCTACCTTGCGCCAGCTCAGCCAGTCTGCCGCCTGCGCGTTACAGGCCATAACGGTTAGCGCGAGCGCGAGTAACAGATGTCTCATTGTTGTCTCCCCATCAGCAGGTGGAAAAACAGCATCAGCACCAGCCAGCCCGGGATCATCCAGCTGACGACGATAAAAGTCGGCTCCAGGAACGTGATGGCCCCCAGACGCTCGCCAAACAGGTAGGCCAGCGGCCCGCCCAGGGTCGCCAGCGCCGTCAGCAGCCAGCCCGGCAAGGTGGTCGTGCGGGTCAGTTGCGTCCAGACGGTGGCAAACATCAGCCACAGCGCCACCATCCATAGCGGCATCAGAGACGTGCCAGTGAATGAAATCAACCCCGTCAGCGCCCAAAGGGCGTCCAGCATCGCGCCCGTCGCCGCCAGCACAAGAGCGTATACCCGGTGTGATGGCGGTAACAACAGCCAGGCAATCAGCGCCAGCGCGATCCAGATGACCAGCCCCTGCTCGCGAAACAGCACCACCAGCGTCCAGTAGAGATCAAACCCGATGGCCAGCAGAAAGACCTGCCCGTAGCGCTTCATACGCGTTCCGCAGTCAGCTGCACCACGCTGATGGTGCGGGCGTTAAACCCGGCTTCACAGTAGCCGAGGTAGTACAGCCACATCCTACGGAAACGGTCATCAAATCCGAGCTTTTCAATCTCCTGCCAGGCGTGAACGAAGCGCTGACGCCAGTGCGCCAGCGTGCGGGCGTAGTCCGGCCCCATATCGAAGAGGTTACGCACGACAAAATCGGTATGGCGGGTCATCAGTTCATTCATGGCGGTGATGCTGGGCAAAAAGCCGCCGGGGAAGATGTAGCGCTGAATAAAATCGACGCTTTTGCTGTAGTCGCGATAGCGCTGATCCTGAATGGTGATGGCCTGAATCGCCATCCGCCCGCCCGGACGCAGACGCGCCTGGCAGGTGCGGAAAAACGTTGGCAGGTAGCGTTGGCCGACGGCTTCAATCATCTCAACCGACACCAGCTTATCGTACACTCCGGTCAGATCGCGGTAGTCGCAGAGCAGCACCTCAACGCGATCCTGTAAACCTGCCCGCGCGATCCGCGCGGTGGCCCAGTGGTACTGCTCCTGCGATAGCGTGGTAGTTGTTACCCGGCAGCCATAATGACGGGCGGCATATTCCGCCATCGCCCCCCAGCCGGTACCAATCTCCAGCAGATGATCGTTTGCGGTGAGCGCCAGTTGGTCGCACAGCCTGGCCATTTTTGCCTGCTGAGCCGCTGCCAGATCCTGCTCTTCCCCTGTAAACAGCGCGCTGGAGTAAAGGAGTTGTTCATCAAGGAAATGGGCGTAAAAGGCGTTGCCCAAATCGTAATGGGCGGCAATATTTTCCCGTGCCTGCGCGCGGGAGTTGCGCCGCATCCAGTGCCGTAGCCGCTCCACAGGTTTCCCGAGCAGGCGAAACCCTTTTTCCAGTTGCCCGAGGATCTGGCTATTGCGCGCTATCAGCTCCAGCAGCGGCGTCAGGTGGGCCGTCTCCCAGTCGCCATCTATCCACGCTTGTGCCGCGGCGAGGCTGCCCCCGGTTAGAATGCGCCAGTAGACGCCCGGAGCGAGTACCTGCACCTCAGCGTGAAGCGCGGCGGAGGCGTCGCCGAACTGGAACGTCTGGGCGCCTTCACGCAGCGTCAGCGAGCCGCCGCGCAGCCCGTTCAGCAGGCGAAAAAGCAGCCATCGCGCGACGCGGACGTTGCGCGGGAAATCGGGTTCAAGCGCAAAGACGGGATCGGTCATGAGCGTTCACTCCTGCTTAGGGGATGGTTATGCAGCGGCACGCGCTTCAGCCACAGCCTGAGCGCCTGCCAGTAAATAGCGAGAACGGTTTTGAGGGTCATCAACGGGATCCGCGCCAGCAGCGACCGCAGCGCTACGCGCGTCAGCGGCTCCCGGCGCAGCGTCAGAGTGGCATCAAACACCTTCGTCTCCTGATGGTTTTCGATATGCATGCGCAGCGTGCTGGCCGGACTGTTGAAGCGCCAGTGGTAGACCATGTCCATCGGATTAAAGGGCGAGACGTGAAACGCTTTTTCCGTCGGTGGGGCGTCCCGCCCCGCTACCGCGTAGTAGTGTCGTTCATTCCACGGCGTGTTGCGGACTTCGGCGAGAACCCAGCGCAGGGTGTCTTCCCCGTCATAGCAGTAGTAAAAATTGACCGGGTTAAAATGAAAGCCGAAATAACGCAGTTGGGTTAGAAGCATGACCCGCCCCGCCGGGCGTTCGCCGGTCAGATTTTCCAGACGCTCAAGGACGCGCTCTTTGAGCGGCGTGCCCAGCGGGTAGTCCGCATCATAAAATGCCGCGGGCGCAACGCGGTTACGGCGCACACCGACGGAGGGCAGCGCGTCCAGCTCATCGAGATCGAGCCAGGCCATAAAGACGCTGTAGGTAAAGTGGTGCGCTTTTGGCGAAAGACGGCGATGGCGCAATGTGCCTTGGTAAAGGCAGCTGTTCATCTCAGTTGCCCTCCCCGGCCGCAATGGCGTTTACCACATCCAGCGCACTGCGTACCCCATCTTCGTGGAAGCCGTTGTACCAGTACGCGCCGCAGAACCAGCTCCGCTGGCGACCATTTATTTCTCCGCGTCGGGCCTGGGCTTGCCAGCTTTGCGGGTTAAAAAGCGGATGCTCATAGACAAAGCGGCGCAGCACATAGCGTTCTTCCACCGGCGTTTCCGGGTTGAGGGTGACGCAAAACAGCGGGCTACCCGGCGGCAGTCCCTGCAAGATATTCATGTTATAGGTGACGCAGGCGCTGGCCCGATCCTGCTCGCTGAGGCGGTAGTTCCAGCTCGCCCACGCGCGCTTGCGCACCGGCAGCCAGCGCGGATCGCTGTGAAGCACCACCTCGTTACGCTGCCAGCCGATATCACCCAGCACCTCACGTTCAGCCTGCGTAGGGCTGGCGAGCATCGCCAGCGCCTGAGCGGAGTGGCAGGCGAAGATCACCTGATCAAAGTTGTCTGTTACGCCCTCACGCGTTATATCAACCCCGCGATCGTGGCGAATAACCTGCTGCACCGGCGCATTGAGGTGCAGCGTCAGGCGATCGCCAAGCTTGTCCAGCATCGCGCGGATGTACTCCCGGGAGCCGCCCGGCACCACGTACCACTGCGGACGATGGGTAATGTCCAGCAGACCGTGGTTTTCAAAAAAGCGTAAAAAGAGCGGCAGCGGAAAGCGTTTCATCTCCTGTAGCGAGGATGACCAGATAGCCGCCCCCATTGGCAGAATGTAGTGACGCGCAAAAAAAGGCGTGAAGCGGTGCTGGTGCAGGAACGTCTCCAGCGTGGCGGACTCGCTGACGTCACCCCGGAGCGTCTGTTTCGCCAGCCGGTTAAAGCGCACGATCTCCTTCAGCAGCGTCCAGAAGGCAGGGTTTAACAGATTACGACGCTGGGCGAACATCGACGTCAGCGTGTGGCCGTTGTACTCCAGCCCGCTCTGCGGGTTATGTACCGAAAAACTCATCTGCGTTTTTTGCCCACTGATGCCCAGTTCGCTCAGCAGCCCCATGAAGCGCGGATAGGTGCGGTCGTTGTAGACAATAAAACCGGTGTCGATGGCAAAGTTGCCCTGCGGCGTGTCGACATCCACCGTTGCGGTATGACCGCCCGGCGTGGCCTGCGCTTCAAACAGCGTGACCTGATGATGTCCGGCGAGCCGCCAGGCACAGGTTAACCCGGCGATACCGCTGCCGATAATCGCGATCTTCATGGTCGCACCATCCTGCGCAGCAGTGCGCGCTGAAGTTTATCGGGCAGACCGGAGAGCAGGCGCAGCGCCAGGCTAAACCCGGCGGGAAACGCGATATGATCCTTCCCTTTTGCCAGACCGCGACGAATGGCATGGACGGCGTCCTCCACGCTGACCCGGCCCGGCATCGGGAAATCATTTTTTCGGGTCAGCGGCGTGTCGACAAAACCAGGTGAAACGACCGTGACGGCGATCCCTTTCGGCTCCCAGTCGAGACGCAGCGTCTCAGCAAACCAGGTTAACGCCGCTTTAGAGGCGCCATAGGCTTCGGCTCGCGGGAAGTGAAGCCAGTGCGCCATCGAACTGACCAGCACCACGCGGTTGCCGGATATCAGCTGCGGCTGCAACGCCGCAAGGCAGTTTACCGGCCCCATGAAATTGGTGGTCATGACGCGCGCCACCAACGCGGCATCCACCTCGCCGCGATCGAGATACTCGCAGGTTCCGGCGCAAAGAATCACCGTGTCGGCAGCACAGTCCGCCAGCGCCTGGCGACAGGCGTCCCTGTCTGTCATATCGAACAGGCGCACCGTAATGTTGGGGCTGTGCTGATGCACGGCTGCCAGACGTTGCGCATCGCGCCCGCAGGCAATCACCCGGTAGCCATCGTCGGCAAACGATTTCGCCAGCCCGGCCCCGATGCCCGAGCTTGCGCCGGTGATCAGAACCGTTTTCATGATTTCACTCTCCGCTTCACGCCGCGTACGGCCCAGCCGAGCACCGGAAGATGTTCGTAAATCATCTCTCCGGCATCGTAGTAATCCCGCTGGCGAACAATGCGATCGTCGCGCATGTCTACCACAGAGCAGCCCGGCAGCTGGCGCATTGCCCCCCGGGCAATACGCGGGTGCGACCAGTGCATCATCCAGGTAACAACAAAGCGATCGCCCTGCTGCAAGGGTGCATCGACGGTAAAGCGGCACCGCTGGACGTTAGCCAGCAGGTGAGTGAAATAGCGCTGAATCGCGAACAACCCGCTGTGTTCGCCAAAGGGATCGATAAGCGTGGCATCGGCGCGATAAATCTTTGCCAGCGCCGAAGGTGGCTGGGTATCCAGCGTGGCGTAATAATCAACGAATCGACTGATGACGGACGGCAACGTGCTCATGGGTCACATCCTGGCTGTAAACAACGTAGCGAAATCGCATAATTAAAACTTACACAATTAGCGTTATTTGTCCAAGTTTGTGCAGATATATTTTTTATACCTCTTTTAATTCAGTATTTTAAAAAATTTCCCTGAGGTGCCAATTTGAGTCAAAAGCAGATTCTCACCGCCGTGCCGTTATTTTTTAGGGATAACCTTAAGGCAAAGGTGCCATTTATCTTCCAGACTTATCCTTTTAATTCATAAGGATGTCACGCGATGAAAAATTTACTGATGGCGCTCTTTTCCAGCCCGGAATCCTTGTTGCAGGTTATGAGTCACCAGGAAATTATCGAAGCCGTAGAGGATGGCGACCGCATCATCATCGATCAGGATGGAAACGCCTCGGTTAACTACAAAAGTAACGAGGTTCGGCAGGACTTTCTGCGCCATGTCAACGCGCTGAAGAGGGCCTGAAATGGGAACGGCAATATTCATGGTATTGATGGTATGCGGCTACTGGTACACCAGCCGCGATCTCTCAACCCGGTTCAAAATTAAGCGTTCATTCGGCTGGGATGTCTATTTCCTTGTGGCGCTGTATGGCTGCATTTTCGTTTTACAGGGCGTGATCGCCACCGGCCTGCTCTGGCTGCTGTTGTTCGCCCTCTCCGCCGCCGACAACACGTTCCATTTCACGTCCGCAAAATACGCCGACTGGCAAATTGATTTTATGAACTGGAGCTTTTTAGGGATTCAGGCTCCGGTCGTGGTGATGCTGGCCTTTGCGATCCTGTTTTGTCTCTATCGTTCTAACTGGGCCGGCAGCGCGCGGCTGGACGGCGAAGGCCGGAAAAAGCTCTACAAGCGGCTGGCGCAATCGAGCGGGATTGAACAACTGCTCTATCAGTGCATGGAGGAAGGTGAACTTGCGCACGTCACGCTGAAGTCGCGGCGGATTTATATTGGCATGATCCATACCGCCACGCTGGAGTATGAAAAAACCGCCAATATCGTGCTTATCCCGATGCTGAGCGGCTACCGCGACGGGGAGAACATGCAGCTGTGTATTGAGCACAACTACAGCAAATGGTACGCCGAGCATGAGGTTACGCTCGACTCAGAGCCAAAAAGCGCTATGGATTTCCGTAAGGTGATCATGCTTGATCAGATCGAGAGTATTTCACTGTTCGACCCGGCAAGTGCCAGCGCGCTGGCGATGCGTGAATAAAAAAATGGCGCCTTATTTCTAAGGCGCCAGGATTATGTGGACGAAACCTGAACTTATGGCGTTACGATATTGAACCAGAAGTCAAATTTGTCCATGTAGCTCAGCATCTCTTCCAGTTTCGCCCCGTTTCCACTCACCTTCACGTCACCTTTATCCATCGCCTGCTTCAGCGTCTCTTTCTTAAGGATGATGTTGTTCAGCGTGGTGCGGTCAAGCGCGATAGTTGCGTCGGCATCCTTCGCCTGCGCGTTGGCGGTATGGTTCAGCACGCCGTTTTCCAGCTCCAGCTTGTATTTTCCGCCATCCTTACCGAGATCGACATTGAAGACCGCCTTCGCGTTACCGGCCCGCACCCCGTTGATGTGCACACCCAGGTAGTCGAAGAACATTTCCGGGGTCATCGCTCGCACGGTATCCGGGCTGGCGGTGTTCGGCGTCGGCAGCTTCTTCACGCCATTACGCAGTTCTTGCGCGCCGGTCAGGTAGAAGTTACGCCAGGTGCCCGCTTCCGCCTGGTAACCTAACTGCTCAAGCGCGTCGGCTTCCAGATTACGGGCAGCCTGGTTGTTAGGATCGGCAAAGACCACTTTGCTGACCACCTGAGCAACCCAACGGTAATTACCCTGCTGATAATCCGCTTTGGCTTTCTGCATGATGGCATCAGCGCCGCCCATGTACTGCACGAACTTCTTCGCAGCCTGTTCAGGCGGCAGCTCGTCGAGGGTTGCCGGGTTGCCGTCGAACCAGCCGAGATAAAACACGTAAGTGGCTTTGACGTCGTGGCTAACGGAGCCGTAGTAACCGCGGCTTGCCCACTGTTTCTCGAGCGATTCCGGCAGCTTAAATTCTGCGGCGATCTCATCGCGAGTCAGGCCTTTGTTGGCCATACGCAGGGTCTGGTCGTTGATGTAGCGGTACATATCGCGCTGGCCTTTCATCAGCTTGACGATATTCTCGTTACCCCAGGTCGGCCAGTGGTGCTGCGCAATAATCACTTCCGCGTCCGCGCCCCAGCGCTCAATGGCGGCGTTAATGTACTTAGACCAGGCCAGCGGGTCGCGGATTTTCGCGCCGCGCAAGGAGTAGGTGTTGTGCAGAGTATGCGTCACGTCCTCTGCGGCCTCGATCATTTTCTTCTCTTTGACGTACCACAGCATCTCCGACGGAGCTTCTGAACCCGGCGCCATCATAAAGTCGTAGGTCAAACCGTCGATCACTTCTTCCTGACCGGTATGGGTAATGTAGTCGGTCGGCGGGATGAGGGTGACAGTACCCGCAGAGGTGGTGGTGCCAAGGCCTGCACCCACCTGGCCTTTTGCATCCGGCTTCAGCAGGTTGCCGTACATATAGCTCGCACGGCGGCTCATCGCGTTTCCGGCCATAATGTTTTCGGAAACCGCCTCTTTCATAAAGCCATCCGGCGCGTAGATTTTCACTTTGCCAGACTTGACGTCAGCTTCGTCAACCACGCCGCGCAGGCCGCCATAGTGGTCAACGTGGCTGTGGGTGATCACCACAGCGACGACCGGTTTCTTGCCGCGGTTTGCATAGTAGAGATCCAGCGCTTCTTTCGCCGGTTCAGCGCTTAACAGCGGGTCGATAACGGTAATGCCCTTCTCGCCCTCAATGATGGTCATGTTGGAGAGATCGAGATTACGGATCTGATACACGCCGTCGGTGACCTTAAACAGCCCGCCAATGTTGATCAACTGTGACTGACGCCACAGGCTCGGGTTTACCGTATCCGGGGCTTTTTCACCCTCTTTGACGAAATCATATTTCGCCGGGTTCCAGATAACGTTCCCCTGCTCGCCTTTGATCATGTTTTGCGGCAGCGGGGCGATAAAGCCTTTATGGGCATTTTCAAAGTCGGTTTTATCGGCAAACGGTAATTTGTTATACAGGGCGTTATTAGCCTGCTGGGTTGTAGGAGTGGCATCCTGCGGCTGTACTTCCGCAAACGCGGAAAGCGACAGCGACGTCAACACACCGGCCAGCGCCAGATGTTTAGCGATTATCGTTAATTTCATTAAATGGCCTCATAGATTAATTGCGCCGCCAGCGATATTTAATTGTGGCGGATAATTTTAATGCGAACTCATTGAGGACCATTCTAACCAGAATACCTTCCCTTCATAGTCCCATATGGGACTGGTTATTTATCGATTCGTAATCCGTGGGCTATTGCTGCTATACTCGCTACCATAGCAGACGTTGCGGGGAGAGGCTTAGCGTGAATTTCCAGGATATCCATACCTATTATCAGCAACTCAATATTGGGCAATTTTTTCCGCAAATGCTTTGTGAAGGCGAGGTCTTAACCGTTGCCGCAAATAAAAAACTCACCGTTGAACCTGGCTATATTTATTTCTGTACTGAAGGGTCGCTGACGATATTAATGCCTGATGATGGGCTGAATATTGGCAATACTATTGAGTATATGCCGATCGGGTTAATGGAAAGGTATTGTCCACTGGCGAAGTATGAATATCGCAGCAGTGCCAGGGTGAAACTGGTGAGAATATCCTGGGCCGACTTCGACCAGATATTTTTCCAGGGTGGGCCTGAGCGCATGCAGGCGCTGGCCACCATACTGACCTATATGTCGATATTCACCATCGACCTGCATAACGAACGCAGGCAGGTCACCAGCTACCAGACCATTAAACCCATGCTCTATCGCTATCTTTATCGGCAGGAAACCCACACGGGAGAGAATGAGGGTCTGGCGCTGTTTATCATCAAGCGCACTAACCTGTCGCGAACGCATGTCTTTCGCGTGCTGGCGGATCTTAAAGCCGGGGGCTATATCACCATGAAGCGCGGAAAGCTGGTGTCGATAGACCGTCCGCTGCCGGAGGCGTATTAAATTACGCCCCTGAAGCGAATGCTTCAGGGGCTGGCTGATTAACGCACCAGGTGCAGGAAGTGCAGATGTTTTTCATACTGGTCCAGGATATCGTTAATTAACTGCTCCTGGTTCCAACCCATCACATCGTAATTTTGCCCACCTTCCTTGAGGTAGATTTCTGCCCGATAGTACCGGTGCTGTTCTGCCTGATTCTCATCATTCTCCATGGCCGCTAGCGCGAAGGTCGGCGAGTTATAGCCACGCAGCCTGACTTCATAAATGAAATTCAGCTCATTGCCTAAATCCACCTCAAGGCGAATACGATCGTCCGACGCGTCGCTGATATGGCTCTGCGTTCCCTGCTTATTCAGTTCATCCTGCACAAGCACCATGGCCGGTTTGATCACCTCTTCCATAAAGCGTTTCACCAGGGAGCGTTTAGGTAAGTATGCGATGTTACGCAGTCTGCGCTGCCACGGAATGGGGTTACGGGCCGCTGTCGGCGCGATCGTGGCCATACTCAGGCTCTCGCGTTTGGTCAAATCGCGTCGGAGCGCCTTCAGCAGGCCATAGATTGAGACCAGCAGGATCATCGAGAACGGTAGCGCGCTGGCGATGGTCACGGTTTGCAGCGCACTCAGTCCGCCCGCGAGCAGCAGCGCGATAGCGACTACGCCCATCAGCGCGGCCCAGAAGATGCGCTGCCAGACGGGGGTATTGGCCTCGCCGCCGGACGCGAGGGTATCCACCACCATCGCCCCGGAGTCGGCTGAGGTCACAAAGAAGACGATGACCATCGCCATGGCAATAAATGACAGCACGGAAGAGAACGGGAAATGCTCAAGGAAATTAAACAGCGCCAGCGCCACGTCCTGCTGGACGGTATTCGCCAGATCGGACGCTCCCTTGTTCATGATGAGGTAAATGGCGCTATTGCCGAACACCGTCATCCACATCAGGGTAAAGCCCGCCGGGACAAACAGCACGCCGGTCACGAACTCGCGGATGGTTCTGCCGCGGGACACACGGGCAATGAACATCCCGACAAACGGCGACCAGGACAGCCACCAGCCCCAGTACAGCAGCGTCCAGCCTCCCAGCCAGTTGCTGGATTTCGGTTCATAAGCGTACAGGTTAAACGTCTTGCTCACCAGCTCGGACAGGTATCCGCCGGTATTTTCCACAAAGGATTTCAGCAGGAGTACGGTTGGCCCCAGGCACAACACCAGCACCAGCAGCAGTACCGCCAGCCCCAGATTGAGCTCTGATAAAATGCGAATGCCTTTGTCCAGACCGGACACCACGGAAATGGTCGCCAGCCCGGTAATCAGGACGATCAGGATCACCTGCACGGTATCGTTGATGGGTACGTCAAAAAGGTGGTTCAGCCCGGCATTGACCTGTAAAACGCCGTAGCCTAACGAGGTCGCCACGCCAAATACGGTGCCGATTACCGCGAAGATATCCACCGCATGACCTATCGGGCCGTAAATACGGTCCCCGATAATCGGATAAAGCGCCGAACGAAGCGTCAAAGGCAGGCCGTGGCGGTAGCTGAAGAACGCCAGAATCAACGCAACGATGGCGTAGATAGCCCAGGCGTGCAGCCCCCAGTGGAAGAATGTCAGCCGCATGGCCTCTTTGGCCGCAGCGACCGTTTCAGGTGTCCCCACCGGCGGGGAAAGGTAGTGCATGACCGGCTCCGCCACGCCGAAGAACATCAGGCCGATCCCCATCCCCGCCGAGAACAGCATCGCGAACCAGGAGTGGTAGCTGAAGTCAGGCTGGGAGTGGTCGGGCCCGAGTTTTATATCGCCGTAGCGGGACAAGCCGAGGAACGTCACGCTCATTAAAATCAGCGCGACGGCAAGAATGTAAAACCAGCTGGCGTTGGTGAATATTTGCTGTTGCAGTAGCTTAAAGTTTTTATCGGCAACGTCAGGGAAAATCGCGGCAAAGGCGACAAGAAGGAAAATTAACAAAGCAGATGTGTAAAATACCGCTTTGTTAATCTGGCTTTTGGACTGCTTTGGGATAGTGTCGTTTTCACTCATATAGTGTCTTCCATAAACGCATTGACCGCTCTGAATGAGAGGCGTGATCTGCGTCAGGGTAACAAAATCCCTTTATGAATGCAGGTCTGAAACGTTCAATTATACACTATCCCCAAAGGGTATTTGTTGCGCGTTAACGCATCCCTATGCCATTGCATTATTTCGCAGGCAAGAAATGGTTAATTATCCCGGCCAGCCGACTTGGGCCGTAAGTTCTCATCGAATACCAGCCGTTTGCGGCCGGGCTCTTCTTCCCGCAGCGGCTCTACCTGATGCAGCGTCTGCTTACAGCGATCCACCAGCACCTGATACTCCCGCGTGCCCTGCTTTTTCCACTCTATTTCTTGCGCGCTTAGCTCACGAATCGCTTTCGCCGGACTGCCAAGAATTAAGTGATTCGCAGGCATTTCCGCTTTGGCCTTCACAAACGCCGCCGCCCCGACGATGCTGTTTTCGCCGATCGTCGCTCCGTCCATCACCACCGCATTCATCCCCACCAGCGCATTACGGCGGATAATGCAGCCGTGCAGGATCGCACTGTGGCCGATATGCCCGTCCTCTTCCACCACCGTGTCCTGCTCCGGAAAACCGTGCATCACGCAGTTATCCTGAATGTTCGCGCCGTCTTTCACCACGATCCGGCCAAAATCACCGCGCAGGCTGGCGTTGGGGCCTACGTAAACACCTTTGCCGAGGATCACGTCGCCAATCAGCACCGCGGTCGGGTGAACATAGCTCTCTTCAGGCACGACCGGCGTCAGACCATCAATTTGATAAACAGGCATACCCTCTCCTTATGTGATATTCAGACCACCAAAACGCTGGTGATAAAGCGTGCCGGGCGCGGGCAGCTCGCCGACGGAGGTTTCCCCCTTCTCACTGACAAACGCCAGGGCTCCCGCTGCCACGCGCTGGTAGATGTTAATGCACAGCTGTCGCGCGCTCTGTCCCGCCCAGTGCGCCGGGAGTAACTCCTCCGGCAACAGCGGATCTTTCAGCACCACGCGACGATAAAAATGAATGAGTAACAGCTGGATCTGGAAGCAGCGTTCCGGGGTTAAATCCTCGGGCGACGCCTCTTTCAGCAGCGGCAGCAGCGGACGGAACGAGTTGATAAACGTTTCGTACATCGCGTTTTGTTCGGTCAGCTGCCAGCACTCTTCCACGCGGGATCGTAACGCCGCGCGTGACAAAGCCAGCGGCGAATGAGCTTCAAAGAAAATGACGTTTTCCGCCACGCCCGCGTCATGCAACAGCGACTGCACGTCCGCGAGGTTCTGCGACGGCGAGGCCATCAGGCTCGGCGCCAGCGTGCCGAACCCTTGCCAGATGAGCTGTTTTTTCACGTCCGCGAGCGTGGTTTTATCCAGCCCCTCGGAAAGCAGTAGCAGCCATTTACCATCCCATGCCGGCAGTTCTGCACGGTAGATTTTATTTTCCGCGCGTCGGGTCAAACGCAGCCCCTTGTCGCTGAGACGGTAAAAGCTGCGGCGGCCAATGCGGGACACGTCCAGCCAGCCCTCTTTGTTGAGGCGAAACAGCGCGGTGCGCACAAAGCGCTCCCCGAATCCCATCCCTTCCAGCAGGGCCGCCAGACTGCCGAGCCAGATCTCTCCGCCGCGATGGGAAAGCGCGTCGCCATAAAGCGAGGAGATAAGCGACGTTCCGCTGACGGGAACAGAGCTGACTGCATGCTGGATAAAGGCATCAAGTTTATTCATGTGATTCATTCTGTTGTTATTTTTTTCCTGGATGAATCATAGCATAGGAATCTGGGGTTTCCCCCTCACCCCAGCCCTCTCCCTCAAGGGAGAGGGGGCCGTCGATGCAGACATTATTTTGTGTAGATCCCTCATCCGTTAGCCGCAACCTTACGCAAATCAAACACCCGGCAGGCTTTACCCTCGGATCGCGGTATGCTGCCGCAGTTAACGATCATCACATCGGTTGAAATCCCCACCATCGATTTAATCCGATGACGCAGCTGATGGCAGACCTGACAACGCTGTTCATGCGTCAGCGTTAAGCTACTCTGTTTCAGCTCGACCTTCACCGAAAGTGAATCAAGATGCCCGCGGCGGTTCACCTCCAGCTGATAGTGCGGCGAAAGATGTTCGAACTTGACGATCTCCTCTTCCAGCTGTGACGGGAAGACGTTAACGCCGCGAATGATGAGCATGTCGTCGCTGCGCCCGCTGATGCGATCCATCCGGCGCATAGTACGTGCGGTACCCGGCAGCAGGCGCGTCAGGTCGCGGGTGCGGTAGCGGATCACCGGCAGCGCCTCTTTGGTCAGCGTGGTGAACAGCAGTTCACCCTGCTCGCCGTCGGCCAGCGGCGTGCCGTCATTCGGGTTGACGATCTCCGGGTAGAAGTGATCTTCCCAGATGGTCGGGCCGTCAGCGGTTTCAAGACACTCCATCGCCACGCCCGGCCCCATCACCTCGGAGAGACCATAGATATCCAGCGCGGTAATGCCCAGCCGTTTCTCGATTTCGCGGCGCATCGCCTGCGTCCACGGCTCGGCGCCAAACACGCCGACGCGCAGGGAACAGGCGCTGGCATCACCGCCCATCTGACGCTCCAGCTCTTCGATCAGGTTCAGGCAGTAAGAGGGCGTCACCATGATCATATCCGGCTGGAAATCGCGGATCAGCTGCGCCTGCTTCTCCGTCTGGCCGCCGGACATCGGGATCACCGTCGCCCCCAGACGCTCTGCACCGTAGTGCGCCCCCAGCCCGCCGGTGAAGAGCCCGTAACCGTAGGCGACGTGAATTTTATCCTTCGCGCTGCCTCCGGCGGCGCGCAGGGAACGGGCGACGATATTGGCCCAGTTGTCGATATCATTCTGGGTATACCCCACCACGGTCGGCTTTCCGGTGGTGCCCGACGAGGCGTGAATACGCACCACCTGCTCCATCGGCACCGCAAAGGTATCGAACGGGTAGTTGTCGCGCAGATCCTGCTTGGTGGTGCACGGGAATTTTTGCAGGTCCGCCAGCTCGTTGAAATCGTCAGGGTGAACGCCCGCGGCATCAAACTTGCGTTTGTACATCGGAACGTTGTTGTAGGCGTGGTTCAGCGTCCACTTCAGGCGCGCGGTCTGCAACGCCTGCAATTCATCAATGGACGCGGTTTCGATCGGATCAAGCTTTTTTGTATTTATCATCGCAGGGTACTCACATTATTGTTCGCTCAAACACGCTCAAGGATCATGGCAATGCCCTGACCCACACCGATGCACATCGTACACAGCGCGTAGCGCCCGCCGCGTCGGTGCAATTCATTGCTCGCGGCCAGCGCCAGTCTGGCACCGCTCATTCCCAGCGGATGACCTAGCGCGATCGCTCCGCCGTTCGGGTTGACATGCTCCGCATCATCCGGCAAGCCCAGCTGACGCAGCACCCCCAGCGCCTGTGCGGCGAAGGCTTCGTTAAGCTCAATGACGTCCATATCGGTGATACTGAGTCCGGCACGTTCCAGCACCTTACGGGTGGCGGGAACCGGGCCTAATCCCATCAGACGCGGCTCGACGCCCGCGGTCGACATGGCCACAATGCGGGTGCGCGGGATTAACCCCTGGGCAAGCGCCATCGGCTCGCTGGCGATAATCAGCGCCGCCGCCCCGTCGTTGACGCCAGAGGCGTTCCCCGCCGTCACCACACCGTTCTTGCGAAACGGGGCTTTCAGCGCGGCAAGCTGTTCAAGGGTGGTTTCGGCGCGCGGATGCTCGTCTACGCTCACTTCCGTTACCGCGCCTTTTTTCCCCGTTACCTGTACCGGGATTATCTCCTGCGCCAGAACGCCATTCTGCTGCGCCAGCGCGGTGCGCTGCTGGCTGCGCAAGGCAAATGCGTCCTGATCGGCACGGCTTATATTTAACAATTCCGCTACATTCTCTGCCGTTTCCGGCATGCTGTCAGTTCCGTATTGCTGATGCATGAGCGGATTCACAAATCGCCAGCCGATGGTGGTATCGAAGATCTCCGCCTGACGCTGAAACGCCGCGGTGGCTTTGCCCATCACGAACGGCGCACGGGACATGGATTCGACGCCACCGGCGATCAGCAGATCGCCATCCCCGGCCTTAATGGCGCGTGCCGCAAAGCCAAGGGCATCCAGACCGGAGCCGCACAGGCGGTTAATGGTGGTACCGGAAACGGTCTGCGGCAGCCCGGCCAGCAGCGAAGACATGCGCGCCACGTTGCGATTATCCTCTCCGGCCTGATTTGCGCAGCCGAAGATCACGTCATCTATGCGCTCCAGATCGAGCTGCGGGTAACGCGCCAGCAGCGCACGCAGCGGAACGGCCCCTAAGTCATCGGCCCGCACGCTGGATAATCCTCCACCGTAGCGACCGACCGGGGTACGCACACCCTCACAAATAAATGCGTTACGCATCAGGCTTCTCCTGTCACACTGCCGCCGGTGCGGTGGGATTTCCCGCGAAAAAGAGCGACGGTTTTCTGTTGTTGATTCTGAATTTCAATGTCATAGACGCCGGTCAGTTTGCCCTGATGCTTCACCCGCGCGGTAGCGGTCAGCTTATCGCCGGCAAAGCCCGGACGCAGAAAATCGATGGCGCAGCCTGAGGCCACCGCCGCCAGCCCCTGACTGTTGCAGGCGTAGGCAAAGGCGGTATCGGCCAGCGAGAATAGCTGTCCGCCGTGGCAGGTTTTATGCCCGTTAAGCATCTGCGGGGTGATGGTCATGGTCACCACCGCGTAGCCCTCGCCCATCTCGATAATGTCCATCCCCATCGCCTGCGCGCAGGCGTCCCGTTCGTACATCGCGCGGGCGTTATGCCAGGCGTTATGACTCATAACTACTCTCCAGAAGCGCACGCTGGCGCAGCAGTGAACAGGGGCGATAACGTTCCTCGCCGTAGTGACGTTGCAGGTTCTCCAGCAGCGTTAACAGACGCTGCCAGCCAAGGCGCTCGCCCCAGGCGATGGGGCCGCAGGGATAGTTGACCCCTAAGCGCATGGCGGTATCGATGTCTTGCTCACTGGCGACCCCTTTTTGCAGGGCATCCAGCGCTTCGTTGGCAATCATCGCCACCGTGCGCCAGATCAGCAGGCCGGGGTAATCCGCAATCTGGACCACACGTTTCTCCTGGTGCTGCAACCAGTAAATGGCTTTCTGCGTGGCGGCGTGCGGGTTGCCGGGCGCGGCGGCTATAACGGCCACATCCCGCTCGATGCGGTCGACCACCACCACCGGACAGCCGTGGCGCAGCGCCAGCGACTGCGCGGTTTCACCCTGCGTTTCGATCAGCAACAGATCGTCAATTTCCGTGACACCGTCACTTCTTCGCTGTGCGCGCATCGGGCTGAAGCTGTGGCTGACCGGGGCGAGCCAGCTGACGGCGGGTTTGTCCTCCTGCCAGCGGTAAACGCCCTGCCCGCTTTTCTTACCCAGACGCCCCGCCAGCACCAGCTCCTGCTGCACCAGAGACGGCAAAAAACGACGCTCCTGCCAGAAGGCGTTAAATACGGAGCAGGTCACGGCAAAGTTGACGTCCTGACCAATCATGTCCGTCAGCTCAAGCGGCCCCATCGGGAAACCCCCGCCGTCTCGCAGGGCGGCGTCGATCACCTCGGGCGCTGCCACCTGCTCTTCCAGCGCACGCCAGGCTTCCGAGTAGAAAGGACGCGCTACGCGGTTGACGATAAACCCCGGCGTGGACTGGCAGCGTACCGGCTGCTTTCCCCAGCTCAGCGCCAGCTCGCACAGCGCATCGGCCACTTCGGGTGAGGTCGCCAGCCCGCTGACCACCTCCACCAGCTTCATCACCGGGGCAGGATTGAAGAAGTGCAGCCCGGCGACGCGTTCAGGGTGGTTTATCTCCGCCGCAATCGCGGTAACGGAAATAGACGAGGTATTGCTGGCGAGTAGCGTCTGCGGCGGGCAAACCTCTGCCAGCTGGGCAAACAGCGCCTTTTTCACTTCAAGCCGCTCGGAGGCCGCCTCGATCACCAGATCGGCTTTCGCCAGAGCACTGATATTCGTCACCGGCGTCAGGCGGGCGAGGATCTGTTCCCCGGCGTCGGCAGAGAGTTTTCCGCGCGCAACGCGAGAGGACAGCCGCTGGCGAATGCCGTCGACGGCGCGGGAAATCGCCGCAGCGTCAATGTCGTACACCAGAACCGGATGACCGTGGCTGGCTGCCACTTCGGCAATCCCGGCGCCCATGGTGCCGCTGCCAATGACGGCGACCGTATGGATATTCACCATCTTATTTCCCCGTAAAGTTCGGCGCGCGTTTTGCCAGGAACGCGCTGACGCCTTCCCGGTAGTCGTCGCTGCGTCCGGCCAGACGTTGATAGTCGCGCTCCAGATCAAGCTGGGCGTCGAGGGTGTTGGTTTCGGCGGCGTTGATTGCCTGCTTGATCAAGCCCAGGCCATAGGTCGGCTGCGAGGCAAAATGCAGCGCCATCTGCTGTGCGGTGGCGGAGAGCTGCTCGTCGTCCACCACCTGCCAGATCATTCCCCAGGCCTGTGCCTGCTCGGCGCTGAGCTTGTCGCCCAGCAATGCCAGCCCCATGGCGCGGGCGCGTCCGGTCACGCGCGGCAGCAGCCAGGTTCCGCCGCAGTCCGGTACCAGCCCGAGCTTGCTGAAGGCCATCACAAAGCTGGCTGAACGGGCCGCAATCACCATGTCACAGCCGAGGGCCAGCGTGGCACCTGCCCCCGCCGCCACGCCGTTAACCGCGCAAATCACCGGCTTCGGCAGTTTTGCCAGGCGGCGCACCAGCGGGTTGTAAAAAGTCTCAACGGACATGCCCAGATCCGGCGCGGGGCCGGTCGGGTCCACGTTACGGTCGTTGAGATCCTGCCCGGCGCAGAAACCGCGTCCTGCCCCGGTGATCAGCAGGCAGCGGATAGCGTCATCGCGCTCGGCCTGCTTCAGGCATTCGGAAAGCTGCTGGTGCATGACGTCGTTAAAGCTGTTCAGGCGCTCCGGGCGGTTCAGCGTAATGGTCATTACGCCCTGCTCAACATGGCTCAGAATAAATTCCACAATTAGCGTCCTTTAAAGTCTGGGGTGCGTTTTTGTAAAAAGGCGTTGATACCTTCCCGGCGATCGTCGGTGGCCGCGAGCAGCGCAAACAGCTGACGCTCCTGCGCCAGCCCGGCCTGAAGCGGCACTTCCTGCGACTGGCGAAGCGCCTGCTTCGCCGCCTGTAACGCCAGCGGCGAGTGGCGCGCCATCAGCCCCGCCTGCTTCAGGGCATACTCCAGCGTCAGCGAGGCCGGGTAAACGTCACTGACCAGCCCGGCGCTGTGCGCCTGAACCGCCGTGATGCTTTCGCCCGTCAGCACCATTTTGCTGGCCAGCGATTTGCCCACGCTACGGATTAGCCGCTGTGTGCCGCCTGCGCCCGGCATGATCCCGAGGGTGATTTCCGGCAGGCCAAAGCGGGCGTTATCGCCGGCAATCACCACGTCGCAGAGCAGCGCCAGCTCACAGCCTGCCCCCAGCGCGTAGCCGTTCACGGCGGCAATCAGCGGTTTGGTGAAGGCGTTTATCCGCGCCCACAGCTGCGGGCGGATATCGTTCAGTGTGGCGGGCAGGTCTTTCTCCGCCATTTCGTTGAGATCGGCCCCGGCGGCAAAGCAGCGTTCGTTGCCGTAAATCACACAGACGGCGATCTCCGCATCCGCGGCGGCGGCTTCAAGCTGCTCCGCGATTTGCGTGAGCAGCGCATTGTTGAGCGCGTTGCGCGCCGCCGGACGGTTAAGCGTCAGCTGCAACACGCGGCCATGACGGGTGACAATCAGTTCGCTCATGCCATCCCCTTCGCATCAAAATCGACGATAACGTCAGCGGTTATCGGCAGCGCCTGACAGCTCAGCACATAGCCTGCGGCCAGCTCGTCCGGCTCCAGGCTGTAGTTGGTCGCCATGTCCACCTTCCCGCGAAGCACTTTGCATTTGCAGGTGGCGCACACGCCGCCCTTGCAGGCGTAAGGCAGATCCGCCCCCTGACGCAGGGCCGCGTCAAGAATGCTCTCGTCGTCCGCCGTCAGGGTGATCTCCCTGTCGCGCCCGTCCTGACGGACGGTGACCTTCTGCCCGTCGGCCTGCACGCTGACTGTCCGTTTAACGGGGGTTCCCGGCGTGTTAAAGCGCTCAAGATGGATCGCTTTTTCCGGCATACCCAGCGCTTTCAGCGCCGCCTCAGCCTCGTCCATCATCGCCGACGGGCCGCAGATGAAGGCTTCATCGTACTGGCGGAAATTCACCAGCGTTTTTGCCAGCGCCTGGAGCTTTTCCCCGTCAATACGGCCATGGAGCAGATCGCTGTCGAGCGTCTCCTGGCTGAAGATGGAGATCAGCTGCAAACGCTGCGGGTATTTATCTTTCAGGTCCGCCAGCGCCCGGCGGAACATCATGCTCTGGCTGCTGCGGTTGCCGTAAATCAGGGTGAAGTGGCTGTGGGCTTCAGTGGCCAGCGTAGCGGACATAATCGCCAGCATCGGGGTGATCCCGGACCCGGCGGCAATCGCCAGATAGTGGCCTTCGCGTTCAGCCTGCGGCTGGTAGCCAAAATGCCCCTGGGGCACCATCACCTCCAGTGCCATGCCCGGTTTGATTTCGTCCCGGGCATAGCGGGAAAAACGTCCGCCCTCGATGGCTTTGACCGCCACGCTGATCTCACCGCACGCGGTGCTCCGGCAGATGGAGTAGCAGCGGCGCAGTTCATCCCCGCCAGGACTGGCTTTCAGGGTCAAATGCTGACCGGGACGGAAGCGGTACGCCTCCTGTAACGCCTGCGGCACCGCGAAGGTAATGGTCACCGCGTCGCGGGTTTCGGGTTCCACTTTTGCCACTGTTAATGAATGAAACGTTGTCATGGCAGCCTCAAATACATTTGAAATAGTCGAAGGGCTCACGGCAGGTATTGCAGCGGTAGAGCGCTTTGCAGGCCGTGGAACCAAATTCACTGATGAGCGAGGTATCGGTGCTTGCACAGCGCGGGCAGCTCACCTCCGCGGGAACGTGGGCATGGCAGCTATGGCCGACAGGCGGGCTGATGCCATATTCCCGCAGGCGCCTGCGGGCATCGTCGGTCATCCAGTCGGTGGTCCAGGCGGGCTCCAGTTGCAGCACAATATGTACCGGGGAAAAGCCGTTCCCGGTCAGAGTTTCGCGGATCGCCCCCAGCAGATGCTCCGTTGCCGGACAGCCCGAATAGGTTGGCGTGAAGCCTATAACCCAGCCTTCCCCCTGCGCCTTCACGCTGCGCACCATGCCTAAGTCGGTGATGGTCAGCACCGGCACTTCCGGGTCGGGGATCTGGCTTAACAGCGCCCAAATCTGCGGGATTTGGGCAGGCGCAATGTCGACGAGGCGTTGCATAGCGTTCTCCTTTACCACTGCTGGTCGGGGTAAACGCGCTGGAGATACTGCATCTCAGCCAGCATCGGTCCGAGGTGTTCAGTATGTAGCCCCTTCTTGCCGCCCGTGCGATACGCCACTTCCTCGGGCACGCGGAGGGTAGCTTCCGCCAGCCCGGCAAACACTTCGCGCTCCCACGGTTCCCGCAGGGCGCGCGGATCAACCGCCACGTCGGTGTCAATCAGCCCCAGCTCGACGTCGTCGGCGTCGAACAATTCAGCCGTAAAGCGCCACAGGCTATCCACCGCCTGCTGCATTTTCTGTGAGGAGGTTTCTGTCCCGTCCCCCAGCCGCACCAGCCAGCCGCGGCTAAAGCGCAGGTGATAGCGCGCCTCTTTAATGGCTTTTGCCGCGATGGCGGCAAGCTGACTGTCGCTGCTGTGGATCAACCGTTCGTACAGCGCTACGTTCCACGCATCCATCAGATACTGACGGGCAATGGTGTCGGCGAAGCTGCCGTTTGGCTGTTCCACCAGCAGCAAATTGCGGAACTGACGCTCATCGCGGCCATAGGCCAGGGTGTCTTCATCACCCTTACCCTCCCGTTCAGCGGCGTAGGTCAGGAAATTGCGCGCCTGCCCGAGCAGATCAAGGCCGATATTGGCGAGCGCCAGGTCAATTTCCAGCTCCGGCGCATGGCCGCACCAGGCGCCCAGACGCTGTGAGAGCACCAGACCGTTGTCACCCAGACGCAGGGCATAAGCAGATACGTTGTTCATCCCCAACCTCACATATGCTCAATGCCATCAGGGATGGTGTAAAACGTCGGATGGCGGTAGACCTTGCTTTCCGCCGGATCGAAAAACTCCCCGCTCTCTTCCGGCTGGGAAGCGACGATTTCACTCGCCTTCACCACCCAGATAGAACAGCCTTCGCTGCGGCGGGTATAGGCATCGCGCGCGTTTTCCAGCGCCATGCGGTCGTCGGCAGCGTGAAGGCTGCCCACATGGCGGTGCGACAGCCCCTGCTTCGAACGGACAAAAACTTCGTATAACGGCCAGTAAACATTGCTCATGGTTGATTCCTCTTATGCGGCCAGGCGGGCGCGTTGTTTTTCCGCGTGGGCCAGAGCGGCTTCACGCACCCATGCGCCGTCGTCCCAGGCTTTACGTTTTGCGGCCAGACGTTCGTGGTTGCAGATCCCGCGCCCGTTGATCACCTCGTCAAATTCCTGCCAGTCGATTTCGCCGAAGCGGTAGTGGCCGCTCTCTTCATCGAAACGCAGGTCGGGATCCGGCACGGTCATGCTGAGCATCTCCACCTGAGGCACCGTGTTGTCCACGAAGCGCTGGCGAAGCTCATCGTTGCCAAAGCGTTTGATCTTCCAGGCAAGACTGCGGGCGCTGTTTGGGGAGTTGTCGTCGTTGGGTCCGAACATCATCAGCGCGGGCCACCAGAAACGGTTGATGGCGTCCTGCAACATCTGCCGCTGTGCTTCACTGCCCTGCGCCAGCGCCATACAGGCTTCAAAACCCTGACGCTGGTGGAAGCTCTCTTCTTTACAGATTTTCACCATCGCCCGGGCGTACGGGCCGTAAGACGTACGGCACAGCGCCACCTGGTTCACGATGGCCGCCCCGTCCACCAGCCAGCCAATGACGCCGATATCGGCCCAGCTCAGGGTCGGATAGTTGAAGATGGAGGAGTATTTCATCTTGCCGTCGAGCATCTTTTGATAGATGTCCTCCCGGGCGCAGCCCAGCGTTTCCGCCGCGCTGTAGAGGTACAGGCCGTGTCCGGCTTCGTCCTGAACCTTCGCCAGCAGAATGGCTTTCCGGCGCAGCGTCGGCGCGCGGGTGATCCAGTTTCCTTCCGGCAGCATGCCGACAATCTCAGAGTGGGCGTGCTGTCCAATCTGGCGGATCAGCGTCTTGCGATAGGCATCCGGCATCCAGTCCTGCGGCTCGATGGCCGTCTCCTGTGCGATGCGTTGCTCAAAGCGTTGTTCTTGCGTCACATAACCACCTTTGTGATTCGTTAAATCACCACAAACAGCAAAATGGTGAATCATTTGGTTTCTTAAAAGTTACACAAAGGTTAAATACAACCCCAAGAAGTGTTTGATTATTTTGTGACGACGCTCGCAAGCCTTTTCATTAAAGGCCGATGACACAAGGCTTTCGGGTGGTCAGGCTAAGCAATAGAGATCACAACGTTAACAATTCATTAAAACTCAGCTTGATTTTTATGATTCGCGATCAAACTATTTATAGTGAAATCACGAAACACCTGGAGAGAAGAAATGCAGCAGTTAGCCAGCTTCTTGTCCGGCACCTGGCAATCAGGCCGGGGCCGCGAGCGCACCATCACCCACGCCATCAGCGGGGAAACGCTATTTGAAGTCACCAGCGAAGGGCTGGATATGGCGGCCGCGCGCCGTTACGCCATTGAACAAGGCGGAGAAGCGCTCCGCGCAATGAGCTTTATCGAGCGCGCCGTCATGCTGAAGGCGGTGGCCAAACATCTGCTGAGCCAGAAGGATCGGTTTTATGCCCTGTCAGCCCAGACCGGCGCGACGAAGGCCGACAGCTGGGTGGATATTGAAGGCGGTATCGGCACCCTCTTCACCTACGCAAGCCTCGGCAGCCGTGAGCTGCCGGACGATACCCTGTGGCCGGAGGATGAGCTGATCCCGCTGTCGAAGGAAGGCGGCTTTGCGGCACGTCACGTGTTAACGTCGAAATCCGGCGTGGCGGTGCATATCAACGCGTTCAACTTCCCGTGCTGGGGGATGCTGGAAAAGCTCGCACCCACCTGGCTTGCCGGGATGCCCGCCATCATCAAGCCCGCCACCGCCACCGCGCAGGTGACTCAGGCGATGGTGAAAGCGATCGTCGAGAGCGGACTGGTGCCGGACGGCGCCATCAGCCTGATCTGTGGTGGCGCGGGCGATCTGCTGAACCAGCTCGACAGCCAGGACGTGGTGACGTTTACCGGGTCGGCCAGCACCGGGCAGAGCCTGCGCGTACATCCGAATATCGTCGCGCATTCCATTCCGTTTACCATGGAAGCAGATTCCCTTAACTGCTGCGTGCTGGGTGAGGACGTGACGCCGGAGCAGCCGGAGTTTGCGCTGTTTATTCGCGAAGTGGTGCGCGAGATGACTGCCAAAGCCGGGCAAAAATGTACCGCCATCCGCCGCATCATCGTGCCGGAAGCGCAGGTTGAAGCCGTCAGCCAGGCGCTGATTGCGCGGCTGGAGAACGTGGTCGTCGGCGATCCGGCCCAGGAAGGGGTGAAGATGGGTGCCCTGGTCAACCATGAGCAACGTGCTGACGTGCAGGAAAAAGTCGATCATCTGCTTGCCTCGGGCTGCCAGATCCGTCTGGGTGGTAAAGCCGATATGCAGGCGGCTGGCGCATTCTTCCCGCCCACCCTGCTGTTCTGCCCGCAGCCGGACGAAACTCCGGCCGTTCACGCCACCGAAGCCTTTGGCCCCGTCGCCACCCTGATGCCGTACCGCAACAGTGAACACGCCATGCAGCTGGCGCGGGCGGGTGGCGGCAGCCTGGCGGGAACGCTGGTCACGGCAGATTCAAACGTGGCGCGGCAATTTATTGCCGGTGCCGCGCGCGCCCACGGACGCATTCAGATCCTCAACCAGGAATCCTCGAAAGAATCCACCGGCCACGGTTCACCGCTGCCGCAGCTGGTGCACGGCGGCCCGGGACGTGCGGGCGGCGGCGAGGAGCTGGGCGGCCTGCGTGCGGTGAAGCACTATCTCCAGCGCACGGCCATTCAGGGCAGCCCGTCCATGCTCGCCGCCATCGGCAAACAGTGGGTCCGTGGCGCGGAGGTGCTGGAAGATCGCGTTCATCCTTTCCGTAAATACTTCGAGGAGTTACAGCCGGGCGACAGCCTGCTGACCCCGCGTCGTACCCTGACGGAAGCGGATATCGTGAATTTTGCCTGCCTGAGCGGGGATCATTTCTATGCCCATATGGACAAAATTGGCGCGGCGGAGTCGATTTTTGGCGAGCGCGTGGTACACGGTTATTTCCTGATTTCCGCCGCGGCGGGGCTGTTTGTCGATGCCGGGGTTGGGCCGGTCATTGCCAACTACGGCATGGAAAACCTGCGCTTTATCGAGCCGGTCAAGCCGGGCGATACCATTCAGGTGCGCCTGACCTGTAAACGTAAAACGCTGAAGAAACAGCGCACTGCCGAGGAAAAACCGACGGGCGTGGTGGAATGGGCGGTGGAGATCTTCAACCAGCATCAGCACGCCGTGGCGCTTTACTCCATCCTGACGCTGGTGGCGCGCCAGCAGGGTGACTTTTAATCAAAGCAATGGCATTAACCTTGCTGCCTCGAGTGTTTGAGCGCATCAAAATAAACGGAAGGTAATACAGGGGCTGGTTGGCTTTGATTAATCGAACCATCCAGTCTGCCTGGTTTGGATAAGTTACAACCGGAAACACTAAGCAAATTGACCGTATAGTTAGCATAGTTATTATTTATCGCCGGGAATATTCCCACGTTAAATTACATGGATGATTAACAGACTATGGCAATTCCTGTTTACCTTTTCTTGACTGACGATGGTGGTACAAAAATTACAGGCTCGGTGGATGTTTGTTACCGTGAGGGAAGCATTGAAGTCACTGGCTTTACACACAATCTTCGCCTCCCAACCGATCCATTGACCGGGAAAATTACCAGTAAACGTAACCATGCCCCAGTCGTATTTCAAAAAGAAATCGATTCCTCCTCCCCTTACCTGATGAAAGCGGTTGCGACTGGCCAAACCCTTAAAACGGCCGAGTTCAGGTGGTATCGCATTAATGACGCCGGACAGGAAGTAGAATATTACAATATGCGTCTCGATAATATTCGCGTCGTTTCCGTTACGCCATTGATGCATGACATTAAAGACCCGACGAAAGAAAAACATAATCATCTTGAAGTCGTGGAACTACGCTATGATAAAATAACATGGACATATTGCGATGGTAATATACAGTTTGCAGACTGTTGGGCTGAGCGTTAAATATGCGAAATCCTTCCTATTCAACACCCTATAATATTGCATCCTTTGCACCACCTGGCGTGGACGTCGTTAGCCACATGATAATAGCGCGATTTCATGGTGGCCCCTCATTAATGACCTACATATGGTTTTATCAAATGGTCAGAAACCATGGTCCCTGGGATTATAAACAAGGCCGTGCAGAGTATGCCAATTTTGGCAATTTTCATTACGGTGCCGTTGGTGCGGCAGCAGGCATTCCTGAGGGAATTCTGCTCCGGGGGGCAGGCACTGCACAGATTCTTGCCGGGACAAGCGATCCTGCCGAATTTGCAAAATTCCAGAACAATAATAATTACGGTGATGATCCAGTCGATCAGTTATGGATAAGGGCAGGAATAGATTATGCGCGACGTTCGGGTTTTTAACTGGCGAGCTGGAATTATTATCTTTAGTTTTCTCATATTCATTGCATACCCTTTCCGCGATCTTTTTACCGTGTATGAAAATTTGCAGGAAAAAATCAAGGTTAACGATCGTTTAACTCTTTACATCACCCAGGTTGAGACGGGGTCACTGTCTAAAAACAGGTCTCATATTTATCTCTTTGATGCGAAAAAAAGTCCGGAAGAATTCATGTCTAACATTAAGAATATCAATCCCGTCATGATCACCGATGATGATAAAGCTTCAGTGGCAATTAAAAATGGAGACATTTATCTTCGCGTTCGCGGTACGGTTTATTCGTTCACGACGTTAGGTTTCGATGTCTGCATTCATCTCGACAGTTCACCTTACTGAAGCACACTTTCACTTTCACGGGGTGTGATGCACCCCCGGTCTTTTTTTAACCTGGCAAGACTGACAAACAACCTGGCAGATGCAGGCAAACGCTTTTCGCGCGCGCCTGTCAGGATAAGGCTGACACAACACAATAAACACAACAAGATGAGGTCTGCGATGGGAAGCAATTCTTCTTTTTCTGCCCGTAGAACGGCACTGGCCATGGCCGTTGCGCTCTGTTGCTCCTGGCAATCCCCTGTTTACGCTCACGGCAGCGAGGCGCATATGGTCCCGATGGACAAAACGCTTCAGGCGTTTGGCGCGGACGTGCAGTGGGATGATTACGCCCAGATGTTCACCATCGCTAAAGACGGTGCCTTTGTGAAGGTCAAACCCGGCGCCAACACCGCCATCGTTAACGGCAAACCGCTGACGCTCCAGGTGCCCGTGGTGATGAAGAACAATAAGGCCTATATCCCGGAGACTTTTATCAACGATGTCTTTCAGTCCGGTCTTGATCAGACATTCCAGGTTGAAAAACGCCCCCATCCGTTAAACGCGCTGACCGCTGATGAAATCAACCAGGCCGTAGCCATTGTGAAAGCCTCTGCGGATTTTAAACCCAATACCCGCTTTACCCAGATTGCGCTGGCGGAGCCAGAAAAAGCCAAAGTCTGGGACTTCGTGCTTAACGGCACGGCGGTGGATGCGCCCCGCCAGGCCAATATCATTATGCTTGACGGCAAACGCATCATCGAAAGCCGGGTGGATCTGAAGGACAAAAAGATCCTCCGCTGGGAGCCGATCAAAGACGCGCACGGCATGGTGCTGCTGGATGACTTCAATACCGTGCAGCAGATCATCAATGAAAGCCCGGAGTTTGCCGCCGTGCTGAAAAAGCGCGGCATTACCGATCCGAAGAAAGTGATCACCACCCCGCTTACCGTCGGCTTTTTTGACGGCAAGGATGGGCTGAAACAGGAAGACCGCCTGCTGAAAGTGATCAGCTATCTCGACGTGGGCGACGGTAACTACTGGGCGCACCCGATCGAAAACCTGGTTGCGGTGGTGGATCTCGAGCAGAAGAAAATCCAGAAGATTGAGGAAGGCCCGGTCGTGCCGGTGCCGCTCACCCCGCGTCCTTATGATGGCCGTGACCGCGTTGAAACGGTGAAAAAACCGCTGGAGATTATCGAGCCGGAAGGCAAGAACTACACCATTACCGGGGATATGGTGCACTGGCAGAACTGGGATTTTCATCTGAGCCTGGACTCGCGCGTCGGCCCGATGATCTCCACCGTGACCTATAACGACAACGGCAAAAAGCGACAGGTGATGTATCAGGGATCGCTCGGGGGCATGATTGTGCCGTACGGCGACCCGGATATCGGCTGGTACTTTAAGGCCTACCTGGACTCCGGTGATTACGGCATGGGTACCCTGACCTCCCCGCTGGTGCGCGGCAAGGATGTTCCGTCTAACGCCGTGATGCTCAACGAAACCATCCCGGACTATACCGGTGCGCCAATGGAGATCCCCCGGGCGATCGCCATTTTCGAGCGTTACGCCGGGCCGGAGTATAAGCATCAGGAGTTAGGTAAACCCAACGTCAGCACCGAGCGCCGCGAGCTGGTGGTGCGCTGGGTCAGCACCGTGGGTAACTACGATTATATCTTCGACTGGGTATTCCACGAAAACGGCACCATCGGCATTGATGCAGGGGCCACGGGCATTGAAGCGGTGAAAGGCGTGCAGACGAAAACCATGCATGATGCCACCGCGAAGGATGACACCCGATACGGTACGCTGATCGACCATAATATTGTCGGCACCACCCACCAGCACATCTACAACTTCCGTCTGGATATGGACGTGGACGGCATCAACAACAAGCTGGTGGCCATGGATCCGGACGTCAAACCTAACACCGCTGGCGGACCGCGCACCAGCACCATGCAGGTTAATCAGTATGATATTGATACCGAACAGCAGGCGACGCAGAAGTTTGATCCGGGCACCATCCGTCTGTTGAGCAACACCAGCAAAGAGAACCGCATGGGCAACCCGGTCTCGTATCAGATCATCCCTTACGCGGGGGGCACACACCCGGTGGCGACGGGCGCGAAGTTTGCCCCGGACGAGTGGATATATCACCGCCTGAGCTTTATGGATAAACAGCTGTGGGTGACGCGTTACCATCCCGACGAGATGTACCCGGAGGGAAAATACCCGAACCGTTCCACGCACGATACGGGCCTCGGCCAGTACAGCAAAGATAACGAGTCGCTGAACGACCAGGATAACGTCATCTGGATGACCACCGGCACCACCCATGTCGCCCGCGCCGAGGAGTGGCCGATAATGCCGACGGAATGGGTGCACACGTTACTCAAGCCGTGGAACTTCTTTGACGAGACGCCAACGCTCGGTAAGAAAAAAGAGCAGAAATAACACGTTGACCGGGCACGATGCCCGGTTTTTCATTCGCTTTCTTGCTGAATACCACTCCCCGATTATAGTTAATCTTACTTCGCTTAATGCTTTTGCAACATCTGAAACATTTTGTAGATATCGAAGTGTCCATGAACAACGCTATACATAACCGAGAGGTTTTAGGATGAAAGTCAATGAGATAGCAAGAAGCCTTGCGCTGGCCGGTTTTTTCATTTCCGCCAGTTCAGCCTGGGCCGCAGAAGCCCCTAAGGATGCAACCGCAGCAACTCAGCAGGCCAACAACGCACTCTTCAACCAACTTCCTTTCTCCGATAACACCGATTTTACCAATGCCCACAAAGGGTTTATCGCCCCGCTACCTCAGGAAATTATCAAAGGGGAGCAAGGCAACACCGTCTGGGATCCACAGCAGTACGCCTTTATCAAGGAAGGCGATAAAGCGCCCGATTCGGTTAACCCGAGCTTATGGCGTCAGTCCCAGCTGATTAACATCAGCGGCCTGTTTGAAGTCACCGAGGGCGTGTACCAGATCCGTAACCTCGACCTGTCAAACATGACCATTATTGAAGGTAAAGAAGGCATTACCGTGGTCGACCCGCTGGTGTCGGCGGAGACGGCCAAAGTCGGGATGGATCTTTACTATAAAAATCGCGGCAAGAAACCTGTCGTCGCTGTTATTTACACCCACAGCCACGTTGACCACTATGGCGGCGTGCGCGGCGTGGTGGACGAAGCCGACGTGAAGTCCGGCAAGGTTAAAGTCTACGCGCCAGCCGGATTTATGGAGGCCGCCGTCGCGGAAAATATCATGGCGGGCAACGTCATGAGCCGCCGCGCCAGCTATATGTACGGCAACCTGCTGAAGCCGGATGCGAAAGGCCAGGTGGGTGCGGGTCTCGGCACCACCACCTCCGCCGGGACGGTGACCCTGATCGCCCCGACCAATATCATCGAGAAAGATGGTCAGAAAGAGGTGATCGACGGCCTGACCTATGATTTTATGCTCGCACCGGGATCGGAAGCGCCTTCCGAGATGCTCTGGTATATCGAAGAGAAAAAGCTGATCGAATCTGCGGAAGATGTTACCCATACCCTGCACAACACCTACTCCCTGCGCGGTGCGAAAATTCGTGAACCGCTGCCATGGTCGAAATACATCAACCAGGCAATTGTACGCTGGGGTGATAAGGCCGAAGTTATCATGGCGCAGCACCACTGGCCGACCTGGGGCAACGAGAATGTGGTTAACCTGCTGAAAAGCCAGCGCGACCTCTACCGCTACATCAACGACCAGACCCTGCGCATGGCGAATGAAGGGCTGACGCGTGACGAGATCGCCGCCAACTTCAAGCTGCCGAACTCCCTGGCCAATACCTGGGCCAACCGAGGCTATTACGGTTCAGTCAGTCATGACGTCAAAGCCACCTACGTGCTCTATTTAGGCTGGTTTGACGGCAACCCCGCGACCCTGGATGAACTGCCGCCTGAAGAAGCCGCGAAGAAATTTGTGGAGTATATGGGAGGCGCGGATGCCATCCTGAGTAAAGCTAAAACCGATTTTGACCAGGGCAACTATCGCTGGGTGGCTCAGGTGGTCAGCAAAGTGGTATTCGCCGATCCAAACAACCAGGCCGCACGTAACCTTGAAGCGGATGCGCTGGAGCAGTTGGGTTATCAGGCTGAATCCGGCCCATGGCGTAACTTCTACCTGACCGGCGCGCAGGAGTTGCGTAACGGCGTGGTGAAAGGTCCGACCCCGAATACCGCCAGCCCGGATACCGTGCGCGCAATGACGCCAGAAATGTTCTTTGACTATCTGGCGGTGCATATCAACGGTGAAAAAGCAGCAGATGCAAAATCGGTGTTTAACATCGACCTCGGCAGCGACGGCGGCAAATACAAGCTGGAGCTGGAAAATGGCGTGCTGAACCACACGGCGAACGCCGAAGCGAAGGATGCTGACGCGACCGTGACCCTCAACCGCGATACGCTGAATAAAATCATCCTGAAAGAAGTGACGCTTAAACAGGCTCAGGATAATGGCGATATCAAAGTGACGGGCGATGCCGCAAAACTCGATGCCATGCTCGGTTACATGGATAAATTTGAATTCTGGTTTAACATTGTGACCCCGTAAAGGCATGCACTCGCGGGCGGTCTTTCCGCCCGCCACAGGGACATTCTCTCTCATGGAAAAAAGACACAACGCCACTCCGGAGCCCGCGACCTGGCCGACCCGTAACGCCATGGTTGTCCACGGGCTGGCCATGAACCTGCCGTGGCTCGCCTTCGTCAACGCGAGCTTTGCGCTCATGATCCTGCTGCGCAATTCCCTGTTCGGCCAAATTGATACCCTCTTACACGTCAGCCCACCTCTCACACAGATGATTGACGCTTCCATGCTGGGGGTAGTCATCCTTTCCGTGGCGCTGGTAATAATGGCCTGGCGCCACATCCGCGGCGTCAGCGCCGTGCTGTTAATGTGTAGCCTGCTGTGGTCGATAAGTTGTTACTGGTTTATCAACGTGATACAGCTTCCTCATCCCTGGCCGATATTCGTTACCCTGCTGATGGCCGGTATGACCGCGCTCTATTTTCATCCGGTGGGACTGGTGTGCTTTATCGCGCCGCTGTGGATCACCATGCCCGTTGCCAGCATGCTGCTGAATCAGGAGATGAACCTTCGCTTTGCCGGGCTGTGGGTGGTGTTCACGTTCATTCTCGTTTGCGGACGCTACATCCTCTTAAGCTGGTTTGAAGAGGCCTGGCGTCGCAACCAGCAGAATCAGCGTTTAATTTCGCGGCTGGATGCGCTGGCCCATCAGGATCCGCTGACGAAAACGGCCAACCGCCGGGCGATGGAGCTGGTGCTGGAAAATGCGGTGGAGCAAGGCAAACGCTTCACGGTCCTGATGCTGGATGTCGACTACTTCAAACTGTATAACGACACCTATGGTCACCAGGCGGGGGACGCGTGTCTCGCGCGGGTCGCGGAGGTGCTGAACACCTCGGTGCGCACGCCAGAGGATGTGGTTTCGCGCTACGGTGGTGAGGAGTTCGTCGTGATCCTCTTTGACTGTGAAGAAAGCGTTGCTGAGAAAGTCGCCGCGCGGATCCAGGCTGGCCTGCGCACCGCAGCCATTGCGCACAGCGCGTCGAAGGTGAGTGAATGTGTGACGGTGAGTATGGGCATTGCAGGCTATACCCCAGGACTGGCCGGCCCGGAAATCATCGCCCGCGCCGATGCGGCGTTGTATCGGGCGAAGGAGTCCGGGCGGGATAGGTGGTCGCTGTAAGTTACGCCGGGTGGCGCTGCGCTTACCCGGCCTACAAAACCAACCTTTTCCTTGCTCCCGTAGGCCGGGTAAGGCGTAGCCGCCACCCGGCGTTTTTTTAATACCGCACACACACCGACTTAGTTTCGCACCAGCCGTCCAGCCAGTCGGGGCGGAAATCATCGCCCGCGCCGATGCGGCGCTGTACAGGGCGAAGGAGGCCGGGCGGAATCGGTGGTCGCTGTAAGTTACGCCGGGTGGCGCTGCGCTTACCCTGCCTACAAAACCAACCTTTTTCCTCGATCCCGTAGGCCGGGTAAGGCGTAGCCGCCACCCGGCGTTTTTTTAATACCGCACACACACCGACTTGGTTTCACACCAGCCATCCAGCCAGTCGGGGCCGAAATCGCGCCCGGTGCCAGACTGCTTCATGCCGCCGAACGGCAGGTTGGCATCTATCAGCGTGTGGCTGTTCACCCACACGGTTCCGGCCTGTAGCCTGTCGGTGTACTCCAGCGCTTTACTGATGTTCTGCGTCCAGACGCTGGCCGTTAAGCCGTATTCAGTGTCGTTCGCCAGCTGAAGCGCCTCTTCCCCGTCAGCTACACGGACCAGATTCACCACCGGCCCGAAGACCTCTTCACGCGTCAGTCGCAGATGATTATCCGGGTTGACCACCAGCGTTGGCGAAACGTAATAGCCTTTGCCGTCTGGCCCCCGGTTCCCGGCGATCAGCTCCGCATTGTGCGCCTTCGCCTCATCCAGAAACGCCTGGACCTTATCGCAGTGGGCGCGCGATACGAGTGGGTTGATAAACGCGTCCGGCGACATGCCCGGCCCGACGCTCAGGGATTTCACGGCCTGTTCAAAGCCGCTGACCAGCGTGTCGAACAGCGGAGCTTCAATATATATACGTGAACTGGCCGCGCAGACCTGCCCCTGATTCAGGAAGCTGCCGGTCATCAGCCCTTCAATCACCCACGCCGGATCGGCATCTTTCAGCACGATGGCCGGGTTTTTGCCGCCCAGTTCCAGCGTCACGCCCGTTAGCGTATCCGCCGCCGCGCGGGCAATCTGCTTGCCCGTCGCCGTCGATCCGGTAAAGCTCACTTTGGCAATGCGCGGGTGCGAGGTCAGTGCCGCGCCACAGACGGCGCCACTGCCGGTCACCACGTTGAATACGCCATCCGGGATCCCCGCCTCGCTCGCCAGTTCCGCCACCCGTAAAAGTGTGAGCGGCGTGGTTTCCGAGGGTTTGATCACGATGGAGCAACCTGCCGCCAGCGCGGGCATCACTTTCCACATGCCAATCATCAGCGGGAAGTTCCACGGCACAATCCCCGCCACGACCCCAACCGGCTCTTTACGCGTCCACGCCTGATAACGCGCGCCCTGCGGCAGTGGAATCGAGAGATCGAGGGTTTTACCGGCAATTTTGGTGGTCAGCCCTGCCGTGTAGCGCATCCAGTTCAGGGTGCAGCCCACCTCGAAGGCGCGGGAAATGTTAATCGATTTCCCCTGCTCCAGGGTTTCGAGCTGTGCCAGCTCTTCGCCATGCTGTTCCACCAGATCCGCAAACCGCAGCAGGATGCGTTCCCGCTCTGCCGGAAGCCGCCCGGCCCAGCTTCGGGCGACAAAGGCGCGCCAGCCAGACATCACCGCACGATCGACATCATCAACGCTGGCATCGGCGGTGGAGGCAATGACCTCTCCGGTCGCCGGGTTGTAGACGTTCAGACGCTTTTCGCTATCGGATGCCGCCTGACGCCCTTCGATCCACAGGCCGTGCTGGCGATCTAAAAACTGCTGCACGCCAGGCAGTACGGCGACGTGTGATTCGGACATAGGATACTCCTTCGTTATGCTTCGCAGGGTGTGTATGCAGTCTAAGAGGGGATTCGCATTCCTGCTTTTGTCTGTGTGACATTCGCTTTGCCAGCTGTGACAGGCTCCGCAAATCGTGATAATTCCCGCTTATATCGCTGTAACCGTTGAGTGTTCTTTCCTATAGTCAGCCTCGTAGCCCTGACAATATGCAACATAAATGCAACAATGCGAAAACAGTGACGGTGCAGCGAGAACATCAATGGCATGTGCAAGCGAACAGGACAATTTTCAGCAGTGGCTGGCGCAAATTAACCAGGTTTGTGGGCGCTTTGCGGCACGTCCGTTAGAGGGGGCGTTTCTCGGCGAACTGGAAACCAGCTATACCCAAAGTCTGAAGCTGAGCACGGTGACCGCCGCAGGCGTTAACCTGTTTCGCACCCGTCAGGAGATCAAAAACGGCAACGACGCCTGGTTCTACACCGTGTTTCAGCTGGAAGGCAGCGCCGGAATCGAACAGGACGACCAGCGCGCGCTGCTGAAAGCCGGGGATATCACGCTGATTGATGCCTCCCGCCCGTGCTCCATTTACTGGCAGGAGCGTTCCCGCCAGATTTCTCTGTTGCTCCCGCGACAAATCATTGAGCAACACGCGCGTTTTCAGGAAGTGAGGTGCGCGTTGCCCCTCTCCCGCAGTTTGCCTACCGTACAGCTGAGCTACCGACTATTACAGGAGAGCATGGGCAATGCCGATCTCAGCGCCAGTGAAAGCGAAGCGGCGCTGGAGGCGATGGTGTGTCTGCTGCGTCCGGCCTTCCAGCAGCATGACGAGGTGCTTCCGCGCAAGGAGCGTCAGTTCCGCCACGTTCTGTCCCTGATTGACGATCATATTCAGTCGGAGGCGTTAAGACCGGAGTGGATAGCCTCAGAGAGCGGCATGTCCGTGCGTAGCTTGTACCGCATGTTTGCCGGGAAAGGGCTGGTGGTGGCGCAGTATATTAAGAACCGTCGCCTCGATTTATGCGCTCAGGCGCTGCGTTCCATCGGCGATGACGAAAAGCTGGCGGGCATTGGCTACAGCTGGGGCTTTACCGACCATAGCCATTTTTCCACCGCCTTTAAGCAGCGTTTCGGGGTTTCGCCGGGCGAATACCGTAAGCGTTACCGCTAGTTACTTTTTCAGCCATTTGCCGTTAATCCCCTTCACGTACTCACCCGGCTGCGCGCGGGCCACCAGCTTTTGCCCCGCCATTTTCGCCACCTCGTCGACGGGCAAATTATTGCTGTCAGCAAGCTGCTGGTAACTTTCCGTGCGTGCGGCGTTGATACGGTTCACCAGCGCCAGGGTTTCAGCGTCGTGCTGAACGGGCGCAAGATAGCCGCTCAGGGTTTCCCCTACGCGCCCCTGGGTGCGCGCATCGTTGAGCGTAAGCGTGGCGGCGTGAACGTTCATCCCCAGCGCCAGTAACATCAGAGCTAATCGTTTCATGGCATCCTCAGAACAGATCGCTGCGGGATTTCAGCAGGGCTTCGACGTCTTTATCCACCTTGATATGGATTTCATGCTCGATTTTCACGTTCATGTTGATGGTGATCGGCTCTTTGGGCGCCGCCACTTCAATGCGCGGCGTGCAGCCTGACAGCAGCGCGACGACGGCCACGGTGAGTACACCAGCCCTCTTTTTCATTGTTGTTCCTCACTTTCCTTGCCTGTCGAACCGCGGAGAAGGGGTATCGCCGCATGTTGCTCAAACCATGTTTGCAGATTGTCCCCAAAGCGCAGGCTGCGCCAGAGGGTAAAAATGTTCTCTTCATGGGTGTAATTCAGGTTAACGAAACTGCTTTTGCCCTCGACGCGGCTGGTGCCTTTAATGGCCGCCTGCATGGTTAACACACCCAGATTATCCACATTGAGTTTTGTCCACGACTGCGAAATTTCCATATAGCGGAGCCAGTTGATCGCCGCCCCGGCAACCACGTTGTCTTTCACAATGGCATCCGCCGTGTCCTGGTCGATGCGCAGCGTCATCGGCCCCGGGTTGGTCAGCCAGCCATCTTTAATGATCCATTTCTCATTGTCCAGCCAGAACGGCAGCGCGCCGCTCACCGGGCCGGACATGGCAAACTGCTTCGGATTTACCGCGCTTATCAGTTCGCTGGAGGAAATATTATCCACGCGCAGTAAAGCCGGATCGTGCTGCGGCATTCTCAACTGCTGCATGGTGATTTTCCCGCCGAGCGCTTCCACCTTCACGTTGGTGAGCAGGAGCGGGTTCGCTTCGGTCCAGGGATAATCGCCCTGAAGATCCGCGGTGATATTTCGGGCTGTGACCAGGTTTTTCACCTCGTCGATTCGTAACGTTACCGGTCCGCGCGTGCCCAGTGACCAGGTGCCCTGGCTTAAGCGGAACGGCAGAACAAAATCAACGCCGTTGATTTCGTTATCCGGCATCCACGCGCTGCCCGCTTTCAGCACGCCGTGCCCCCCGGCCTCAAACCCCTGGTCGGGGGCCGCCGAGAAAGCCACCTGCGCGTACATTTCTCCGCCGCGCAGGGTCATTTTCCAGTCTGGCGGGATCAGCGGCTGGAACACTGTAAGAGACTGTTTTGGCCACCAGGCCTGACCGCGGAGGCGTTCGCCGTCCCAGCGTCCATTCACCTGGACCGGGCCGATGTCATCCGCATGAAGGTTCCCTTTAAACTGGAACACCGTCGGGTCTGTCCCGTCAACGCTGAAGGTCAAAACGGACGGCGGCAGCACGCTTCCACCCGAAAAGCGCGTTTGGCCGGCATTGAGCGCGAGCGCACCGCTAAAGGTGGGGTTATCCGGGTCCCGCGACCAGCGCACCGGGTGATCCAGCACCAGGCGCGGCTTGCTGACCAGCATCGTGCCGTACTGCAATTTGTCGAACCCCGTGGAAAGATCGGTCAGTTCGATAACGTTGTCGCGCCACTCCCCGGTTCCCCGGACATCCCAGCGCGCGTTCATCGGCGTGAAGTTCCCTTTACCCCAGTAGCGCCACTGCCACAAACCGTTGTCCGGTAAAAAGTCGTTAGCCTGGCCGTCCAGATGCAGCTCAAAATTGCCCATCTCGTTTTCATGCGCCCGCAGAATGGCTTGCAGGCGGCCGTCCACGCCCTTTTGCGTGAGCTTCACGCCCGCCAGCGGCCAGCGGATCTCATCGATATCCAGCGAGTCAATGATGCGTCCGCGCGAGCGCAATAGTGCGCCGGGTTCAAACGTAAGCTGCGGATCGTAAAGGCTGCCGGTCAGCTTCGCCGGGAGTCTGGCATACAGGATCAGATCGTTTTGCTTGGCTTCCCCGCTCAGGTGCAGCGGCATAGCGCTGTTTTCCATACTGAGCGAGCCGGGTCCGATATTCAGCACCGCGTTGCCCTTACCCGCGTCCCCCTGGGTCAGCACGTTGAGCCGCCCCGTGAAGGTGGCTTTCTCCAGCCCCTGCTGCCAGTTATCCACCTTCAGGCCGATGCGACCGCTCATCGGCATACCGGAGGCTGACCAGTTCCAGCGCCCGTCGCTGATGGTCAACTGCTGAGCGGTGATCTGCCACGGTAAATCGAGCAGCGGATCGGGGTTGTCCCGCGCCATAACCACCAGCTGGCCCTGATTATCCTCCCAGTCCAGATCGGCATCGACCAGCGAGGATAACTGTGGCACGTTAAAGGTCGCGACCGTATGCCCTTTCACCGGTACGCCGTCCGGCACCAGCGGCAGGGTAAATTCACCGACCAGCTTCACGGGCTGCGACTGGTCCGGCAGCTGCACATCGAACTGGCTGAAGGAGAGCGTCTGGCCGCGCAACTGCCCCTTAATGCTCACCTGCTCGCCTTTATAGGTGATGTCCTGGCGGGCTGGCGTGAGTGAGGCATGCAGCTCACCCTCCCACTGCTGCCAGGGAGAAAGGGTAAAACGGTGGATGGTCAGCCAGGTGTTGGGCAGGATGGCCTGCCACTGCGCCAGCGTTTTCGGCGCCACCGTAGACGGCGCCGATTGCGGTAATTTGCTCAGGCAGACAGAGTTAAGTTCAAGTGCGCCAATATCCAGATCCCAGCGGCTGGGGTGTGACAGGGTCACGTTTTCCACGCGGGCAATTTCGCACTCTTCTACCAGATAACGGAGATCGGGGATGATCAGGGCGTGGCGCGTGAGCCGAGGGCTTTTTTCAAACGCGATGCGTGTTCCAACGGGAAGCCAGATCCCGGCGAGCGTGGGCACCCACTGGGCGAGCGTCATCAGCAGCGTCAGCGGCACAAGAAATAGCAGCAGTAATAGCGCGATTGCGGCTTTGTATTTACCCTTCATGGGCAGTTAATATCCTGATTTTGCGAAATAAATAAGCCGTTCTTGCCGCTCATTGTCGCATGTTTAGCCAGTCAGTTGAAGGTAATGCCATTTTTAAGAGTAGATGCTCTACAATAATTCATAGAACTTATTGATTTCAATGAATTTTGAAAAATTGTAAGATAATTTTAAACATGCTAACGTGGTTCCAAAATCACTGGAGAAAGTCTTATGAAACTCGCGGTATATAGCACAAAGCAGTACGACAAAAAGTATCTGCAACATGTTAACGAGACGTACGGTTTCGATCTTGAATTTTTCGACTTTCTGCTGACTGAAAAGACGGCTAAAACCGCCCACGGCTGCGAAGGCGTGTGTATCTTCGTTAACGATGACGGTAGCCGACCGGTACTGGAAGAGTTGAAAAAACAGGGCGTGAAATACATTGCCCTGCGCTGCGCGGGCTTTAACAACGTCGATCTCGATGCCGCCAAAGAGCTGGGTCTGAAGGTCGTTCGCGTTCCGGCTTATTCTCCGGAAGCCGTGGCAGAACATGCCGTCGGGATGATGATGTCGCTCAACCGTCGTATTCACCGTGCTTATCAGCGTACCCGTGATGCCAATTTCTCTCTGGAAGGGCTGACCGGCTTTACTATGTACGGTAAAACCGCAGGCGTGATCGGTACCGGCAAAATTGGTGTGGCCGCCCTACGCATCCTGAAAGGATTTGGCATGCGCCTGCTGGCGTTTGATCCGTACCCAAGCGCCGCTGCGCTGGAGCTGGGCGTGGAGTATGTCGATCTGAAAACGCTCTTCTCGCAGTCTGATGTTATCTCCCTGCACTGCCCGCTGACTCCTGAAAACTATCACCTGCTTAACCAGTCGGCGTTCGACCAGATGAAAGACGGCGTGATGATCATCAATACCAGCCGCGGCGGACTGATCGACTCTCAGGCCGCTATCGAAGCGTTGAAAACGCAAAAAATCGGCGCGTTGGGTATGGACGTGTATGAGAACGAACGCGATCTGTTCTTTGAGGATAAATCTAACGACGTGATTCAGGACGACGTGTTCCGTCGCCTGTCGGCCTGCCACAACGTGTTGTTCACCGGCCACCAGGCGTTTCTGACCGCCGAAGCGCTGATCAGTATTTCGGAAACCACGCTGGGGAATTTACAGCAGCTTGATAAGGGCGAAGCGTGCCCTAACGCGATCGTTTAAGACCGTCAGGCCGGGTGGCGGTAACCTCTGCCCGGCCAATAATAAGCCCATCAGAAAAATAAGCACAGGTTAACTATTAAGATGGGTAGCGTTCATCGTAAATATAACAATCAAGGATATGACTGTTCCGGTGTGACCATATCAGAATGAGGCTCTGCTGAAGGCTGCGTGATTTGCTGCACTATCGTAACCAGTTGTTCAAAAACAGCTCTCATTTGCGTCGGGTAGGTTAAAGACAACCAGGTTGCCAGCACTGCTCCAGCCAAAAAGCCCAACTTCATACACCATCCCTAATAAATTCAGCGAGATACAAGCTTTAACGTATGTGTGGTGCCGGGTGCCTCCCGGTGAGTCGTTGGTCAGCCACCTTGACCCGCTACTGATTGCCTAAGCTACACGTGCTGTTTAGCCCCTCCGCACAGGGGGATTCACCACGCGAGAAAAATAACACAGTGCCCCGGCTGGTTTAGAAGATATTTCGTTTAAAAATAAATAATGACCATACAAAATTAATCTATAACTGTTTTCAGGAACCCTTCTACACTTTAAGCAGATATATCAGTAATAAGATTAATATAAGTCAGTTTTATTACGTCCCTAAATGCTGGGCTATTTACTTAGCCTTCACACATGTTGCCATTAGCAGAGGAGTCTGAAATATGGCATTCGTAACAACGAAAGATGGTGTCAGTATTTATTACAAAGACTGGGGTCCGAAGGATGCGCAGCCGATCGTTTTCCATCACGGCTGGCCGCTGAGCGCCGATGACTGGGATAACCAGATGCTCTTTTTCCTTGCAGAAGGCTTCCGCGTCATCGCCCTCGACCGTCGTGGTCATGGTCGTTCCGATCAGGTGAGTGAAGGTCATGATATGGATCATTATGCCTCCGACGCATCAGCCGTGGTCGAAAGCCTTGATTTGCGTAATGCCGTGCACGTCGGCCACTCCACCGGCGGAGGCCAGGTCGCCAGATACGTTGCGAAGTACGGCCAGCCTCAGGGGCGAGTGGCCAAAGCGGTACTGGTCAGCGCCGTTCCTCCGCTGATGGTAAAATCAGACACGAACCCCGGCGGTACGCCCATTGAGGTGTTCGACGGCTTCCGCCAGGCGCTGGCCGCTAACCGCGCCCAGTTTTACCTCGACGTCGCCAGCGGTCCTTTCTATGGATTTAACCGAGACGGAGCAGAGGTTTCGCAGGGAACAATCCAGAACTGGTGGCGTCAGGGTATGATCGGTAGCGCCAAAGCCCACTATGATGGCATTAAGGCATTTTCAGAAACCGACCAGACGGACGATCTCAAAGCCATCACGGTTCCCGTCCTGGTGTTGCAGGGTGATGACGATCAGGTCGTCCCGTATAAAAATGCCTCCCTTCTTCAGGATAAGCTGCTCGCAAACAGCGAGCTAAAAATCTATCCAGGCTTCCCGCACGGGATGCATACCACGCATGCAGATACCATAAATGCCGATATCCTGACGTTTATTCGCTTATAAAGACGTTGATTATCCATAAAACAACCGGGCACCACGCCCGGTTCTCTTTTGCGGCAAGAATTGAGCGACATTTCAGGAAGAAACGCTTACAGGAGTTTGATTTTTACTTCATACCCCTCCAGGCCTGTCATGGCCTCACGAGCGATAAACTCAATTTCAGATACTTCCTACCCTGTTTTTTTTCGTAATTCTGCAATTTTTTTGGCTATAAGCGCTGAAATTTCTTCCTCTGCCTTTTGCGTCATTGCGTCAACTTTCATATTTACCTCTTGCGGCCGTTTACTGTTTCCAGTATCTAACTGGTTTTAACCATAACCCTATGTAAAGCGTAGACTATCTGCGTTACGTATGCTGCCTTCACCTTGAGATGAGGGGCAGATGGGGCCATTGCATTTAAATATGCATTTAGATTGCATTATTTGAATAAGCTGTTATTGTGCCAACGCCTTAGAGCACATAAACATAAGAAAAGATTTGACTCAAACTCGCCCCGCACCAGGGGCATTTTTTTTGCTCCCTATAAGCAAAAAACCCGCCATGAGCGGGTTTCTGCGTTATTCGGAAAGATTATTTGAAGACTTCTGCTACGGCCTGGAAGTTAGGGCCATGCTCTCGAGCGGCGATGATGACATAGTATTTCCCGCCCTTCTCATCTGCCAGTTTCGAGAGTTTTTGATGAAGATCTGAAGGTGAAGAAATTTGTCCACCTGAAGCCCCTACAGATACATTGCCCAGGTATTCAAGTTTGAAGTGGTGCGCTTCATCTTTGGAAATCATATCTGCCGCAGATGCGCCAAAGCTTGCAACTGTTAAAGCCAATACACTCCCTAATAGTGCTTTTTTCATATCATTCCTCCTGTTAATAAATCTATCTATTTAACATTAGCATCAAATATGGGAATGATCCGTGCCATTGTCGTAGAGAGACTGAGCGATAAGCGTCGCCTTATTGAGCATTATTACCTGCCCTCTCTGACGCAACCTGCGATTACAGCAGGTTCATCTACTATACTGACCTGTGCAGTTAGCATTTATCTGCCCGGTTGCGCGTTAGGTAACCGAAACTTACCTGTACCATGACCATCAGGAGAACAATATGCACACGAGTAAAACCCTGAAAAGGCTGCTAGCCGTATCAGCAGTTGCAGCAATGTTCAGCACCGTTGGCGTACAAGCCCAGACGACAAGCGCCGCGCAAACTAACGCTGCGGGCCAGGCTCAATCGGACGCCAGACTCAGCTCCGGCGACGAGAAAGCGTTGAAGGACATGGCGCAGGCCAATATCAACGAAGTCGCCGCCGCCAGGCTCGCCCTGGACAAGGCCCAGACCAGTGAAGTGAAAACATTCGCCCAGAAAATGGTCGACGACCACGGCGCCGCCCTGACCAAAGTGCAGGCCGTTGCCCAGAAAAAGGGCGTAGAGCTGCCGACCGAGCCAGACGCCGCCCATAAAGCCCTGAACTCAAGGCTTGAAAACCAGCGCGGTGACGCTTTTGACAAAATGTATATGGAATATGCTGGCGTGAAGGACCACGAGAAGGTGCTGTCGAAGCTTAAGAGCGACGCCAGTAAAATCGACGATCCGGATGTGAAGGCTCTGGCCAACGAGCACACGCCAGTCGTTGAGCAGCATCTGAAGTCCGCCGAGCAGATGTCAACGCGTGCTGGCGCATCAGCCGATAAATAAGTGCGTCGGTGAAACGACTACTGCAAAATAAAGTGGGGCCCGCAGGCCCCACGCTTATTTCACCTTCCTGATGAATTATTCCGGCAACGCGTAGACAACCACCTGATCGCCTACCTGATCCTTCAGGATCGTGTTCCCGCCAGCCACGAAGGCCACATACTGCCGACCCTTATATTCATACACGGACGGGTTCGCTACCGCTGGAGCTTCTGCCTGATCGGACCACAGCTCTTCACCGCTCTCTACCGAGTAGGCACGCACTTTGGCATCCATTGAAGCACCGATGAAGATCACGCCACCCGCCGTCACTGCCGGGCCACCAATGGTAGGCGAACCCCAGCTTTCCGGCATGAAGAAGCCATACTGCTGTGAGGCGCCAACCGGACGACGCCATTTCACATCGCCCGTGTGCATGTCTATCGCCACGATTTCGCCAAATGGCGGCTGCCAGCACGGCATGCCCAGCCAGTTGCTCGCCACCAGCAGACGCATACCGTACGGGGCGCCTTCCTGTGGGGCAAAGCCGCTTTCGTTGCCGGAGTCTTTGTCCGCGTTATCGTAATCCTCACGGCTGTAGAGCTTCACGTACTGAACGATATGCGAGGTGTTGACGATGGCGATCTGTTTTTGCGGATCGAACGCCACCCCGCCCCACTGCACGCCGCCGGCGCTATCGGGATAGGTGAGCGTGCCTTCGCCTTTGGTGGTAGGCGGAGTATACATTCCCTCATAGGTCAGGTTATCCCACAGGCGAGAGCACTGGCCGCCACCGACGATATCCGCCAGCTTCCAGATTTCCGGCTTTTTCGACTGGTCGAGCAGCGGCGCAGGTTTGGTCGGGAACGGCTGTGTAGGCGAGAGAACTTCGCCCTGGACCGAACCATCACCCTGCGGAACCGGACGCTCTTCGATTGGCCATACGTCCTCCCCGGTCAGGCGGTTAACCACAAACAGGAAGCCCTGCTTGGTGGCCTGAACCAGCGCCGGGATCTGCTTGCCGTCTACGGTGATATCCATCAGCGTCGGGGCAGAGTTGATGTCGTAATCCCAGACGTCGTGGTGTACCCACTGACGGGACCAGACCACTTTACCGGTGTTGATGTCCAGCGCGGTGGTGGAGGTGCCAAGCGGAATTGCGTCGACGCGGTTGCCGCCCCAATAGTTGGGAGACGGCGATGAGACCGGGAGATAGACCAGCCCATTGGCCTCATCGGCGGACATGTGCGTCCAGACGTTAGCGGTACCGGTACGCTTGCGGATCTCTGCCGGTATCGCCTCAAAGGTCCATTCAAGCTTGCCGGTCTGGGCGTTGACAGAAAATACGGTACCCGGAGGCGCTTCGGCATAGGCCCAGTCTTTCCCGGCCCAACCCACCAGCAGATGGTTGCCGACGACGGTTGGCGGTTGCAGGACAGAGAGCGGATACTTGGCGTTAACGGTGTTCCACTGATTCAGATCCAGCACCCCGTTGTCCGCAAAGCCGCTGCACGGTTTGCCTGAATCGGCGTCCAGCGCAAAGAGCTTGCCGTCAACGGTGCCCATATAGACCATCTTCTGGCACGCCTCTCCCTTCACCGGATTTTTGGCCTGCCAGTAGGAAACGCCGCGGTTTTTCAGCACCGGCTGGGTCAGTGCCTTGCGCGACGATTTGGTGTCATAGTGCCACTTCTCTTTACCCGTGCCCGGATCCAGCGCAATCAGGCGATCGAAAGGGGTACCGATGTAGAGCGTGTCGTTAGCGAAAATGGGCGTTGCGGACCACACGGTCGCTGGCGTATCACCTTTACCATCCGAGACGTCGCCGGTATGGAACTCCCAGACTTTCGTTAATTTACTGACGTTATCCGCCGTGATCTGGGTAAGCGGGCTGTATTTCTGCGCGTTAAGCTGGCCGTGGAAGCTGTCCCAGGTTGGCGTGCCGGGCACCAGCGGCGTCGCTGGCTGGCTGGCCGAGGCGACTTTCTTTCCGTCACCGCTACCGGTTGAGGCATCGTCTGTGGTTTTTGTGGTTCCAGGCGCCTGCTGATCGGCCGCATCAATATTCAGTGATTCCTGGGTCCCCTGAGAGGCCTCAGCGGCTTTATCCTGCGCCTGCAGCGCGAACGGGGTGACCAGCAGCGCCAGCGCCGTCATGCTGACTTTTATGAAGGGATAATGCTTATCGTTATGCACGGGCGGCTCCTCAGGTTCTGACGGAATGGTTGTAACGGGCGGAATGGCTGCTCAGCATAATCAGACCAATCAGGCCGACCACCATGGCTGCCGTTATGATGTACTGGTGCAGCAGCGCGGCGGCAAAACCAATACCCGCCAACACCACCAGGGTGACAATAATCAGGAAAACACGCGCCCCGCGCCCCGATGCCGCACGTAACACAAAGATCAGTATCGCCAGCACCGCGCTGGCAATGGCCACGCCCAGTGCGCCAATGGTGCCTGTGACGCCGGTAAGCGGCGTCCACCAGGCGTATAGCGCCACCGCGAAGCCTATAACCGCGGCCAACAGCAGCAAAATAGTGCCGACGCGCGAAGATTGAGAATGCAACATACCAGGAATCCCCCTCTAAAAAATGCAAAATGGACCAACATTAAGGCGTTTTCGTGGATATATGTCCCTGCTGTTCGCGCGTGCAATGGCTATTAAAACAACGCGACGTGAAAAACGGCGGCATATTTCCCTAAACGTAACTGAGTATAGAAGAGGATTTTTTAAAGGGGCGTTTATCCGGCGAGTCCCCTTCCTCACGTTGAGCCCATAAGGCAGTGTGTTTCGCTAAAAACGCTCGGGCGAGGTTTATTGTCTGCTTTGAGCGAGGGACGAACGCTGGGGTGTAAAAAAAAATCGCCAGATGGGGTAGTAAAGGCTAGATTTAATTCAGGCATAACTGGTATGACCACATAAATAAGGCTCTATGAATGCGTTCAGTCATAATACCCGTCAATGAAGGTGGATTTCTGGCAGCCACAATTTGGGAAAGAAGCGATGCCAAAGCGATAGTGCTCCTTCATCCGGCAACGGCGGTTGTACAGGGGTTTTATAAGGGATTCGCAGAATATCTTTTTAACAGAGGATTCAACGTCCTCACATACGATTATCGCGGCACCGGCCTCTCTAAATCCGGGCTGGTCCGTACTTACCGCGTTTCTATGTCTGACTGGATCGACCAGGACGTCGGATGTATAACCGCCTGGGCTAAAGCACATTTTCCAGGGCTTAGCCTGTTGGCGGTAGGACACAGTGTGGGCGGGCATGCCGTTCTGCTTTCAACAGCCACCCACGCCCTGCAAGCTGCGGTCATTGTAGCCTCACATGCCGGGGTGACGAGCACCATCAAACGCACTACAGAAAAGGTGCGTGTCTGGTGCGTATTACGTGTTCTGGCTCCGATTCTGTGCCGTATCTTCGGTTACATGCCTGCCAGGCGCCTGGGGCTGGGTGAAGATTTACCGGCGCCAGTCATGCTTCAATGGGGGCGCTGGAGCGCAATGCCTGGATATTTCTACGATGATCCACACTGGAATGCACGCCAACGGGCAAGTGAGATCACCCTACCCGTGCTGGTAATGGGATTTGATGACGATCCCTGGGCTAACCGTGAAGCTATTGCGCGGCTGATGGAGCCGGTGCAACAAGCAAAAATAGAACGCTGCGAGATACGGCACGCAGAGTTTGGTCTTTCGTCCATTGGGCATATGGGATTTTTTCGTACGCGATGTGCGGAGAAATTATGGCCCGTCGTCGGTCAATGGCTGGAGAGTCAGTGCCCGGATTGAACGACGCGTGAACATGACCTTTCTGAGTATTCAACATATTAAAACCTGCCGGCATAAAAATTTGGAAATTTAACGGAAATGGTTAAGCTTCTTAGACACATGCTTAAGGGATAGTCAGGAAATGATTGTTAACTGTATGGTCTACCGTTCAGGCCACCCCGCCGAAACCGTAGATATTGAGGATATCAGTGAAGTCATCCAGGATACCGATGCGTTTATCTGGCTGGGGCTTTGGCAGCCTGAACCTGCGTTTATGTACAAAGTCCAGGAGGAGTTCGGTCTGCACGATCTGGCCGTTGAGGATGCGCTTAATGCACATCAGCGGCCTAAAATAGAGCGCTATGGCAGCTCGGCATTTATCGTTGTAAAAACCGTCAGTGGACAGGACGACAATATTGAGTTTGGCGAAACGCATTTGTTTGTGGGCCGAAACTTCCTTATTACGGTGCGCCATGGTGCTTCAGTGAGCTATGCACCTATACGCGCCCGTGCTGCTGAGGCCCCGGACATGCTTTCGTACGGTCCGGCTTATCCTCTTTACTGTATTCTGGATTTTATTGTTGACAGTTATGCAGAGCTGACTGCGCGCCTCAACACCAAAATTGGTGATATAGAAGCGACACTTTTTCACAGTGAATTTGACCGTGAAGCTATTCAGGACGTGTATTCCCTCCGCCGTAATCTACTCGGGCTTCGCAACGCCGCTCAGCCAGTAGAAGAAATCTGTACAGAGCTTATCCGCATTCATGAAGAACTTATTCCAAAACCCCTCAGGGCGTATTTCAGAGATATTCAGGATCACGCAAGCCATGTAGTAACGGATGTAAATGACATGCGTGAGCTGCTAAGCAGCGCGATGCACGTTAACCTGGCACTGGTTTCAGTGCAGCAAAACGAAGTCGTGAAGAAACTGGCCGGTTGGGGGGCCATCCTCGTGATCCCGACGGTAGTCTTTAGCATGTATGGTATGAACTTCGAACATATGCCGGAACTGAAGACGCTCTTTGGTTATCCGGCTACGGTCGCTGTCACGCTGGGAGCCTGTGTATTACTGTGGCTTCGGCTCAAACGCTCTCGCTGGCTTTGATTGATAAGCGATCTGATAGTTTTTGGTGTCGTGAAGTACAGTAAAGCCTCACGCTTATGTCGATTATGCCACGACACCATACCCTATCCGTTATTTCCCCTGCATATGTCGGTACATTCCTGTTCACCGGGACCCGGTTTCTCAATCCGGGATCGCCCGCTCCACCGTTTATAAAATCCTGAAAAACGAGGCTATCACAGGGCAAGGTCACTCGTTATTCTAAATTATCAAACCACATCGATAATTATTATATTTGTTTATGATTCATTGAGCTCAGATGTGAATTTATATTTACGGACGTAAACATTATTTTTTCACACATGGATGGTTAATATGAAAAGGGTTTTTATGACGGCTGCATTAACGGGTTTATTTGTCAGTAATAATCCGTATGCAGGAGAAAGCTATCTGGTCTATAACCCACATAATATTGCGGTATTTGAAGTGCGTTTCTTTAATGTTGCCGACGGCCCCTTTATGCCGGACTGGCCGAATGCGTCTGAGTCAACCTGGGATCTTGGCCAGCAACAAAAAGAAAAAATACTCGATGCTATGCGTTACTGGGCTGAGGTTATTACCCCCAGCCCGGGGCAACTGCCTGCCATTATCAATGTGGGGACGTTTAACGACGAGAATGCCGCAGGTTCCAGCGATTCAGTTACCGACGGCATTATAAGTCTGACGCAGTTGCAAGGCGCATTGAACGGCATTGATACCGGAGAGCTGACCTTTGGTTCCCACGCCCAATTCATCATGGGCAAACTGGATTTTGATAACGTTCCCTATGTGCCCGCGCAATTGCCGCGCACTGGAAAGGCCGATCTGGTCAGCGTCGCTGTTCATGAGCTGGCACATGGACTGGGAATATCCAATATGGTTACCGATCTGCAAGGAAGTGGCACATTCACGCCCGCTTTCGATACCGTGCCTTTTGGCTCCTGGACCAGCCATCTGCGCGATGACCGTGGCAATCCTGCCCGGCCAGGGCAAGTAATATTGTGTAATGGATGCAATAACAGATGGGATCCACAAGGCTTTGATGTACGGCTTGATAAAGGCTATTTCACCGGCAGGCATGTGGATGAAGTCCTTGCAGGCGCCATGCCTGGCGTGCCGGTGAAAATGTTAGCAGACGACGGCTCGGTCGATGATAACTACATGAGCCATATCGAGCTGAAAAACAGCATGATGAGCCATCAGAACTACCGCAATTACACCACGTTTATGGAAGCGGAACTGGCGTTGCTGCAGGATATGGGATATCAGATTGACCGGCGTAACTTTTTCGGTTTTTCGCTATATGGCAACGGGCAAACGCTCGTTAACCGCAATGGCTATTTTCAGCGTAATCAGCAGGCGGATGGCTATCTGGCTGGTCAATACAATACCGCTAATCTGGGAGTTGGCCTGCATGTGTATGGCAGTAATAACCATATCTTTCAACAAGCGGACCTGTTGACGTCAGGGGCTGGCGGCGCGGGCATCCGTATAGATGGGCAAAATAACACCCTGAGCATCGATCCCGGTGTACGGATATACGCCGATGGCGTTAATGGCCGTGGAGTGATGTTTGCCTACGGTAAACAGCACAGCCTTATTCAACGTGGCGACGTTCAGGCACTGGGAGCCAGTGGCGTCGGTATCAGTTTTGATTTTGGCAATAACCTCCTGGGTAACGAGGTGGACTATCGTGGATCCTGGCTTCATATCGTGGACGGCTATTACGATGCGTTATTACCCGAGTTGCAGGGAGCGCTGGTAGACAATGCCGACATCAGCGGACGGGTTGCCGGTAAAGGCGCGGCGATTTATATATCACCGAACGCGCTGGTCGGTAATATAAATATATTAACGGGTGCCCGGCTGGAGGGTGATATTTATTCGGACTACGCCCAGCGGGATGACTATGGCCAACAGCGGTTAACGCTGCTTACCTTCGGTCGGAAGGCCAATGCGTACGGGCAAGCGACGGAAGCTGCCGATGCTGATTTCAGCTTTACGTACCGCGGAAACATTGAAGGTATCAATAATCTGGCACTGGACGCGCACGGAGGGAAAACCTCGCTTAATGGCGATTTCCAGATTTACAGCATGACTATCGCGCCAGGTGCCAGCCTGTCCGGCAACGCCAGCTATACGCTTAATGAGGAAGGCCGCTTTGTAAATAACGGGATCCTTGCGCCGGGTAATTCACTTGGGCAAATCAATATATCCGGTGCTTATCAACAGGGGAATACCGGGCAGTTGTTGTTGGAAGTCGACGGGCGCGGCAGGCATGATACTCTGCGAGTGGACGGTCACGCACAATTTGACGGTCAACTGACGTTTGCGCCGCAGCCGGACTGGTACGCAACAAACTGGCGTCTGAATACGCAAGATTTGCTAAAAACGGACGCTTCCGACGGCAATTTCAGTGCGGTGAACAGCGTGCTCCGTTCACCCACGCTAACGCTGCAAACAACGCCACAGGGAAAGAATGGCTGGCAGCTCTCAATGCTGCGCGCTTCAAACGCATACAGCCGGTATGCGCAGGACGCTAATGCGCGTCAGGTAGGGCAAGCGCTGGATAAAATTGTGGCGGAAGCTAAGTCGGATATACAACCGCTGTACCGTACTCTGGATTTCTCAGCCACTGATGGCGGGAGTATCAGCAATGCCTTGCCGCAACTTTCTGCGGGCGCCTACAGCGCCATGTTCGCAAGTTCCCTGCAGCGTGAACAGCAGATAGCGCGGATCGTTGGCGGGCCAAATCCTGTGGTTATGCCGAAGCAACTGACGGAAGGCGAATGGCGCAGCTTTGCCATACCCTTTGGCGGCGGCTTCTGGCAACAGCGTCAGGGTGACAGTGTAGGGTACGACGCCAGCAGTTATGGCATTGTATTCGGTGCTGAAAAACAAAACGATGAGAATCACAACTGGATTTATGGCTTTCATGGTGCGGTCAGCGGTCAGTCGGTGACGGTGAAATCACCAGAAACCGCGACCGGGAAAACCACTGCTTTCGATCTGGGTGTTCATGCTCGTTACGGCGCTGAAAGGTCCGAAGGAATGTATTTATTCGGCACTGGCCGATTGGGTATTGAAGACAGCTGGCTGGACAGAAACATTAATGTAGAAACTTACGGAGCAAGCCACCATGCCACCTGGACCGGATTGTCAGGTTCTGTTACGGCCGGCGGAGGCTATCGATGGGCGCTGAATAATAATGTGAACGCCGGACCGGTAACGTCATTGAATTACACCACATTACATCGTCCCGGCGTGAAGGAAAGCGGCAATGACGGCAGCCGACTGATGCTGGGTTCGCAGACCTTCGATTCTCTGAGATCACGTATCGGGGTGAATGGTAACTGGAATGTACCCCTCGCTTCAGGGGCATCGTTCGCAGCTGAGCTGCAGCTCAGCTGGGATCATGAACTGCTTGATGGCAACGTAGTGCAACAAGCCTCTTTCGCCAACTATCGAAGCACAGGGTTTAGTTCCAGGAATCAGGTGACTGGTCGTGACACTCTGGGTGTTAAGGCAGGTATGAGCTATAAAATCAACGCTGATGTCGAATTGGGCATCGGGGTTGAAAGCGAAATGTTTCGTTCTGGCTATGACTCGATTGCAGGTAATCTTTCAGCCACCTGGCGTTTCTGATGCCTGAGGACGAGAAAATAATAGGACTGGCCCTGTCCCCGGCGTTGCCGGGGTATTCCTGAAGGCTTTTGATATCAAAAATGGCTTGTGTCGCCCTGGCCATGCTCACCTGAACCTTTAACCCGCTTAAGCTGGATCTCTTCACCACGTTGCCAGGCATCCGCTCCCTTAGCAACTGGGTGCGCCACAATATCCTTACGTTCTTCTTTGATGGCTTGCGTGCTCACGTCAAAGCGTCGATCTCTGTCCGCCAGAAGTTTAGGGTCTAACTGCCCTTCCCCGGTAAAGCCCATCATCAGTGCCGGAATGCCGAGCGGCAGCTTTTTATCGCGGTCGGTGTGCCAGGTATGCCAGGTCTTGCCGTAGGTATTCACAATTTTGCTCATCAATGCTTTGTCAGCCACTGCAGGTAAACCTGGAGCAATCAGGCTGCCGGATTTCACTTCATATTGATGGCTGTGCCACAATTTTTTTTCTTCCGGCGGCAGTGTGTTAAACAAACGCTCACTAATGATGTACTCAACGCCCATTAAACGGGCATCTTTGGTGTTACCGTCGTAGATCACCGCCTGCATCACGTCTTCATTCAACACGGTTACATAATGATGGGCTTCCATCTGGCCATTTTTATCCCCGCTATAAAAATGGAAACCGTCAAGGTAGGCACTCATTGCATCAATGGGCGGACGGGACTGGATAAGCTGAGCACCGGCTTCAAGCGTGCTCGTCCCGACGGAGGTTTTTACACCCGGAACAGGCGTATTTGAAGGGGTATTGTTCGCGCCACAACCCACTAACGTCAGGCTCGACAATAATAAAAGCGATAATGGTTTCATTGACCCTCCCTGTAAAAGTCACTTTACTGAAAGTAGTACATTCGCGCAGACACGCCAGGAGAGTTTTTATTAAACCATCCGGCAAACTGGCGTACGTTCCGTTTAAGAACACCATTTAAATACTGGCAGAAAGAGCATCAGAGATTTTTCAGCCGCGAAGGCCATTTTTCTGAAGATATGGAGTTGATCGCAGAAGAGTTTGAAGTGGTTGAGATCCTGTAGGACAAAGTAAAGGGGCTGGCGTTTGATCAATTGCCATTTATATCAATGTCCGCTTCTGGCACAAAACAGCCATTAACATTCATCGAATTCTCAGTAAATCTGAATACCGGGTCGTATACCGCGGCGAAAGCATTTCACGCTTCATCTGCCATTGCTGCTGTATGCCCTGCCCGGCAAAATAAAGCGTACCCTTTCCATCTTTCGCGTTCAGACGATCCAGCACTTCCATCAGCTTTTCACTTCCGGCACGCGGCGCGCTATTGTCAAACAAATTGAGCTGGGCAACGCCCTGGCTGAAGAAGTCCCCGAGCATAATGCCGGCTTTCTGGTAGCGGTGGCCCTCCTTCCAGATTTTGTCGAGGCACTTTACCGCGGCGTTGATAATGTCGCGGGAGTCCTGAGTGGGTGTGAGAAGCGTCATTGAGGCACTGTTGCCGTAATAGGGTTCGTTCAGAGCGAACGGAGAGGTCTTTACGAACGCCGAGATAAAGCGGCAATACTGGTGCTCGCCACGTAACTTCTCAGCGCCACGGGCCGCATAGCTGCATATAGCCTGGCGCACCTGCTCGTATTCTGTCACGCGCTCACCGAATGACCGACTACAGACGATCTCCTGCTTTGTCGGTGCAAACTCTTCCAGATCGAGGCACGGCTCGCCGCGCAGCTCCCGGACCGTTCGCTCCAGCACTACATTGAAGTGCTTGCGGATAATCCACGTGCTCTGCTCTGAGAGATCCAGCGCCGTTTTGATACCCATCGCATTGAGCTTCTTGCTGATGCGCCTGCCCACGCCCCATACGTCCTCTACAGGCACGATAGCCAACAACCGGCGCTGGCGGTCGATATTGGATAAATCAACCACCCCACCCGTCTGCTGCTGCCATTTCTTCGCCGCGTGATTTGCCAGCTTCGCCAGCGTCTTCGTCTGGGCTATGCCAACGCCGACCCTCAGGTGCGTACGCTTCAAAACCGTTTCGCGGATCTCCTTGCCAAAATCAGTCAGGTCCCGGCAATTACGAACCCCGGTGAGATCACAAAAGGCCTCATCAATGGAATATATTTCGACGCGAGGGCTTATTTCTTCCAGCGTGGTCATTACCCGGCTGGACATGTCAGCGTAAAGTTCGTAGTTACTGCTGAAGCAAACCACGCCGGCGCGCCGGAACAGGTCTTTCTGCTTAAAGTATGGCGCCCCCATGGTAACGCCAGCGGCTTTGGCCTCTGCGCTGCGCGCTATCACGCAACCGTCGTTATTTGAGAGGACAACCACCGGTCGGCCTCTCAAATCTGGCCTGAATACCGTCTCGCATGATGCATAGAATGAATTCACATCACAGAGCGCAAACATATCAGCTGGCCGATTTAACAATAAAAGTGACCACACCAAAAATGTCCAGCGTGTCTTCACTGCCAACGATAATCGGTGAATAAGCGCTGTTCATCGGATTGAGTTGAACATTAGGCCGCAGTTGCAGGCGCTTAACGGTGAATTCCCCTTCCACCGCGGCGATGACGATATCGCCGTGCTCAGCCGTTCGGGAACTATCGACCACCAGTAAATCGCCGTCGCTTATTCCCCCTTCAATCATTGAATCACCCGCGGCTTTAACGAAATACGTCGAGCTGGGGTGGGCAACCAGAAGTTCATTAAGATCAATGCGCTGCTCCACATAATCGGCAGCCGGGCTTGGGAATCCGCACTGAACTAAATCACTGAAAAGTGGAAGCGCGATAATCTCACGCAGTTCTGTAGGTCTGATAAATTCCATTACGCATACCTCTAATACTGTTTTTATATACAGTAGTTTTGTTTTGAAGCACGCGCAAGGCAGCTGAACCGTAGCGACTGTTTAAACCTTCACCGTTTCGTTTGTAAGTTTCTCTCTGGCTTCAAATTATGGTTTTTGTAAATTTACGATTAAACGCTTCGACTGCTCGTTTTAAAGGCTAAATGAATAGATTGTCATCAACATAAACAAGGTGAAGGGCGGCATGGCATTTCTTTAGCCGGAATGCCGTTTGACTGTACCCATATACAGTAGTATTTTTACGTGCAGACAGAATCGCACAATTAATATTCATAGGGAAAAAATAATGTTTGTTGAACTGGTTTATGACAAGCGAAACGTACAGGGGCTGGAGGGAGCCAGGGAGATAATTCTGGCTGAACTGACAAAACGTGTGCACCGGATTTTTCCTGATGCCAGCGTGACGGTTAAGCCAATGCAGGCGAATGGCCTGAATAGCGATGCCAGCAAAAGCGACCGGGAAAAGCTGAACCGTATGCTTGAGGAAATGTTTGAAGAGTCGGACATGTGGCTGACGCAAGAGTAACAAGGTTAACAAATACCAGCCCACCGGGGAAAAACCGGGCGCAATGCCCGGTTCTGTTTTCAGCCAGTAATGCCTTTAATCACTCACCCGCGGTTCTCCAGCATCGGTTCATTTCTCGGATCGTGCCCGCAAGATAAAAACGCCTCCCGGAATTTCTGCCCATTTTCTCGCGTTATCTTGTACAAGATACAGCTTTTGCATGTCGATCAAGTCATCTTATCCCTGCCCTATACTTTGAGTATGACATCCGACTGGAGGTTTCTATGTGTGGACGCTTTGCACAAGCCCAAACCCGTGAAGAATACCTGGCCTACCTTGCCGACGAAGGCGATCGCGACATCGCGTATGACCCGGCCCCCATTGGTCGGTACAACGTCGCGCCCGGTACCAAAGTCCTGCTGCTGAGCGAACGCGACGAACTACTGCACCTCGATCCGGTGTTCTGGGGCTACGCACCTGGATGGTGGGACAAAGCACCACTGATTAACGCACGTGTAGAAACCGCGGCCACCAGCAGAATGTTTAAACCTCTGTGGCAACATGGCCGGGCGATCTGTTTTGCCGATGGATGGTTCGAATGGAAGAAGTCAGGTGACAAGAAACAACCCTACTTCATCCACCGGGCCGACGGTCAGCCAATCTTTATGGCGGCGATCGGAAGCACACCGTTTGAGCGCGGCGATGAAGCCGAGGGATTTCTGATTGTGACGTCTGCGGCTGATAAAGGCCTCGTCGACATTCATGACCGCAGGCCACTGGTTTTGTCACCAGAAGCGGCACGCGAGTGGATGCGACAGCATGTTGGCGGGAAAGAAGCTGAAGAGATAGCTTCAGATGGTGCAGTGCCCACCGATAAGTTCGTCTGGCATGCGGTAACGCGTACAGTAGGAAATGTAAAAAACCAGGGGAGGAATTTGATAGAGCAAATAGAAATCAAATCTGATCTTAGTTAGACCTGCACTTTTTAGATGGGATAATAAAACCCTTCCCTCTATTGAAGTCAAAACCTTTGACAACTCCTGTCATTTTACGGGACAAATTATTTCCTTGCTATAAATCAAATTTGACGACACAGGAAAAATTTGGATTGGCTAATCTAATCTGTATGGCCTCCCAGATGGCTAAAATAAGATTTGCTTAAAAGATCTACACGTGCCTTAATGATGCGGTTGGTTCGATGCAATGTGAATCTGACTTTTCCAAAGTAGTCCTCATAACCAGGTGCTATCTCTGATATCCCCTCCTCTTGAGTCCATACGTATGCCATCATGCGTTTCTTTTCATGAACTTGTAACTTTTAAGTGTTCAAGTGGAGTTTTTATGTCATCAAAAATGATAGGTCTTGTTAAGTGGTTTAACGATGATAAGGGCTTTGGCTTCATCTCCCCACTCGATGGAAGTAAAGATATCCTTGTTCACTCTTCTTCTCTACAGGGAGAGACATTCAAAACTCTTTTTGAAGGCCAAAAAGTTAAATTTGCTGTCATTGCCGGTACCAAAGGTCCGACAGCTGCAAATGTTACGCTTTGCGATAAATAACCCCCCTCAATGACCGCTTAAGCTTCTGTGAATTAAATAATCAGAAGCGTCATTTATCGTTTGCGAATATCATTACAACAGGCCAGCATATTTACAGCACCGTCAAATTTGCTGACCGATGTGATGAAATGCAGGACTGCTGCATGAATAGTCTCAAAGCAGAAACTAACTGCTTATAAAATATTAAAGTGCGTAAGAGGTTAGGCAGCCTCCAAAAGCATCACTTCTTAGTTATTATATGAGATTTTTTAGTAATGTTGAGGGGATTTGAACAACGCGTTGCAGTAAGGGCAAACCAGTTGAGCTCCCTTTTGTACACGATTGTAACTATGCTCCGAGTCTCTTGTGCAGTTTGGACAAGGGCATTTGACTAAATAATTTCGGCGGAATTGCGTGTTTTTACGTGCAGACATAAGCTTCTCCAGTACAAATGGACTGCTACAGTACACGTTAAGGCAGAATATTGCTTGTTTTAATTTCGAAAGAGGTAACTAAACGTCAATAAATCAACCCCTTTCGAACAACCCCGGGCCATAAAACCCCCTGAAATACATGGTGATACATGAAAAAAGTAATTATTTTCTTTAATGGTAAACCAGGTAAAGTAATCACCGTACTTAAGGGCGTGACATCAATACGCGAACAATACCCTAATGGAGAAGGGATAAACCTTCCGATAATGTCAGCCGGTTTTCCCTCTTTAACAGGTGACCATGAAGTTATCTATGTTGCATCAGATCGAGAGCTTACATCTCAGGAAATATTAGATGCAGCCAGGAAGTATCTATAAGCTTCAATATCTTCTACCAACACTGCAGATAACCTTTAGTAACAAGCATTATTAAAACAATTAGGAATTATCAGTATTGCCTACCTGGCGTAGGCTTTTTTTTCATTTAGCAGACGATACATTCCTGTCTAATGTCATATATTTTTTAGGACTCGGAACATTTTTTGATTCAAACAGTCTAAAAGATATACTCACAAAGGGGGCCTTTATGACAACGCTTATCATCTCTACTATCGTGGCAATGGTACTGGCATTGATGATTTTAAGTCTGATCAAGATCGGGATCAGCGTATCGAACAATCCTGATGAACTGTAATGTATTCAAGTTTCCATAACCTCTTTATTTACTGGGCAGCCTATTCACCTTTCCTCGCAGGCAGCGCCACTCCAGCCCCGGGTACGTTCCACAATTAATTCCCTCTCCATTGGCGCAGCAGGAAGCTGCCCAGTCGTTCGCCCTGATATATAGGGTCAGCCATAAGAAAGTTATCCTGCAAATTTCGCAGAATTTAAGGATTCATTTTGGGGAGGAATTTGGAGGAGTTTCGGGGAAGAAAAAATCGAACAAATAACCGGGCATCACGCCCGGTTCTGTTTCCACACTAAAAAGCCCTTAAACACTCAATCCACGATTCTCCAGCATCGGTTCGATCCTCGGATCGTGCCCGCGCCAGTTCCGGTAAAGTTCAGCTAAATCAGTGCTGTTGCCGCGCGACAAAATCGCCTCGCGGAATGTCTGTCCGTTTTCGCGCGTCAAACCACCCTGCTCGACAAACCACTGATAGCCATCGTCCGCCAGCATCTGCGTCCAGAGATAGGCGTAATAGCCCGCCGCGTAGCCGCCGCCGAAGATATGGGCAAAATAGCTGCTGCGATAGCGCGGCGGTACGGCTGGAAGATCCAGCCCTTCTTTTTTCAACGCGGCGGCTTCAAAGGCTTCCACGTCTTCAATGGGCTCATGAATGCCGTGCCAGTTCATATCCAGCAGCGCGGCGCTCAGCAGTTCCGTCATGTCATAACCCTTATTAAACTGGGTCGCATTGAGCATTTTTTCCCGCAGCGCATCCGGCATCGGCTCGCCGGTTTGATAATGGCGGGCAAAGTGCGCAAACACCTGCGGATGGCTGGCCCAGTGTTCATTGATCTGCGACGGGAATTCAACGAAATCACGCGGCGTGTTGGTGCCTGAAAGCGTGGCATAGCGCTGGCTGGCAAACAGGCCATGCAGCGTATGGCCAAACTCGTGGAACAGGGTAATCACATCATCCCAGGAGATCAGCGCGGTCTGCCCGTTCGCTGGTTTTTGATAGTTGCAGACGTTATAAATCACCGGACGCGCGGCAAACTCGTGAGACTGCTCAACAAAATTCCCCATCCACGCCCCGCCCGCTTTGGAATCACGCGCGAAAAAGTCGCCGTAGAACAACGCCATGCCTTCACCCGTGTGGTCGAAAATCTCCCACACGCGAACGTCCGGGTGATAAACCGGAATATCGAAACGCTCGACAAAGCGGATACCGAACAGCTGCGTGGCGGTCCAGAATACGCCATCTTCCAGCACGGTATTGAGCGCGAAATAGGGTTTGATCTGCGACTCATCCAGCGCGTATTTCGCTGAACGCACGCGTTCGGCATAAAACGCCCAGTCCCAGGCCTGCACCGTAAAACCGCCCTGCTCGTCGTCAATGACCTTCTGAATATCCGCCTGCTCCAGCGCGGCCCTGCTGCGCGCCGCAGGAACTATCCCGCGCATGAATTCGAGCGCGGCATCCGGCGTTTTCGCCATTTGATCGGCAATGCTCCAGCTGGCATAGTTGTCAAAGCCGAGCAGCTGCGCCTGTCTTGCCCGCAACGCGGTAAGCCGAAGGATCAGGTCGCGCGTATCGTTTTCGTCGCCTTTTTGAGTGCGTTCCCAGCCCGCGCTAAACAGCTTTTTACGGGTCTCGCGCAAAGACAGCGCCGCCAGCGCGGGCTGTTGCGTGGTATTCAGAAGCGGGATCAGCCAGCGATCCGTCAGCCCTTTTTCTGCGGCAGCATGAGCCGCGGCAGCAATCTCCTCCGCACTGAGTCCGTCAAGCTGGTGAACATCATCCACCACCAGCCCTCCCGCCTTGTTCGCCGCCAGCAGGCGCTGGTTGAACTGGCTGGTCAGGGTGGCGGCTTCGGTATTCAGGGCTTTCAGCTCGGCTTTTTCATCGGCGTTCAGACGCGCGCCCGCAAGAACAAAGTGCTGATACGTCTCCTCCGTCAGCCGGCGGGATTCGGCATCCAGCGTGTCGCGATCCTGCCAGACGGCTTCCACGCGGGCGAAAAGCGTATCGTTTAGCCAGATATCGTTCGCCAGCCCGGCCAGTTCGGTGGAGAACTGCTCGTCCAGTGCCTGAAGATAATCGTTGGTGTGTGCGGACGTCATGGCGAAGAACACGCTGCTGACGCGCGACAGCATGGCCCCGCTTTTTTCCAGCGCCAGCACGGTGTTGTTGAAGTCCGGCACGGCGCTCTGCGCGATAATCGCGTCAATGTCTGCACGCTTGAGGCGCATTGCTTCATCAAACGCCGGGCGATAGTGGCTGTCTTCTATCACATCAAAACGCGGAGCCTGATAAGGCAGCAGGCTAACGTCAAAGAAAGGGTTGTTGACCGACATCGTTTACTCCTGAGCACGGTATTTCTCACCAGAGTAGGCCAGCCTGCTCCGGCCTGCAATGGCGTCATACAAATGTTGCCTTAACGACCCGCCCGAGAGCGTGCTATGGTAGTACAACACAAAAAGCGTTGAGGAACAGTGAGATGATTATATTAGTTACCGGGGCGACAGCAGGTTTTGGTGAAAGCATCACGCGTCGCTTCGTCGCCAACGGACATAAGGTGATTGCAACGGGTCGTCGTCAGGAGCGTCTCCAGGAGCTGAAAGACGAGCTGGGCGACAGCATCCTGACCGCACAGCTGGACGTGCGCAACCGCGCCGCCATTGAAGAGATGATTGCCAACCTGCCTGCCGAATGGCGTGAAATCGACGTGCTGGTCAATAACGCTGGCCTGGCGCTGGGCATGGAGCCTGCCCACAAAGCCAGCGTGGAAGACTGGGAGAACATGATCGACACCAACAACAAAGGCCTGGTGTACATGACCCGCGCCGTGCTGCCGGGCATGGTTGAACGTAACCGTGGTCATATCATTAATATCGGTTCCACCGCAGGCAGCTGGCCTTACGCGGGCGGCAACGTCTATGGCGCAACCAAGGCCTTTGTACGCCAGTTTAGCCTGAACCTGCGCACCGACCTGCACGGTACCGCGATCCGCGTGACCGATGTTGAGCCGGGCCTGGTCGGTGGAACGGAATTCTCCAACGTGCGTTTCAAAGGCGATGACGCGAAAGCGGATAAAACCTATGAAAATGCGAATGCGCTGACGCCGGAAGATATCACCGAAACCGTCTGGTGGGTCGCGACGCTGCCGAAGCATGTCAACATCAACACGGTTGAGATGATGCCCGTCAGCCAGACCTATGCCGGACTCAGCGTGCATCGCGGGTAATTCACCCTTCCCGGCCTGCGGGCCGGGTATGTGATGACGGGTAAAAGAATGGTAGTATGTTCAGGTTAACTCTCTGAGAAATCACAACCCATGGCCGCTGAATCGCAACTTAATCCTACCCAGCCTGTAAATCAGCAAATTTATCGCATCTTACGCCGTGATATTGTTCGCTGCCTGATCCCACCGGGAACGCCACTCTCAGAAAAAGAGGTTTCGGTACGTTTTGACGTTTCCCGTCAGCCCGTGCGCGAGGCGTTTATTAAGCTCGCAGAAAACGGCCTTATCCAGATCCGCCCTCAGCGCGGCAGCTATGTAAATAAAATTTCGCTTTCGCAGGTACGGAATGGCTGTTTTGTTCGCCAGGCCATTGAGTGCGCCGTTGTGCGTCGCGCCGCGTCGCTCATCAACGATAACCAGTGCTACCTGCTGGAGCAAAACCTGCATCAGCAACGCATTGCCATCGACCGCAAACAGTTAAACGACTTTTTCCAGCTGGACGACGAATTTCACCAGAAACTGGCGCAGATCGCCGAGTGCCAGCTCGCGTGGGATACCGTCGAAAACATCAAAGCTACCATCGACCGCGTGCGCTACATGAGCCTCGACCATGTTTCTCCGCCAGAGATGTTGCTGCGCCAGCATCACGATATTTTCAGCGCACTGGAAAAACGCGACGTGGAAGCCGTAGATAAAGCGATGACGCTTCACCTTCAGGAAATTAGCGAGTCAGTTCAGTTAATTCGTCAGGAAAACCGCGAGTGGTTTAGCGAAGAATAAAGCTTCGCCGCCCCCTTTCGGTTGCGGCGAAGTGATTAGCGGACCACTAATACCGGAATAGTGGCGTAGCGCAGGATAGTTTCAGCATTCGAGCCCAGCAGATGTGTTGTCATGCTCGGGTTTCTTGATCCGATAACAATAACGTCATATTTCCCCTCTTTGCTGAGCTGGATGATTTCATCGCGTACGTTGCCGAAACGTACTTCACAATCAATATTTTCCGGGGACATATCAAAGAGCCGTTTCAGTGCCTTCATCTTCTTATCCGACTCGGCGGTCATATACTCTTCGAACTTCTTAATATCGGCATTGAACCCCCGCAGTAACGAACGACTGCTGTTAGGGAGAATGTTGACCAGGGTGATCGTCGCGCCTTCCGATTTCGCGAGGTTGACCGCGTGGCGTACCGCTTTATCGCTTAGATCCATTTCAAACACGTCAACAGGCATCAAAATTTTCTTATACATAAGCCTGACTCCTTTTCCGATGAAGGGTTATTTTCTGCCTCCAGAATGGCATTGTGGATATAAACAAAGCCTAAACACTTGCGTCTGGAAACTATCAATTAAGGAAAATAACTGTCCGCTTTGTAAAGCGGTGTCCTGAACCGTCAACGCCATCAGGAAATAAGAAAAAAGTGTGAGCTTGATCAAAAGCAAATAATTTCGTTTAAGAGAGGCGTATTAATAGTGCCCCGTGAACGGCAGCCGTTGAATTAGCGCCGTAACGGATAAGTGCGAGAGGAGAAAATACCATGATGACATACGACCGTAACCGAAATGCAATCACCACTGGCAGCCGCGTCATGATTAGCGGCACAGGTCAGTTCGGCGTGATTAAAGCGATCCACAGCGACGGCCTTAATGCCGAGCAGGTGCGTCGTGGTAAAACGGTTGAAGTGGAAGGATGCGAAGGTAAGTTCGAACCGATTGAGCTGATTCGCCTGGGGATGCACTAAGCTGTGCCCCGACATGCCGCCGCGAACGGCGGCATGTCAAAGCGTTAAAGCCGGGCTGCGTACTCAGCAACCGTGGCCTTCGCGCCTTTATGCAGCAACGTTTGATAGGCCTGCATGACGGCAGCCACGAATACCGTGTCCTTCGGCAGCTCGTTACCGAAAATAGCCTCAATGCCCAACAGCGCGCTAACGCGGCTTTCACCTTCAGCGCTACCGTTTACCGCCGCCTGAATCACCGCCAGCTGCGGATCGCTCACCTCAATCGCGTTACCCTGCTCATCCACACCGCCGACATAACGCATCCAGCCCGCCACGCCCAGGGCCAGCAGCGGGAAGGGTTTCTGGTGGACAAGGTGCCAGCGCACGGAATCGAGCATGCGCTGCGGCAATTTCTGGCTACCGTCCATGGCGATTTGCCAGGTGCGGTGACGCAGGGCCGGATTGCTGTAACGCGCAATCAGCTGGTCGGCATAACGCCCCAAATCCACGCCCCGCACTTTCAACGTCGGCGCCTGCTCTATCAGCATCAGCGCATGCGCGGCTGCGCGATAATGTTCATCTTCCATGCAGTCGTTAATGTGCTGATAACCGGCCAGATAGCCGAGATAGGCCAGGAACGAGTGGCTGCCGTTAAGCATTCGCAGCTTCATCTCTTCAAACGGAATGACATCAGAAACCAGCTCCGCACCGGCCTTTTCCCACTGGGGGCGTCCGGCAACAAAATTATCTTCCACCACCCACTGGCGGAACGGCTCGCAGGCGACACCTGCCGGATCGCGTACGCCAGTCAGCTGTTCGATTTTATCCAGCGTATCAGCCGTGACGGCGGGCACAATGCGGTCCACCATGGTTGACGGGAAGGTGACGTTCGCTTCGATCCAGTCCGCCAGATTGCCGTCAACAGCGCGCGCGTAGGCACAGGTCACATTGCGCATCACGTGGCCGTTCTCCGGCATGTTATCGCATGACATCACGCTGAATGCCGGTAGCCCCGCCGCCTTGCGACGCGCCAGCGCCTCAACCACCACGCCCGGCGCAGATTTAGGCTGATTCGGGTTTTGCAGGTCTGCAACGATTAACGGATGATCGAACATCAGTTGTCCGGTTGCCGGGGAGTGGCAATATCCTTTCTCGGTGATGGTCAGGGAAACAATGGCGACCTGCGGCTCGCACAGCGCAGCCAGCACGGTTTCCAGCCCGTCGATCTGCGCATGCAGCGCGTTTTTGACGACGCCGACCACGCGCGCCGTCCACGCATCGGCAGACATCTCTGCCACGGTATAAAGGTTATCCTGTGCCTTCAGATCGGCGATCTGCTGTTCGCCGCCAATCAGGTTAACTTCGCAGTAACCCCAGTCGCTGCCCTGTTCTGCGGCGAGTATATCGGTGTACACCGCCTGGTGCGCACGGTGAAACGCGCCAAAACCTAAATGAACAATGCGTGCCTTGAGGCTGTCGCGATCGTATTGAGGACGCGTTGCCTTCGCCTGTAATAACCGGTTTTCCATGATTGAGACTCGTTAATTAATGAAAGCTGTGATCCACTGCCGCTTCCTTTTAAGAGCGGCAGCGCCTGCTGACTACACCAACTAGAATGGCAGTCGGAGTCAAAAAACGCTGCCATTAACCATACTGATACATCGTTTTCAGATCTTGATTTACATTAACTTTTCGCCATGTGGTGTGACATCAGTAAAAAGTTGTGTGACAGGTAACACAAGATGTAAACCACTAGCGGCGTGAAGAGAGCGCGCCGTAGGCTACCGATTCCTTATGAGGAGCCTCCGCAGCATCTTCGGCTTCACTCAAATCGCGGTCGCGCACTTCTGGCATCAGCAACGCGGAGACCAGCCCAATCAGCGAGTACGCCACCAGCATCACCACAATCGGCCACCAGGACCCGGTCATGTTGCAGAAGATCCCCGCCAGCACCGGACCAAAGCCTACGGCTACCAGCCCGCCCGCCTCTTTCGAAATGGCCATGCGGGTAAAGCGGTTCCGCGAACCAAACATCTCTGCCATGGTGATGTTTTCCAGCGCGAACAGCCCGAGCACCGCAAAGTTATGAATAACGATGATAGAGAGCATAATCACGCCCGGCGCGTAACTCTTATCGACGATAATCGACAGCATCGGGTAAGCCAGAATAATGGCTGAAATGTTAAGGAGGATATACGGCAGACGGCGCCCCACTTTATCGGACAGCCAGCCCAGCAGCGGGATGGAGAGGAAGCCGAGAATCGAACTGATCATCAGCGCATCGGTTGGGATCGCCTTATCAAACAACAGCGTCTGCACCAGATATCCGGCAAGGAAAGTCTGAATCAAACCTGAGTTGCCGGCCTGACCAAAGCGCAGCCCCGTCGCCAGCCAGAACGATTTGCTCTTAAACATCGCGCCTAATGAGGTATCCGGCGCAGCAACCGGCGCAATGGTTTCAGCGTCGTTAACCTTCTCAAACACCGGGCTCTCTTTAAGGTTCATACGCAGCCAGATGGCGAAGATCATCACCACCACGCTGGCGAGGAATGGCACGCGCCAGCCCCAGGCAATAAGTTCTTCACGATCGAGGGCAAAGAACATCACGGCCCAGATCGCCGTGGCGCTCAGCGTCCCGCAGTTGGTTCCCATGGCCACCAGCGAGGAGATGATGCCGCGTTTACCCTTCGGCGCGTACTCCGCCAGCATGGTACCTGCGCCGGAGATTTCTGCCCCCGCGCCCAGCCCCTGAATAATACGCAGCGTCACCAGCAGCACCGGTGCGAAAATCCCGATCTGCGCGTAGGTTGGCAGGACGCCGATTAAGGTGGTGCAGATCCCCATCATGGTGATGGTGATAAACAGCACCTTTTTGCGGCCAATTCTGTCTCCCATTCTGCCGAAGATAAATGCCCCGACGATACGCGCGATGTAGCCTGCCCCATAGGTCCCCATCGCCAGGATCAGCGCCATGGCCGCGGATTGTTCAGGGAAGAAAATTTCATGGAATACCAGCGCGGCGCCAAGGGAGTAAAGCTGAAAATCCATAAACTCCAGGGCGGTGCCCAGCCAGCCGGATACGGCGGCTTTCACCAGGTCTGACGTACTTCTTTGAGGTTGTGCTTGAGTCATAATGGCTATCTCTGCAAGGTAAGATGCGTACCACTGAGAGCCTGTCTTCGCAGGCTCTTAGCCGCGTGAATTATTATTGGTCGAACGTGAGCAAGACTTTGCAGCACTGCCGCTGGTCTTTTTCAAACAGTTCGATGGCGTCTGTAACGTGGTGATAGTCAAATGTATGGGTGACCAGTTTTTCAGGGTCGATCAGCCCTTTTTCCAGCCAGTCAATGACCACCGGGAAATTGTTGGCATTCAGGCGCGAAGAGAAGATCGACAGCTCTTTGCCGGTGATCCCCTGCTGCACGATCTGGCTCGGGTCGCTGGAGAAGCCCATCAGCACGATGCGCGCCGCCGGAGACGCCAGCGTAATCGCTTCCTGCAAAATGGATGGATGACAGGCAGCATCGATGATTAACGTCGGCTTGATGCCTTTTTCATCCAGCGCGGCCTGTAATGAGTGCTCGCTGTTGTTGAAGACCCAGTCTGCGCCGCTGCGTTGCGCCATCCCCAGCCGCTCATCAATCCGATCCACCACGATGACCTGCTTCACCTTGTAAACGCCCTTTAGCGCCTGCACGGTGACCAGCCCCATCGGGCCTGCGCCGTAGATCAGCGCCACGTCCTGTTCGGTGGGTTTCGCCTGCCCCGTCACGTTGGCGGCAATGGTGAAGGGCTCAACCATCACCGCGTGTTTGTCAGGGATCGCATCCGGAATGTGCCAGGCATTTTTCGCCGGCACGACGGCGTATTCGCTGAAGCCACCGTCACGGTGGACGCCCAGCACCACCAGCGAGGTACAAACGTTCGGTTTTCCGACGGAACACGGGTAGCAGTGCCCGCAGCTGATCACCGGATCCACAGACACGCGCTGGGCCAGTCGGGTACTCTCCACACCTTCGCCAACCGCGTCTATTTCGCCAAAGAACTCGTGACCGATTACCCGCGGGTATTTCGCAAACGGGTTATGCCCGCGATAGATATGGCTGTCTGAACCGCAGATACCGGCGAGTTTAATTCTGACGCGGACGTCGCCTGCGCCCGGCAACGGGAGAGGACGCTCCTCAATCACCAGCGCATTCGGCTGTTGGATCACTACGCTTTTCATTATTCGCTCCTCGTTTACCAGTTCCAGAGGGTGCCGTCTTCCAGACGGGCCACCGGCAGACAGGCCGGTTCGTACGGGTATTTCGCTGCCAGCTTCTCATCAAACTCAATGCCCAGCCCTGGCTTGTCGCCCGGGTGCATATAGCCGTTATCGAAGCGCCAGCTGTGCGGGAACACTTCCAGCATCTGCTCTGAATACCCCATATACTCCTGCACGCCAAAGTTCGGTACCCACAGGTCAAAATGCAGCGCCGCGGCGTGGCAAATCGGCGACAGATCCGACGGGCCGTGTGAGCCGGTACGCACCTGGTAGAGTGAGGCAAAGTCAGCAATGCGACGCATCCCGGTGATGCCGCCCGCATGGGTTATGGTGGCGCGGATATAGTCAATGAGCTGCTCTTCAATCAGCTGCTTGCAGTCCCAGATGCTGTTGAACACTTCCCCCACCGCAATGGGCGTGACGGTGTGCTGGCGGATCAGGCGGAAACACTCCTGGTTTTCAGCGGGAGTCGGGTCTTCCATCCAGAACAGGCGGTACTCTTCAATGCTTTTGCCGAATCGCGCCGCTTCGATGGGCGTCAGACGGTGGTGCATGTCGTGAAGGAGATGTTCGTTGAAGCCGAACTGACTGCGCACTGCGTCGAACAGTTTCGGCGTGAAGTCGAGGTATTTCTCGGTGGACCAAAGCTGCTCGTCCGGCCAGTCGCCCTTGGTTGCAGGCTCATACGCCAGCCCTTTTCCTTTAGACATACCATAGGTGGTTTTCATCCCCGGCACGCCGCACTGCACGCGAATAGCCTTGAAGCCCATCTCTTTATGACGGGCATAATCTTCCAGTACGTCGTCAATGGTGTGCCCGGTGGTATGACAATAAACCATCACCCCTTCCCGGGAGGCTCCGCCAAGAAGTTGATAGAGCGGCATGTTCGCGGCTTTCGCTTTGATGTCCCACAGCGCCATATCCACGGCAGAAATCGCTGACATGGTGACCGGGCCACGACGCCAGTACGCGCCTTTATAGAAGAATTGCCAGATATCTTCGATGCGGTGCGCATCGCGGCCAATCAGCTGAGGGCACAGGTGATCTTTCAGGTAGGAGGCAACGGAAAGTTCACGTCCGTTAAGCGTGGCATCACCCAGGCCGACAATGCCCTCATCGGTGGTGATTTTAAGGGTGACAAAGTTACGCCCCGGGCAGGTGACAAATACTTCAGCCCCGACAATCTTCATAATCCATTTCCTTACATCGCTCGTTGTGATGCAGGAAATTTACGCAACTACACTACTACCATACAAGTATAACGATCGAAAAATCAGCGGGTGATCACACTATGAGGACGACTATGCGCGTCCCCAGCCGGCCACGATGATCAACATGCCGCACAGGGCAACCAGCGCGCCTGCCCAGTCATACAGGCTTAGCCTGATGCCATCGACAAAGCGCAGCCACAGCAGCGCAGTACAGACGTACACCCCCCCGTAGGCCGCATAAACCCGCCCGCTGGCGGCCGGATGCAGGGTGAGCAGCCAGACGAAAAGGACCAGGGACACACCCGCCGGGATCAGCAGCAGCGCGGAAGCGCCCCGCTTTAGCCAGAGCCACGGCAAAAAGCATCCGATGATTTCACACAGCGCGGTCGCGAAAAAAAGCAGCGTCGTTTTGAACATTTTTCTCGTTTCGTGAGGATTGATTTAGACATCATACGCGATAATGCTCTCATCGTTCCCATACCTGCCGCGCGGGTATGACACCCTTTCGGATTGGTGTAGAATCCAACGGGGTAATCCGATTGTCTGCACCCGTTTAAAGGAAACGCTATGACTACATTAAGCAAACGCCTTTGTCTGACAGCCGCACTGGCGCTGTCCTCGTTCGCCTTCACCGCAACGGCATCAGCCGAAACCAGCAAACTCATCATTGAGTCTGGTGACAGCGCGCAAAGCCGCCAGAATGCTGCCATGGACAAAGAACAATGGAATGACACCCGCAGCCTGCGTCAGAAAGTGAATAAGCGCGTGGAAAAAGAGTGGGATAAAGAAGACGTCGCGTTTGATACCCGCGACAAATGCCAGCAAAGTGCCAACGTCAACGCTTACTGGGAGCCTAACACCCTGCGCTGTCTCGATCGTCGCACTGGCCGCACGGTAGCACCGTAATGTCTACGCCGTGTGACGTAAAGCTCCGTCCGCTGGAGCGCGAAGATTTACGCTTTGTCCACCAGCTCGACAACAATGCCAGCGTAATGCGCTACTGGTTTGAAGAGCCTTACGAGGCCTTCGTCGAGCTGTCCGATCTCTACGATAAGCATATCCACGATCAAAGTGAACGCCGGTTTGTGGTGGAGTGCGAAGGTGAGAAAGCCGGGCTGGTTGAGCTGGTTGAGATCAACCATGTTCACCGTCGGGCGGAATTTCAGATCATTATTTCACCGGAGCACCAGGGGAAAGGTCTTGCGTCGCGGGCGGCAAAGCTGGCGATGGATTATGGGTTTAACGTCCTGAATCTCTACAAGCTTTACCTCATCGTCGATAAAGAGAACGAAAAAGCGATTCATATCTACCGTAAGCTCGGCTTTATGGTGGAAGGTGAACTGATCCATGAGTTCTTTATTAATGGCGAATACCGTAACACCATCCGCATGTGCATTTTCCAGCATCAGCATCTGGCCGGGCATAAATCCTCCTCCGCCAACCTGCTTAAACCCACCGCGCAGTAACCTGCGCGGTTTTATTCTTAATAATATTCAATGCTGTTTTTGATGGTGTACTTGCGCTCAATGGCAGGTTTAACGCTGTCATCGACGATAACCAGCTCGCAGCTCACCGGGTTGTTGTGGCGATCGTAATCGCAACTCTGCTTTACATTGCCCATCGGTTTATCGTTCAACAGGCTTACCGCCGTATAATCCATGCGCTTACGCAGATCTTTCGACGGCATCGATTTGACCGATAAACGCTGGTCGCCGGAGACCGTGGTTTTACCGAGCGGGTAGCCGTCGGTATCATACTGGTACTTCACTTCCATCTCTTTGCTGTGCGCGGCAACCACAAACCCGTTATCGTCGGTGTCCCACGTCAGGCCGGCAGACGGCAGTTCCGCCAGCTGACATTTTCCCTGCAACTTCACCTTCTGCTGCTGGGTTTCCGCATCGACGTAGTAGTTAGCATCCAGCACCAGCGCAACGCCCGTGTTAGCCTCCAGATCGTGCAGTTCAAGGGTATCGAAACACCCCTCCGACGACATCGTTCCGGTCACGCGTTTAGAGACTTCACCCTTATCGTTCAACAGCGTCTGGGTAAAATCTTTCACCGGCCCGCGCAGAGGGTCAAAGTCAAACTCGTTCGAAAAGCTCGCCATCTCCGGCGTAAATGACAGCGGCGCGGTGTTGTTGTCACATCCCACCAGTACCGTTGCCAGTAGCGTTATCGCTGCGTATTTATTCACATCATTTACCGTTCAGAGTGAGATACAATCATATTAGCAAATACAGCAACTTACATAACAGCACTTCATTTGACTCTTTACGCTGTATAAATCCGTCATTTGCATTGACGAGACCTGCCAAAGTGGCTACTTTGGGCGCGGAAAATTCCACATTATTATAAAATTAGATTCTTAAATTTTCGGGTTAACATCATGATTTACGACTGTTTTTTGTACTATGACGAAGATATGTTGCTCGACATCAGATTACATACGCTCGCTGATGTCGTTGACCGTTTTGTCATTGTAGAAGCAACACACTCTTTTACGGGCATACCGCGAGAATTACATTTCGATATTACGAAGTTTGCCAAATTCAGAGACAAAATTATTTACGTGCCTTTTGACGCGCAGCCTATTTTAAACAGTGCTGACAATAACCAGGTTGATGCCTGGGCAAATGAAGCAGCGCTTCGCAACTCCATTATGAATGGGTTAAAAGACGCGGCAGACGACGATCTGATTCTGGTGTCAGACGTTGATGAAATTTTCTCTCCCGAGACGGTCAGGGCCATTAATCCACGCGCGCTCTGCACGACTATTCATCAAAACGTGTTCAACTATCAGTTTAATCTTCAGGTTCACAACATGGATGGTACGCCGAGAAAATGTACCTTGCCCCGCGCGACGTCCTATTACAACCTTAAGCATTTCTTCCACGGTGAGCCTGAATCTTTCAGAAACTGGAAGCGTGCACGCAAAGATAAAAACTGGTCATGGTTTAAATGGAACTGGCTAAAAATCAATAATAAGGTTGTGAAAGATGGCGGCTGGCATTTCTCCTGGGTAATGACCCCAGAAAGAATTTCCGAAAAAATGTCTACCATTTCTCATACCGAATACGATCTGCCGGAATTTAATAACCCGGAACATATTATGAAGGTTATCACCAACGCCGAAGATATCTGGGGACGAGACCGAAAACTGGTCAGGCAAGAGGTATCAAAACGCACCCTGCCTTCTTATCTGGTAGACAATCAGCACCATTATTCGCAATTTATTTTATGACGCAGGCGGGGCTCCAGGACAATTCAGAAAGAGAGACACAAAAACAAAAGCTTACCCTAACCCTGCTATGCTTACAGTCTACACAGTGAAAAGGAGCTACAGATGAAACGGTTACCCTGGATTACCGCCCTGCTGTTAATGAGTGCTTCACCTGCTATTCTTGCGGCCCCGGACTCCTGCGAGCGCGTGAAAAGCGACATTCAGCAGAAGATTATCAACAACGGCGTACCGGAGTCTGGCTTTACCCTGAACATCGTGCCGAACGATCAGGCCGACCAGCCGGATGCGCAGGTCGTTGGGCATTGCGCCAACGATACTTTCAAAATTTTGTACACTCGCACCAGTAGCGGAAACTACCCGGTAAGCGGTGCAGGTACGCAGGAGAATGCACCCGCTGAGCCGCAATGATTTTCCCACTCAATTCCCCTGAGTTGACGAGGATTAATATTTAATACCTCTAAATAAGTAACACTCCCCCCATCATTAGCCCGGTTGTAGTCACGGGTGAAAATAATTATTAACAATGATGGGGTGAGTTATGTCCGAAGTTGAACATCACGACGGGATAAGCCGTCGAACTCTGGTTAAATCTACTGCCATAGGATCTCTGGCGCTTGCCGCCGGTGGGATCGCATTGCCTTTTGGTCTGAAAAGCGCCGCCGCCGCAGTGCAGACCGCTATTCAGCCAGCGGAAGATAAAGTCGTCTGGGGCGCCTGCTCGGTAAACTGCGGTAGCCGCTGCGCGCTGCGTCTGCACGTTCGCGATGACGAAGTCTATTGGGTTGAAACGGATAATACCGGCGAGGATGTTTACGGCAACCATCAGGTTCGCGCCTGCCTGCGAGGCCGTTCAATTCGCCGTCGCATTAATCATCCAGACCGTCTGAACTATCCGATGAAACGCGTGGGCAAACGCGGAGAAGGCAAGTTTGAACGTATCACCTGGGAAGAAGCGCTGGACACCATCGCCGCGAGCCTGAAAAGCGTGGTCGAAAAATACGGCAACGAAGCGGTCTACATTAACTACTCCTCCGGAATTGTCGGCGGCAATATCACCCGCTCCTCCCCTTACGCCTCGCTGGTGGCACGCCTGATGAACTGCTACGGCGGCTTCCTCAGCCACTACGGCACCTACAGCACCGCGCAGATCGCCTGCGCAATGCCCTACACCTACGGCAGCAACGACGGCAACAGTACATCAGATATCGAAAACACCAAACTGGTGGTGATGTTCGGCAATAATCCGGCAGAAACGCGCATGAGCGGCGGCGGGATCACTTACTACCTTGAACAGGCACGTGAACGGTCTAACGCACGGATGATCGTTATCGATCCGCGCTACACCGACACCGCCGCAGGCCGCGAAGACGAGTGGATCCCGATTCGTCCGGGCACCGATGCCGCACTGGTGGCAGGTATTGCGTGGGTGCTGATTAATGAAAACCTCGTCGATCAGCCTTTCCTCGATAAATACTGCGTGGGTTATGACGAAAAAACCCTGCCGGAAGGCGCACCTGTTAACGGTCATTACAAAGCCTATATTCTCGGCCAGGGTGATGACAAAACCGCGAAAACCCCGGAATGGGCGTCGCGCATTACAGGCATTCCTGCCGATCGCATTATTAAGCTGGCCCGTGAAATCGGTTCGGCAAAACCGGCCTACATTTGCCAGGGCTGGGGCCCGCAGCGTCAGGCCAACGGCGAGCAGACATCCCGCGCCATCGCCATGCTGCCGATCCTGACCGGCAACGTCGGCATTAACGGCGGCAACAGCGGCGCGCGCGAATCGACCTACACCATCACCATCGAACGTATGCCGCTGCCGGAAAATCCGGTGAAAACGCAAATCTCCTGCTTCAGCTGGACGGATGCCATCGTGCGTGGACCGGAGATGACCGCCCTGCGCGACGGCGTACGCGGCAAGGATAAGCTGGATGTGCCGATCAAGTTCATCTGGAACTATGCGGGTAATACCATCATCAACCAGCACTCTGATATCAACAAAACTCACGACATTTTGCAGGATGAGAGTAAGTGCGAAACGATCGTCGTTATCGACAACTTCATGACCTCGTCCGCGAAGTATGCCGATATTGTCCTGCCGGACCTGATGACCGTTGAGCAGGAAGATATCATCCCCAACGATTACGCCGGCAACATGGGATACCTGATTTTCCTCCAGCCGGTAACCGCCCCGAAGTTTGAGCGCAAACCCATCTACTGGATCATGAGCGAAGTAGCGAAACGTCTCGGACCGGATGTCTATCAGAAATTCACCGAAGGCCGTACGCAGGAGCAGTGGCTGCGCTACCTTTACGCCAAAATGGTTGCCAAAGATCCGCTGCTGCCGTCCTACGACGCGCTGAAAAAAATGGGTATTTATAAGCGCAAAGATCCAAATGGACATTTTGTGGCCTATAAAAAATTCCGTGACGATCCGGATGCCAATCCGCTCAAAACCCCGTCCGGGAAAATCGAGATCTACTCCAGCAAGCTGGCGGATATTACGGCAACCTGGGAACTGCAAAAAGACGAAACCATCACCCCGCTACCGGTCTATACCTCAACCTTTGAAGGCTGGGACGCGCCCGAGCGCAGCAAATTCCCGCTGCAACTGTTCGGTTTCCACTTTAAAGCCCGTACCCACTCCAGCTACGGCAACGTGGATGTGCTCCAGGCCGCCTGTCGCCAGGAGGTGTGGCTTAACCCTGTAGACGCCGAGAAGCGCGGCATTAAAAACGGTGACACGGTGCGCGTGTTTAACGATCGCGGCGAAGTGCGCATTGCCGCCAAAGTCACCCCGCGCATCATGCCTGGTGTGAGCGCGATGGGCCAGGGCGCCTGGCATGACGCCAACATGAACGGCGATCGTGTCGATCACGGCTCCTGCATCAATACCCTGACCACACACCGCCCGTCACCGCTGGCGAAAGGCAATCCGCAGCACACGAACCTGGTGCAGATCGAGAAGGCATAAGGATTAACCGATGACAACCCAGTATGGATTTTTTATTGATTCCAGCCGCTGCACCGGGTGTAAAACCTGCGAGCTGGCCTGCAAGGATTACAAAGATCTGACCCCGGACGTCAGCTTCCGTCGTATTTATGAATACGCGGGCGGCGACTGGCAGGAGGATAACGGCGTCTGGCATCAGAACGTCTTCGCCTATTACCTGTCGATTGCCTGCAACCACTGCGAAGATCCGGCCTGCACTAAGGTCTGCCCGAGCGGGGCAATGCACAAGCGAGACGACGGTTTTGTGGTGGTGGACGAGGATGTCTGCATCGGCTGTCGCTACTGCCACATGGCCTGCCCGTACGGCGCGCCGCAGTATAACGCGGCTAAAGGCCACATGACCAAGTGCGACGGCTGCCACAGCCGCGTGGCGGACGGCAAAAAGCCCATCTGCGTCGAGTCCTGCCCGCTGCGCGCGCTGGACTTTGGCCCGATTGAAGAGCTGCGCAAAAAACACGGCCAGCTTGCTGCGGTCGCGCCGCTGCCGTCTGCGCACTTCACGAAGCCGAGTATTGTGATTAAACCTAACGCCAACAGCCGTCCGACGGGTGACACCACCGGCTACCTGGCAAACCCGAAGGAGGTGTGAGATGGGAAGTGGATGGCATGAATGGCCGCTGGTGATCTTCACCGTTTTCGGGCAGTGCGTGGCTGGCGCATTAATCGTGATGGGCTTCGCCTGGCTGAGTGAAGGTGATGACAAGGCAAGAATACGCATCGTGCGCAGCCTGTTTTTTCTCTGGCTGGTAATGGGTATTGGGTTTATGGCCTCGGTACTGCATCTTGGCTCCCCGCTGCGCGCCTTCAACTCGCTTAACCGCGTGGGAGCGTCAGCGCTGAGTAATGAGATCGCGGCGGGTTCGATCTTCTTTGCCGTGGGCGGTTTCTGGTGGCTGGTGTTGGTTATCGGTAAAATGCCCCCAGCTTTAGGCAAAATCTGGATGGTTGTCAGCCAGCTCCTGGGTGTCGTTTTTGTCTGGGCGATGACCCGGGTCTATCAGATCGATACCGTTCCGACCTGGTATACGGGCTACACCACGTTGGCCTTCTTCCTGACGATGGCTCTTACTGGCCCGATGCTGGCCGCGCTGCTTCTGCGGGTCGCAAACGTGACATACAAAGGTACCCTTGCCGCGTCTGTCAGCGTACTGGCACTCATCGCATGCGTGGCGGTCGTCGTGTTGCAAAGCAATACGCTGGGGACGATCCAGAGTTCTATCCAGCAGGCTAACGCCCTGCTGCCGGATTATGGTTCGCTTCAGGTATGGCGCATCGCGCTGCTGGCGGCGGGTTTAGGCTGCTGGATCTGTCCACTTATTCGTCGTCAGGAACCGAAAACGCTCGGCCTGTTTGCAGGTTTCGTGCTGGTGGCTGTGGGTGAACTGATTGGCCGTGGGCTATTTTATGGTTTGCATATGACCGCAGGGTTAGCAATTGCAGGTTAACACAGGTGCGCGGGCTACCCCCGCGCACAAGTAAGGAAAGTTGTAATGAATGACGTCTCACACCGCGAATCGTTCGCGTTCAGCGCCCGGGTACTGGGCGCGCTGTTTTATTTTGCCCCTGACAGCGAGCAGACCGCACCGCTGGTGAGTGCCCTGACCGCAGGTGACTGGGTGCAGGACTGGCCGCTGGCGCAGGAAAGCCTGCAGCCCGTGGCCAGTATGTTTAAGAACCCGTCGGACGAAGCGTTGAAAGACGCCTGGCAGCGTCTGTTTATTGGCCCGTATGCCCTTCCCGCCCCCCCGTGGGGCTCCGTCTGGCTCGATCGCGAGTCCGTGCTGTTTGGCGATTCGACCCTTGCATTGCGCCAGTGGATGCGTGAAAACCATATCGCCTTTGAGATGCAGCAGAATGAGCCGGAAGATCACTTCGGAACGTTGCTGATGCTGGCGGCATGGCTTGCCGAGAACGGTCGCGACACAGAACGCGACCAGCTTATGGCCTGGCATCTGCTGCCGTGGAGCACGCGTTTCCTTAGCGTATTCGTTGAAAACGCGGCCCATCCGTTCTACACGGCGCTGGGTAAACTTGCCCAGCTGACGCTGGCAGAATGGCAGTCCACTTTGCTGATCCCGATTGCAGAAAAAACGCTGTACCGATAACAGCTCCTGGCTTGTACATCCGTTGTGTAAGCCAGGTTCGGACATTTTTGCTGCAACGCAGATCCGGAACTGCTATACTGTATATAATTACAGTATTGGAGGTGCAAAATGGCTGTTGAAACAAAATTCGTGGTCGTAAGAAAAGGTGAAGAGAAAATGACTTTTGCCAGTAAGAAAGAGGCTGACGCTCACGACAAACTGCTCGACATGGCAGAAGCGTTCACCGACTGGCTGCTGCAAAGCGGAATGCAGATGGATGAAACGCAGGCGGAAAACCTTGGTCTGTATCTTGCCGAGCAGAAAGAGTCCGTGCAGCATATCCTGCGTACCAGCAAGCTTCCCGAGCTCAATGCTGCAACGGATAAAACAGCGCCAGAGGCGGATAGCAGCAAAAAAATCCGGGCCGTCAAAGCCGCCTGATCGTCAGAACGACTCATCACCTGTCCTGCTGCCGCGGGCCGGAAACGGCTCGCGGCTTAATAGTGCGGTAAATTATCACACAACTCTTGCAACTCGTTGATTAGTCTGGCCACATGGAAACCATCACAGACAGAATGATGAACCTGAACGGCGAAAGGCAACAAGACTTTTCCATCCTGGTTAAAGTATTTTCCAAACGTGAACATGGGCGCAAAAAAGTTCTGCATGTTAGCCACGTTGATATTAAAACTGGTAAAACTGACCCACGGAATATCCGATATGAAGAATATATTTTCCCGGTACTCTTCTTTGGGCCAGTAGGCAAGATTATCACCATAGCGAGAAACGTCTTCTGCATAAACGTTCTGAAAGTGATGAATATTCCCGTCGAAGTGACTCCATAATGATGAAAACGTCTCCGTCTCTTTATGGAAAAGGGTATAGCTGGGATGCACCTCATTCCATATTACAAGCTCATTATCCTTCATAGCCATACGGAACTCAGAATGGCGGTTAACGACTGTCGAAATAAGGGAAATAATCGAAGGATAAAATTTCCAGCCAACCTGTTTGATATGCTTCAGCAGCGCAGTGATATCCAGCTGAACCGTTTGGTTAATCGTGCATTGAGCAAAGCTCTGAAAGACTTCAAAATGTTCTTTCCTTGCCCAACTCGATAAGTCTACAGCCGTATATTCTGGCGTTATTTTTGTCATTTCTTTGCCTTAATTAAGCAGCGCTATATAAAATAGTAGCGTACCACAAACCCAGGAGCTGTATAGACCGTCGAGCAGAGGCTGCCTTAAATTTTCAACGTATCGATAACCGCTCTCAGCGCCGGGGACACGTTGCGGTGCGGGTAATAGAGGTAAAGCCCGTCCATCCGCAGGCTGTAGCGCTGTAAGACGCGTATAAGCGTGCCACGCTCCAGATCGTCAGCCACCAGCTCAACCGGGACATAGGCCAGCCCGAGTTCCAGCCGGGCCGCTTCAGCCTCCATGTAGCTGTCGGAAAAGGCCCATTGCCCCTCAGGCCGGTGCGTAACTCGTTTCCCGTCCTGAACAAGCTCCCATTGATAGTGGTTACCGTCTGCAAACTGGTAGGCAATGCAGGGATGAGCATCCAGATCGGCGGGCGTCTGCGGGAAACCATAGCGCCGAAAATGCGCCGGGGCGGCAACCACAGCCATCTCCATATCGGGCGTGATGCGCACCGCAATCATTCCTTGTCCCACCTCTGGTCCCAGCCGGACGCCCGCGTCGAATCGCTCGGCAATGATATCCACGAACCGGCTCTCATTCATCAATTCCAGACGGATATCCGGGTAACGCTGTTTGAAGATAGCGAGCTTTGGCAGCAGACATTTCTCGATGGCGTGCTGGCTGGCATTAATGCGCACCGTGCCGGACGGCGTCTGGCGGTAATGCGCCAGTCTGGTCAACCCGGTATCAAGCGCATCAAAGGCGGAACCGGCGGTCTGGTAAAGCTGTTCCCCGGCGTGTGTCAGCGACAGCTTGCGCGTAGTACGCACCAGAAGCTGAACGCCCAGCCGCTCTTCCAGCTCGCGAACCGATCGGCTGATCCCGGATTGCGCCAGCCCGAGCCGCTGTGCGGCTGCCGTGAAGCTTCCCTCCCGCACCACCTGGATAAAGAGATACAGTTCATTATAGTTTTCCCGCTTCGCCATCATGCCTCGTCAATTCATAACAAAATGATATTAATCCTAGCAGCTTCAGGCCTCTAATCAGCATTATTTCTGCTAACTATAATGGCCTCATTACAACAACACACGGTACCTCTTATGAAAACATTCACCCAAAAACTGTCCGTTGCGCTGCTGTTATGCGCATCATTAAGTGGAGTGACAACAATGAGTTATGCAGAAACGCAAAATCCTAACGCCCCCGTTTCGATGGTGACAACCTGGGATAAAACCTTCGCCGAGAGCAATAAAGTCAACCACCGCAAAGTGACGTTCCAGAACCGGTACGGGATCACTCTGGTGGGCGATCTGTACATTCCCAGGAACCACGGCGACCAGAAACTGGCGGCGATAGCCGTCAGTGGGCCGTTCGGTGCGGTTAAAGAACAATCCAGCGGTCTGTACGCCCAGACTCTGGCTGAGCAGGGGTTCGTGGCCCTGGCCTTCGACCCATCCTACACGGGGGAAAGTGGCGGCCAGCCGCGTAACGTTGCCTCCCCTGACCTCAACACCGAAGACTTTAGCGCCGCTGTGGATTTCCTGGGGTTACAGAAAGAAGTCGACCGTAACCGTATCGGCATTCTTGGTATCTGCGGCTGGGGCGGTATGGCGCTGAACGCGGCATCCATGGATACCCGCGTGAAGGCGGTCGCCACCAGCGTAATGTACGATATGAGCCGCGCGATGGGTCACGGCGTGGGCAACGGGAAAGATCGCTATTCAGCGGCCGATCGTCGGGCCGTGTTGCAGTATCTGAACGCGCAGCGCTGGAAAGATGCTGAAAGCGGCACTTTCGCCCATGGCGGCCACGATATTAATGTCGATGAGAATGGCAAGGTGACGGCGGCCGAGCGCATTCTGCCGGAAGCACTGCCCACCGATCCGCATCCGGTACTGAAAGAGTTCTATGATTACTACCGTATGCCGCGCGGTTTCCATGCCCGTTCCGTAAACTCCACCGGCGCGTGGACTGCGACCATGCCGTTATCCTTTATGAATATGCCGCTGCTGAGCTATGCCGGGGAGATCACTATCCCAACGCTGATTGTGACCGGTGAAAACGCACACTCTCGTTATTTTGCGGAGGATGCGTTCAAAGCCGTCGGCAGCAAAGAGAAAGAGCTGGTGATTGTTCCCGGTGCAAACCATGTTGATCTCTACGATAACGTCGAAGGAAAAATCCCGTTCGCGCAGTTTGAGCAGTTCTTCAAAACCAGTCTGAAATAACACTCTAAGCCCCCGGAAATCACGGGGGCATCTCTTCTCATCGTCGTGAATGACACCTATGTCTACACTGAATCAAATCCCATCCCGCTACAGCGTGCATGCACACTGGGACAGTATTTTTGCCCGTCAGTCTGCTCGTGGCATCTGCAATAAGGCATTATATTAACAGGGTTATTTTATTTAATTACAAAACCTCGCACTCCTCCCGTTGAAATAATAATTAAGCAATATCCTGGTCAGTCGGCGACATCGCTTTGTTAGCTTGAGCATTCAGGCAAAGCTCAAACTGGAGGTATTCTTTGCTGATTAAATTAAAGAAAGAACGAACGCATCAGGAGGATCGTCGTCTTGCACTCTGGCTGGCGACCTCCGCGGGACTGCTGAATGCCATTGCGCTGGGCGCGTTCGGCTTTTTCCCCTCTCATATGACGGGTAATACATCGCAGTTATCCAGCGAAGTTTCCTCCACCGATCTCAGTGATATTCTTTTTTTTGGCGCCATTATTCTGTCGTTTGTCACTGGCGCCATTGTTGCGCGGATTATTGTTATCTGGGGAATTATCCATAACGTCAGGCTGATATTCAGCCAGGTTTTATTTTTTGAAGGGCTATTACTTGCCGGGGTATCCCTCTATGAAATGTATTTTCACTCCTTCGCCACGAATCAGGAGATTATTCTTTTCCTGTGCGGTTTGATGGGAATTCATAACTCCACCTCAACTCAGCTTTCCGGCGGTCGGGTGAGATCCACGCACATTACCGGCACGCTGACCGATGCCGGCATTTCGCTGGCCTCCGTTATGGTCGCCATGCTGCGCCGGGATTATTCCAAAGACACGGCCGCGCAAAAGAGCCAGCTCAAAACCCATTTAACCACCCTTTTCTCGTTTATTACCGGCGGGATTGCGGGGCTGATCCTCTTCAGAGAGTTTGGATTCCACGCGATGCTGGCACTGGGCCTGATGCTGGTGTTTATCGCCGCCTTTTCAATCGTTCGTATCTCGTGGCGCGTTCGAAAGGTACGCGCCGCGCTTAGTCGATAGGGTGATCAGCACGCCTCAAGTGACGTTGTCACTTGAGGCGTGCTTCTTTAAGACTATTCTGCCTTCCCACTGACAGCCCTTACGCCATAAGGCTTAACTCAGGTTGTCACTAATTTCATAGGGTTACTGTTTTACCCCCTTTGCTGGAACCCTTCCGTTTCGCTTGCTATAGGTGAAGTACCCCTGCCGAAACATGGCATAACAACAGGCAACCGCAACAGGTGGTTGCTATAACGCATGCGCACAGGGAGACACACCGCAATGCACCCATTACTTAAACGTTCGCTGCTTTTTGTCGGCGCGATTATCGTGGTCCTCGCTCTCCTCACCTGGGGAATTGGACTGGAGACAATTAAGGCGCGCCAGGTTGACCTGCTCTACCTCGGTCAACAGCACCTGATTCTGGTCTTTTCATCAATGTTCTTTGCCCTGCTGGTGGGCATTCCAAGCGGTATTCTGCTGAGCCGTCCAGCGGCACGGGGTATCGCCGAATACGTGATGCAAATCTTTAACGTGGGCAACACCCTGCCGCCGCTGGCCGTTCTGGCGCTGGCGATGGTGGTGATTGGCATCGGTGATAAACCGGCCATTATCGCCCTCTTTCTCGCTTCTTTGCTGCCGATTGTGCGTAACACCTATGCCGGGCTGTGCTCTGTTCCCGCGTCGTTGCTGGAAGCGGCAAACGGCATCGGCATGACCAAATGGCAGCGCCTGCATCAGGTCGAAATTCCTAACGCCTGGCCGGTGATGCTTTCCGGTATTCGCATTGCCACTGCGATTAACGTCGGTACCGCACCGCTGGCATTCCTGATTGGCGCCAGCAGCTACGGCGAGCTGATTTTCCCGGGGATCTATCTGAATGACTTCCCGACGCTGATCCTGGGCGCGGCGGCCACCGCCCTGTTCGCCCTGATTCTGGATACGCTGCTGGCGGCACTGGGTCGACTACTGAGCCCGCATCTCGCGCGATAATTATAACAAGGAGCTTCTATGAGACTGTTTTCCGGCCTGACGGCGCTGTGCGCCGCCGCGCTCTTCACCAGCCAGGCGCTCGCCGCGCCGCTGATCCTGGCAACAAAGAGCTTTACCGAGCAGCACATTCTCTCGGCCATGACCGTACAGTATCTGCAAAAGAAAGGATTTCAGGTGCAGCCGCAGACTAATATTGCGACGGTGATTTCCCGTAACGCGATGATTAACAAGCAGATTGATATGACCTGGGAGTACACCGGCACGTCGCTGATCATCTTCAACCATATCAACAAACGCATGTCGCCGCAGGAGTCATACGAGACGGTGAAACGCCTCGACGCAAAGCACGGTCTGGTGTGGCTTAAACCTGCCGATATGAACAATACCTATGCCTTTGCCATGCAGCGCAAGCGCGCCGAGGCTGAACATATCAATACCATGTCTGAGATGGTGGCAAAGATTGAGCAGATCCGTAAAACCGATCCAGATAACAACTGGCTGCTGGGCCTTGACCTGGAATTTGCCGGGCGTAGCGACGGGATGAAACCGTTGCAGGCGGCCTACAACATGGAGCTGGACCGCCCGCAGATCCGCCAGATGGATCCGGGGCTGGTCTATAACGCGGTGCGCGACGGGTTTGTCGATGCCGGGCTGATCTACACCACTGACGGGCGCGTGAAGGGCTTCGATCTTAAAGTGCTGGAAGACGATAAAGGCTTCTTCCCGAGTTACGCCGTGACGCCAGTTGTTCGAAAAGACACGCTGGAGGCTAACCCGGGGCTGGAGGAGGCGCTGAACACCCTCTCAGCCCAGCTCAACAACGACGTTATCACCGAACTGAATAAAAAGGTGGATATCGACCATCAGTCACCGCAGCAGGTCGCCCGTGATTTCCTGCGTAGCAAACAGTTGCTGTAGGAGGCGCTATGGAGACGATTCACTATATTCTCGACAACTGGGACTATCTCTTAACCCTGACGCTGCAACACCTCTGGCTGGTGGCACTCGCCGTGGGCCTGGCGATTGTTATTGGCGTGCCGCTGGGTATTTTAATTGTCCGCCATAAATGGCTGGCAACGCCGGTGCTGGGGATTGCCACCATTGTGCTCACCATCCCGTCAATTGCGCTTTTCGGCCTGATGATCCCGCTCTTTTCGCTGATCGGTCAGGGCATTGGCGCCCTGCCCGCGATTACGGCGGTGTTCCTCTATTCACTGCTGCCGATTGTGCGCAACACCCACACGGCGCTCGACAGCCTGCCACCCGGCCTGCGCGAAGCGGGACGCGGCATCGGCATGACCTTCTGGCAGCGTCTGCGCTGGGTGGAAATCCCAATGGCGCTGCCGGTCATTTTTGGCGGCATCCGCACCGCCGTGGTGATGAACATCGGCGTCATGGCGATTGCTGCCGTGATTGGCGCGGGCGGTCTGGGCCTGCTGCTGCTTAACGGTATTGGCGGGAGTGATATTCGTATGTTAATTGCGGGCGCGCTGATGATTTGTCTTTTAGCGATTGTGCTCGACTGGTTGCTGCACCGTTTGCAGGTGGTACTGACTCCGAAGGGGATTCGATAATGATAAAACTGGAAAACCTCACCAAACAATTTTCACAGAAGCACGGCCAGACGTTTAAGGCCGTCGACAACGTCAATCTGAACGTGCCTGAAGGGGAAATGTGCGTGCTGCTCGGCCCGTCCGGCTGCGGGAAAACCACTACCCTGAAGATGATTAACCGTCTCATTACGCCAAGCAGCGGGACGATCCTGATTAACGGCGAAGACACCAGCGGGATGGACACCGTGACCCTGCGCCGCAACATTGGCTACGTGATCCAGCAGATTGGCCTGTTCCCGAACATGACTATCGAAGAGAACATTACCGTCGTGCCGCGCATGCTGGGCTGGGACAAAGCGCGCTGTAAATCCCGTGCCGAGGAGCTGATGGATATGGTGGCAATGGATCCACATAAATTCCTTCACCGCTATCCGCGCGAAATGTCCGGCGGTCAGCAGCAGCGTATCGGCGTCATCCGCGCGCTGGCAGCGGATCCTCCAGTCCTGCTGATGGATGAACCATTCGGCGCGGTTGACCCGATTAACCGTGAGGTGATCCAGAACCAGTTCCTTGAGATGCAGCGCAAGCTGAAAAAGACCGTGATGCTGGTGAGCCACGATATTGACGAAGCGCTGAAGCTGGGCGACCGTATTGCCGTCTTCCGTCAGGGGCGTATTGTTCAGTGCGCCAGCCCGGACGAGCTGCTGGCGAAACCCGCCAATGAGTTTGTCGGCTCGTTTGTTGGTCAGGACCGGACGTTGAAACGCCTGCTGCTGGTATCCGCGGGCGACGTCACCGACCAGCAGCCGACGATTACGGTACGCGAATCGACGCCGCTGCCAGAGGCCTTCGCCACCATGGATGACAACGATATTCGCGCCATTACCGTGGTTGATGATCTCGGCAAACCGCTGGGCTTTGTGAAGCGCCGCGAAGCGCGTAATGCCAGCGGCAGCTGCGGTGATATTCTGCATCCGTTCCGCATGACAGGTAAGGCCGAGGATAACCTGCGCGTGGTGCTTTCTCGCCTGTATGAGAGCAACACCAGCTGGATGCCGATTGTGGACGAGGACGGACGCTATAACGGCGAGATATCCCAGGATTATATTGCGGAGTATTTGAGCTCAGGGCGTACGCGCCGGGCGTTGAATATTCATAGCGAGAGTTAAGCATTCAGGCCGGGTACTGCCCGGCCTTTTTCCGCACGCATACCTTTTGCTAACCTCACGTTTTCCCGCCACAATATCGTATCGTCCCCGTTAATCACGACTTCATGCAACGTCTTCACGCATACCCCGACATCCGCGCGATGTTTCGCCGTCTCCTGATTGCTACCGTCACCGGCGTGCTGGCAGCGCTGGCCGTTGCGGTGTTCCGCCACAGCATGTATCTGCTGGAGTGGTTGTTTCTCAGCAACGAAAGCGGAAGCCTGGTGAACGCCGCTGCCGCGTTATCGCCCTGGCGGCGGGCGCTCACGCCTGCGCTGGGTGGTCTGGCCGCGGGAGTGCTACTGTGGGGATGGCAGCGCATGACGGCACAACGTCCCCACGCCCCGACCGATTATATGGAGGCGCTGGAGACGGGTGATGGCCAGTTTGATTACGGCGCCAGCCTGGTGAAATCCCTCGCCTCGTTGCTGGTGGTCGCCAGCGGCAGCGCCATCGGCCGGGAAGGCGCCATGATCCTGCTTGCCGCCCTCGCTGCCTCCTTTTTTGCACAACGTTGTACGCCGAAATCCGAATGGAAACTGTGGATCGCCTGCGGTGCCGCCGCCGGGATGGCCAGCGCCTATCATGCGCCGCTGGCGGGCAGCCTGTTTATCGCAGAGATCCTGTTTGGCACACTTATGCTGGCCTCCCTCGGCCCGGTGGTGATTGCCGCTGTGGTGGCCCTGCTGACCACGCGCCTGTTAAGTCCCGGCGCGAATACGCTATATGATGTCCATCTCAGCGAGATGCTTACGGCGGTGGATTATTTCCTGATCGTTGGCGTGGGTCTGCTGGCTGGGCTGTGCGGCCCGCTGCTGATGTGGCTAATGGCTTTCAGCCATTCTCTGTTTCTGCGTCTCAAACTTTCACCGCCTTGGCAGCTGGCGCTGGGGGGGCTGATCGTCGGGCTGCTGTCGCTGCTGACGCCGAAGGTATGGGGGAATGGCTATAGCGTGGTTCAGGCGTTTTTGCAGTCGCCGCCGCTGCTGTCGGTAATTGCCGGCGTCTTTATCTGCAAGCTCCTGGCGGTGCTGGCAAGCAGCGGGTCCGGCGCACCGGGAGGCGTGTTTACGCCAACCTTGTTCGTTGGTATGGCAACGGGAATGCTGTTTGCGCAGATCTTTGCGCTGTGGTTTCCTGGCTCTGAGACGGCGATCCTGCTTGGGCTGGCGGGTATGGCGACGCTGCTCGCCGCCACAACGCATGCGCCAATCATGTCGGCCTTGATGGTATGTGAGATGACCGGGCAGTATTTTTTACTTCCCGGTTTGCTGGTTGCCTGTGTTGTGGCGTCGGTATTGTCGAGAACGCTACGCCACGACTCGATCTACGGCCAGCATACCGCCGAAAGCCGAGAGATCGATATAGTGCGCTAATTCGCGCTGCTCGGCGCGGGGCAGATAAGGCAGTTCGCCTACCAACGGGCCAGGTAGCTTTTTGCTCAGCACGTCGATGATTTCTGCGTAGTGCGCAAGGCCCGGGTTAATACGGTTCGCCACCCAACCAATCAGTGGCAGGCCGTCATTAGCGATAGCCTGCGCCGTCAGCAAGGCATGGTTGATGCGCCCTTCCTGAATGCCCACGACCATAATCACCGGCAGCTGCTCCTGCACCACCCACTCGGAAAGGGGACGTAAATCGTTCATCAGGCTGCGCCAGCCACCGGTCCCTTCAACGACAACGTGGTCAACCTTTTCACTCAGATTTGCCAGGCCATCAGAAAGCAGACCGTAGTTGATAAGCCCACTGTGAGCGACGCTGCTTTCCTCTTCGCTTAACGCGATGGGATTGACGGCATCATAAGGCAGTTCCAGAGACGAGACGCTTTGCAGAACCAGGGCGTCCTTATTGCGCAGCCCTTCTGGCGTCTCTTTACTGCCTTTTGCTACCGGCTTGTATCCTGCAACGCGTTTACCGCTTGCCGCCAGGGCCTGAAGTAACGCGCGGGATACGACGGTCTTCCCGACAGACGTATCCGTACCAGTAATAAAGAAACGCTTAAGCATGACTCATTCCACCTCTTGGGTATGCTTCAAAAAATATAAACCAGGTAAATAATTCAGTGGGGAAAGTCTACGGGAAGCGTGCGCTACCCGGCTTGAGATAGCGCAAATTTTCGTACATCTATGGAAAAGAGTTAGCCCTGAAGCAAACGAATCAGTAACGAGCCGTTGTACATCGCATCTTTTACCAGCGCGGCGCCAGCCATCGTACCCTGGTTGGAAAATTGCGTACTTTCCACCACGATGTTTTTACTGTACGCGGGAAGCGCCTGCTGGTTGATGCAGGCGGAAATCGCCGGGAAGAGGATATCCGCCGCCTGGCTGAGCGGGGAGCCGATCAGTATTTTTTGCGGGTTAAACAGGTTCACCATAATGGCCAGAATGCGCCCGACATTATTGCCCACGCCGGTAATGATGTCCTTCGCCAGCAGATCGCCCTGCCTTGCCGCAGTGCACAATGCCTCGACGCTCAACGGTTGACCGTGAAGCGTGGAGCTCATTGACTGGCTGAGCCGCACCTGCGCCAGCTCCAGCACGCTTTCGACGCTGGCAATCGTCTCCAGACAACCATGATTACCGCAGTAGCAGCGTTTTCCGTACGGATCGACCTGCGTATGGCCAATCTCTACCAGGCTACTGCTGCCAGCATGTAACAGACGCCCGTCGGTGATCACACCTGCGCCAACGTTATGATCAATCACCACCTGAATTACGTCGCGCGCGCCCCGGGAAGCGCCAAATAACGCCTCCGCCATCGTCCAGGCGCTGATATCATGCTGAATGTAGACCGGCACACCGGTGTGGTTTTCCAGCACGTCGCCCAGCGGCATCTCTTTGACGTTTTCATAAAACGGCATGCGGTGCACAATGCCATTTTCGGTATCAATAATTCCCGGCAGGGTGATCGCAATCGCCGTTAAACGTTCAAGGCGCTGCTGGTGACGAATAAAGAACTGGTCGATGTGGGTCAGAATGGCATCGAGGAGTGGTTGCTCTGCATCGAGCGGGAGCTCCAGCCGGTCTTCCACCACCAGCTTGCTGCTGAGGTCGCGCAGCGCGAGGAAGATTTCCCCGCGGCTAATTCGCAGCGACAGGTAGTGCCAGGCTTCCGTTTCCACCACCAGCCCTACCGCCGGACGGCCACGGCTGCCCGGCTCCTGAATTTCTGTCTCCTGAACCAGATGGGCTTCCAGCATTTCGCGGACAATCTTGGTAATACTGGCGGGTGCCAGTTGTGCCAGGCGCGAAAGATCGATACGCGAAACCGGACCCAGCTGATCAATCAGGCGATAAACGGCGCCCGCGTTGGTCTGCTTGATCTGATCGATATGCCCTGGCTGACTATCAGCAACCACCTCGTACTCCCTTATTTTCGAGCTTCGAAATAAACTGAGGGCTATGGTGAAGCACTTCAATGGCTGACGTCAAATTTTTACTTAGCCATGTGATTTACTGCACATTTTCGCCCGCTTTTCCCTATAAATAACGCCCGTGAGAAGCGGTAATTAATTGTTCTTTGAAACGCTGTGCCGCATGGCTCTGTTCATGATGTTTAGACCACACCAGCCACATCTCCGAGACCGCATCCTGCTCGGCAATATTCACCCAGCGCATTTCCGGCAGTTGTACCCGTTTAAACGAGGCCGGAAGAATCGACACGCCAAGTCCTGCGGCAACGAGACCAATGACCGTCATGGCTTCCCCCACTTCCTGCGCGATAGTCGGGACAAGGCCATATCGCCGCATCAGACCAAGAATATCGTCATACAATCCGGTACCCACCTGTGGGTCAAAAAAGACAAAGGGTTCTTTCGCCAGTTCAGCCAGCGTGACGCTATGCTGCGCGGCGAGCGGGTGATCCCGGGGGATCATCGCCATCAGCGGTTCGCGGAGGATCACCTGCCACGCCAGGGTATCAGGCAACTGCGTGTTACGCATTAGCCCCAGGTCGAGCGATCCTTCATTAAGCGGCGATATTTGCTCCCGGGTATTTATTTCGCGCGTCTGAATATGCACATCCGGAAAGTTACTGCGAAACGAGGATAGCGTTTGTGAAACAGCGCTGATGAAGGGGGCCGACGAGGTAAACCCGATGCGTAGCTCCCCCGTTTCCCCGAGATAAAGCCGTTCCGCTCTGGCGGCAGCGTCCACCACCATACTCAGGATCTGTCGGCTATCGGCGAGAAACTGTTTTCCCGCCGCCGTCAGGCTCACGCTGCGGTTGGTTCGCGCCAGCAAACGCGCCCCAACCTGCTGCTCAAGGATCTGGATCTGTTGGCTCAGCGGTGGCTGGGAGATATTCAGCCTTGCCGCAGCACGACCAAAATGGAGCTCTTCGGCGACGGCGACAAAATAGCGCAGATGGCGCAGCTCGATATTCATATTTTTAAAGTATCATTTGAGATTATTAATATATTAGACAGAATATTTACATTTTCCTACCCTAATCTTGTGGTCATACCCGTCACCAGAAACCACGGGGAAGTTTAAGCAAGGATTATGTGTGAGCCGTACAACGACCGTTGATATCGCGCCGGCCAGCGACATTGATGATTTACCCGCAGTACCGCAGCCGGTTCAGTTTATAAAACGTGGTACCCCCCAGTTTATGCGCGTCACGCTGGCGCTCTTCTCAGCGGGTCTTGCCACTTTCGCCCTGCTCTACTGCGTTCAGCCGATCCTGCCGGTCCTGTCGCATGAATTTGGCGTGTCGCCAGCCAGCAGCAGTATTTCGCTCTCCATTTCAACCGGGATGCTGGCGATCGGTCTGCTGTTCACCGGGCCACTTTCAGATGCCATCGGGCGTAAGCAGGTCATGGTAACGGCGTTAATGCTGGCCTCCGTGTGTACCTTGCTGTCCACCATGATGACCAGCTGGCACGGCATTCTGGTCATGCGCGCGCTGATTGGGTTATCCCTCAGCGGCGTGGCGGCGGTCGGGATGACCTATCTCAGCGAGGAGATCCACCCGAGTTTCGTGGCCTTCTCCATGGGGCTGTACATTAGCGGGAACTCTATCGGCGGGATGAGCGGACGCCTGCTCAGCGGTGTGTTTACCGATTTCTTTAACTGGCGCATTGCGCTGGCCGTAATCGGCTGCTTCGCCCTCGCTTCGGCGCTAATGTTCTGGAAAATCCTGCCGGAATCGCGCCATTTCCGCCCGACTTCCCTGCGTCCGAAAACACTGTTTATCAACTTCCGTCTGCACTGGCGCGACAAAGGTTTGCCGCGACTGTTTCTGATGGGATTCCTGCTGATGGGGTCATTTGTCACGCTGTTTAACTATATTGGCTACCGGCTGATGCTCTCGCCGTGGCATCTTAACCAGGCATTGGTGGGTTTGCTCTCTGTGGCGTATCTCACCGGGACGTGGAGTTCGCCAAAAGCAGGCGCCATGACCGCGCGCTTCGGCCGTGGTCCGGTGATGCTGGTGTCCACAGCCGTGATGCTTTTCGGGCTGCTGATGACGCTTGTCTCTTCCCTGTGGCTGATTTTTGCCGGAATGCTGCTCTTCTCTGCGGGATTCTTTGCCGCGCATTCTGTTGCCAGCAGCTGGATTGGCCCACGCGCGCGCCGCGCTAAAGGTCAGGCTTCGTCTCTGTATCTGTTCAGTTACTATCTCGGTTCCAGCATTGCCGGGACTCTCGGCGGGGTGTTCTGGCATAACTACGGCTGGAACGGCGTGGGCGGATTTATCGCGCTGATGCTGTGCGCGGCACTGCTGGTGGGCGCGAGCCTGCATAAACGACTGCATTAACATTCAGCCCTCTTCGTGTTTAAATCGAGCCGATGCTAATTTTTGTCATCGGCTGATTCAGACACGAGGACTTCATGAAAAACAATAACTATCAACAACTCACCCGCACCTTCCAGCGTCTCTCCCGCTTCTCTCACCTCTCCTCCATCGCCAGCTGGGACATGTTTACCATGATGCCGCCCGGCGGCAGCGCCGCGCGCGGTGAAGCGCTGGCGGAGATGAGCGTCCTGCAACATCAGATCCTGACCGATAAAAAAGTGGGTGAATGGCTGGCGGCGGCGGCAGAAGAAGATCTGAACGACGTTGAGCAGGCCAACCTGCGTGAAATGACGCGCCACTACCAGCAGGCCACTTTACTTCCGGAATCGCTGGTAGAGGCCAAATCGCTGGCGGGCAGCAGGTGTGAACACGCCTGGCGTACTCAGCGTCCGGCCAACGACTGGCAGGGCTTTTCAGCCAACCTGAAAGAGGTGGTGAAGCTCAGTCGTGAAGAGGCCCGCCTGCGCGCCGAGGCTAAAGGCTGCACGCCTTACGACGCGCTGCTGGATATCTTTGAACCCGACATGTCCAGCGCTCGCCTGGATGTGCTGTTCGGCGATCTGAAGTCCTGGCTGCCGGAGCTGCTGGCAAAGGTTGTGGAAAAACAGGCTCAACGATCGTTCGTTCCGCCACAGGGTCCCTTCCCGACCGCCACCCAGCGCGAGCTGGGCCTGGAAGCGATGAAAATGCTTGGCTTCGATTTTAACGGCGGTCGTCTGGACGTTAGCGCCCACCCGTTCTGCGGCGGCGTGCCGGAAGATGTGCGTATCACCACGCGTTACGATGAAGATGAACTGCTCAGCGCGCTTTTCGGCGTGATCCACGAAACCGGACATGCCCGCTACGAGCAAAACCTTCCGCGAGCGTGGGCCGGTCAGCCCGTTGCGCTGGCGCGCTCTACGGCGATCCATGAATCCCAGAGCTTGTTCTTTGAAATGCAGCTTGGCCGCAGCGACGCTTTCCTGAAGCATCTGCTTCCGGCGGTTCATGCCCGTTTCGGCAGCCAGGCGGCATTCAGTGAAGAGAATTTTATTGCCTGGAACCAGCGCGTGAAGCCGGGCTACATCCGCGTTGATGCAGATGAAGTGAGCTATCCGGCGCATGTGGTGTTGCGCTATGAGATTGAGCGCGCGCTGATCAATGGCGAAATTGAAGTGGATGATATCCCCGCGTTATGGGATGAGAAAATGCAGGCCTGGCTTGGATTATCCACCAAAGATAACTACCGCAACGGCTGTATGCAGGACATCCACTGGACCGACGGCGGTTTTGGCTACTTCCCGTCTTACACGCTGGGGGCAATGTATGCGGCACAGCTGTTCCATGCCGCCAAAACTGCGCTGCCCGGGTTGCAGGCATCCATTGCCGGGGGCGACTTCTCGGCGCTGTTTGACTGGCTGCGTCAGAATATCTGGCAGCACGGCAGCCGTTTCAGCACGTCGCAGCTCATCACCCAGGCCACAGGTGAAGATCTGAATATCCGCTACTTCCGCGAACACCTGACGTCCCGCTACCTGTAAACGAACGCGCCGGGGGCCACCCCGGCGTTGTACATATGGTTACACGCCGATACCAATCACTCACGGAAACCCCGAATTTACAGGGATATAGTTATTTCAACGGCCCCGCAGTGGGGTTAAATGAAAAACCAAATTCGAGGGTATGAAAATGAAAAAAGTATTAGCTCTGGTTGTTGCCGCTGCTATGGGTCTTTCTTCCGCTGCATTCGCGGCTGAAACTACCGCCACCGCAGCGCCTGCGGCATCCACCGCTGCTCCGGCCAAAACGGTTCACCATAAAAAACATCACAAAGCGGCTAAACCAGCGGCAGCACAGAAAGCGCAGGCCGCGAAAAAGCACCACAAAAAAGCGGCAAAACCTGCGGTAGAGCAGAAAGCCCAGGCGGCTAAAAAGCATCACAAAAAAGCGGCAAAACACGAAGCGGCTAAACCTGCTGCACAGCCAGCAGCGTAAGAGTACAAGCTTAACCGTGCCCTTCGGGGCACGTTGGTAAACCGGCGCTGAACGGGATTGCGGTCAGCGCCGTTTTTTTATCCGGAGGGCGTATGCTGCGGCGCTATCGGTTTGAGTTCATTCTTATCCTGCTAATTTTATGCGCGCTCATCGCCAGCCACTTTTATCTTTCCTGAATGTAGCACGCTGATTTTACTCCCACTTTCTCGCCGTCGCGTCTATAGTATTTTCATAGGGTTCACTTTTAATAATCATAATTACCCCCACCAGAGTGTGATATGCGTAAATCTGTTGTGTTGTTACTGGGAACGTTTAGCCTTTTTGCAGGCTTTTCACATGCGGATGAGGGCGACGATGACGCCATCAGCGCCAAAGAGGTAAAGACGCTGTTTTTTGGTCATGACGATCGTACGCGTGTCACCGATCCTACCGAAGCGCCCTGGGATGCCATCGGGCAACTGGAAACCGCCAGCGGCAATCTATGTACCGCAACTCTCATAACGCCACGCCTTGCGCTGACGGCGGGTCATTGCCTGTTAATGCCGCCCGAAGGCAAACCGGATAAAGCGATCGCCCTGCGCTTTGTCTCGCAGAAAGGGATTTGGCGCTACGAAATTCACGGTATTGAGGGGCGGGTGGATCCGTCGCTCGGGAAACGCCTGAAACCGGATGGCGATGGATGGATTGTGCCGCCCGGGGCGGCATCCTGGGATTTCGGTCTGATCGTTTTACGTTATCCGCCGTCCGGGATCGCTCCGCTACCGCTCTTTGATGGTGACAAAGACGCGCTCACCGCCGCCCTGAAAGCCGCCGATCGAAAAGTGACGCAGTCAGGCTACCCTGTTGATCACCTCGATTCGCTGTACACCCATACGGACTGCGTGGTGACGGGCTGGGCGCAAAACAGCGTGCTTTCGCATCAGTGCGATACGCTACCGGGTGATAGCGGATCGCCCCTGATGTTAAAAACCGTTAACGGCTGGCAACTGATTGGCGTTCAGAGTTCTGCTCCGGCAGCGAAAGACCGCTGGCGCGCCGATAACCGAGCGTTGGCGGTGACCGGTTTTCGCGACCGGCTGGAAGCCCTGGCGCAGCAGTAGGTCACTCAGGCCAGTTTAATCATGATCATGCCAGCGAGCAGTAATACCAGCCCTATCCAGCCTTTATGGTTTAAACGCTGCCCGAACATAATCCAGCCTGCCGCCAGGGTGGCGGCAATACCGAAGCCGCCCCACAGCGCGTAGGCCACGGACAGATCGATGCCTTTCACCGCCTGCGACAGGGCGCTAAACGCCCCCAGAACCGCGGCAATCGATAACAGGCCGTAGGCTTTGCGACGAAAACCGTCGGAGAACTTCAGAAAGACGTTCGCAATAATTTCCAGAACGATGGCGAAAGCCAGCCAGGCCGCGTGGATCCATTCAAACTGCTGCATGGGTCTGCTCCTTCTGCTGTTTGGCTGGTTTGCGCGTACCCGATTTAATCAGCACGATACCTGCCACCAGGGTCGTCAGCCCGGCAATTTTCATTGTCGTCAGGGTTTCATCAAATATCATGACGCTGAACAGCGTAATCAATAAAATACCAACACCTTCCCACAAAGCGTATGCCACGCCCAGCGCGATTTTTTTAACCGCGAAAGAGAGGAATATATAGGAAAGCGTAATCATGACCAGCATCAAAATAAATCCTGTGCTGCCGTCACTCACGCTCGCCCATTTCATCGACAAGGTGCCGATAATTTCAGCAACGATAGCCAGAGCTAATAAAATCCAGTAAAACATGTTTTTCTCCTGCTTGAGAATATAATCCATCGAGGCTCGCTGCGAACAGCAAACCAAAAAAGTGGGAATTAAATCAGTTAGCTAAGCGCATAGCGCCAGCTCAGGCAGAAGACGTGACTATAGCGCGGAACGCCAGTGTTGTTCACCGGAAAGCGTGCAGAGGGAGGTAGAAAACAGAGCAGAGTTGTTTGAAAAATACGTCCTGAACAAATTGTCCATAAAATTACAATTATCCGCGGTGTTGCTTCTCGTCTTTGCGGATGAAAATTGTCCTCAGTAGTTGAACACGCCTGATTTGTATCATAAGCCAGGAATTTACTCAAAGCCTTTTCATTTCTTTACCCAGTCTGTTTGATTTTGGTTAGTTTTTTTAATCCGCTTTCCCCTCTATTATAAATAAAAAACTGTTCAGGAACGTCCATGGCCAAACCCATTATCACCCTCAACGGGCTTAAGATCGTCATCATGCTGGGCATGCTGGTGATCATTCTGACCGGCGTTCGTTTTGCGGCCGATATCATCGTGCCTTTTATCCTGGCGCTTTTTATCGCGGTGATCCTCAATCCACTGGTGCAGCGAATGGTGCGGCTACGCATCCCGCGTGTGCTGGCGATAAGCCTGCTTATCAGTATTATTATCGTTGCGATGGTGCTGTTAGTCGCCTATCTGGGAACCTCCCTGAACGAGCTGGCGCGGACGCTGCCGACATACCGCTCTTCCCTGGCGACCCCGCTGCTGCAAATTGAACCCTGGCTGCAACGCGCGGGTATCGAAGTCTCGGTTGAGGAACTGCTTAAATACATCGATCCGAATGCCGCCATGACGATTGTCACCAGCCTGCTGGCACAGCTCTCCAACGCCATGACCTCGATTTTCCTGCTGTTCCTGACGGTTGTGTTTATGCTGCTGGAAGTTCCACAGCTGCCTGCAAAACTCCAGCACATCATGGTGCGTCCGGTAGAGGGAATGGGTGCTATTCAGCGCGCGCTCGACAGCGTTTCACGCTATCTGGTGCTGAAAACGGCCATCAGCCTCGTGACGGGATTAGTGGTCTGGGGGATGCTCGCCGCGCTGGATGTGCGTTTTGCCTTCGTCTGGGGGCTGCTGGCCTTTGCGCTCAACTATATTCCTAACATCGGCTCCGTGCTGGCGGCGATCCCCCCTATCCTTCAGGTGCTGGTTTTCAGCGGTTTGTATGATGCCCTGATTCTGCTGGCAGGCTATCTGGTAATTAACCTTGTCTTCGGGAACATTCTCGAACCACGGATAATGGGACGCGGGCTGGGGCTTTCAACTCTTGTTGTGTTCCTGTCCCTGATTTTCTGGGGCTGGCTGCTCGGGCCTGTCGGCATGCTGCTCTCCGTTCCGCTGACAATTATTGTCAAAATTGGCCTGGAGCAGACCGCCGGTGGACAAAGTATCGCTGTACTGCTGAGCGACATGAGCCATAAGGCCGATTAATTGTCCATCGACAGCATAGGCTTGCCCGTTCTTCCCGCTTCGCGGTAGTTGCCCACTGCCCGCTGCCATTCCGACAGCGGGTAGAGGGTAACATCGCTGCACTGGCTGGCGCGCAGTTTAGGCCAGATGCGCCGAAACTCCGCCTGCCACGCCTCAGCGCTCAGCGCGTCCAGATAGTTACGAATGTGAAACCACGCCACGCGCGGCAACGGCCGCTGCTGCAGGAAGGTCTGCCCGGAGAGTAGCCCGTAGCAGACAAAGGTACCGGTTTCGGGCATCACGCTCAGGATCGCCTCCGCCAGGCTGCCGCCCGTGGCGTCGTACACCACCTCCGCTTGCGCGGCGGCAGCGTTGACGGCGGCCGTATCATCTTGCGCAATCGGGACGATCCCCATTTCAGCCAGACGTTGAGCGTGCACGGGCGAGCGATGGATCCCGTAAACCGCCTCTGCACCCGCCTGGCGTGCCCATTGCCCGAGCAGAACGGCGCAGTCACAACCGGCAGCGGTGAGCAGCACCGTTTTCCCGACCGGAGGATAACGGTCCAGCATCATCTGAGCGGCAAGCGGGTTGATATACGCCCGCGCGGCAAGAAGCGAGTCGACGTCGTCCGGGACGGGAACCGCATACGCCACCGGGCAGTCGACATAGCGCTGCCAGGTTCCCTGCCCCCGTAACGGCAGGACCCGCTTGCCCAGCAGCGCCGGGTAAGCGGCGGGCGTTTCGGTCACTATTCCGACCCCTTCATAACCGGCTATTGCGGGCAGCGGCGTGCGATGGCGATATGCCCCGGTGATGGGGATGAGATCGGAGGCGTTCACCGGAGAAAAAAGCATGCGCACACGTATCTCTCCCGGCTGTCGCGGTGACAATGGTGTGGTTTCCGCTTGCAGTACCGATTCAGGCTCACCAAACCGGCGATACCAGAGGGCCAGATTACGCATTGCGATCGCGCCATCCCATTTCCGGTGCGACATGTTTCAGGATGGACTCGATCACATGTGCGTTGTATTCCACGCCCAGCTGATTCGGCACGGTAAGCAACAGCGTATCCGCTTCCGCGATCGCTTCATCCTTTTTCAACTGTTCAATCAGCTTGTCTGGCTCTGCGGCATAGCTGCGTCCGAAAATGGCCCGCGTTTTCTCATCCAGATAGCCAACGCTGTCGCTCTCATTGCGGCTTGAACCGAAATACATCCGGTCGCGATCGTCCATCAGGGCAAAAATACTGCGGCTGACCGAAACGCGTGGCTGACGGGTATGCCCTGCCTCGGCCCAGGCCTGTCGGTAGGCACGGATCTGTTTTGCCTGCTGAATATGGAACGGCTCGCCGGTTTCATCATCTTTCAGCGTTGAGCTTTGCAGGTTCATCCCCAGTTTTGCCGCCCATACTGCCGTTGCATTGGAGCCAGCCCCCCACCAGATACGATCGCGTAAGCCCTCTGAATGCGGCTCCAGACGCAACAATCCCGGCGGGTTTGGGAACATCGGCTGTGGGTTAGGCTTCGCAAACCCTTCACCGCGTAATACATCAAGCAGTACCTCAGTGTGACGGCGCGCCATATCAGATTCGTTTTCCCCGTCCTGCGGCACGTAACCAAAATAACGCCAACCATCAATCACCTGCTCCGGGGAGCCCCGGCTGATACCAAGCTGTAATCGCCCGCCGGAGATGAGATCTGCCGCGCCAGCATCTTCCGCCATATACAGCGGATTCTCGTACCGCATGTCGATCACGCCCGTACCGATTTCGATGCGTTTGGTTTTCGCGCCTATCGCAGCCAGCAAGGGGAATGGCGAACTGAGCTGGCGGGCAAAGTGGTGCACGCGGAAATAAGCCCCGTCCGCGCCCAGCTCTTCAGCGGCGACAGCCAGATCGATGGACTGTAGCAGCGTGTCAGCTGCGGTTTGCGTGCCGGACTGGGAAGACGGCGTCCAGTGACCAAACGACAAAAATCCGATCTTTTTCATAGTGGAGTATCCTGATAAAGCATTGCGTTATCCCTACTCTACGCATTAACCGATGAGAATAAATGGTGATTATTTAACGGAATGCTTCAAATAAACTGACAGAAATACGCAAATCGCACGCTGCCTTCCCGCAGAGGAGGCATTCTCCTGGCATCTCAAAATGGGATATAGTGTGAACTATTCTCTTTTTTAACAGGTAACATCAGCAATGGCTCTGATCCCCAAAAACTACGCACGGCTGGAAAGCGGCTACCGTGAAAAAGCGCTAAAAATTTACCCGTGGGTCTGTGGACGCTGCTCGCGGGAGTTTGTGTATTCGAATCTTCGTGAACTCACGGTCCACCATATCGACCACGATCACACCAATAATCCGGAAGATGGCAGTAACTGGGAGTTGTTGTGCCTGTTTTGCCATGACCACGAACACTCAAAGTACACCGAAGCGGATCAGTATGGCACCACCGTTGTCGCAGGTGAGGATGCGCAAAAAGACGTGGGTGTCGCCACGTTTAACCCCTTTGCCGATCTCAAGGCGATGATGAACAAGAAGAAGTAATATCGGCAGCTTTACTGCCCATACCTGCCGTATGGGCAGTCAGAAAGATAAAGGTAATGTATTCCAGTCACAGATTGAACAAGGAGACGGCCTTAATATCGGCTTCAGGATTCACGCGTTTTACAGCCTCTAAAAACGCAGCAAAGTTTTGATTAAACACCGTCAGATTATTATAAAATTGCACCTGTTTTTCACGGGTTCCCTCAAGATAGCTCACAGACCAGATCCGCCTGTTATTTACCACTGTCGAGCCCGGCTTAATTTTTACGATAGCCGCCAGCTCAATTTTACGGGTGACGCTATTTATGACCTCGTATAAATACTGCTCATCATAAAAGTAGGTTTTACCTGACGATCCGCCAAACCAGGAAGGATGGGTAGAGATTTTTTTCATTCCCCGGCTGTCGGCAACGATGCGCTTTGGATGCCGAATACGCCTGATGAAAAAGCGCATCAGCATAATCAGTGCCGTGAAAGACAGCACCACGAAAATAAAATTAATGCTCTCCCGCATATTTCGTTACCTGCCACGCATAACTCAAAGTGGCGAAGTATAGCGTAGCCCTGTAGCTCAGGGAACGTACGCGATGCAATCGCAGATGGAACGGGAAATGCTCTTATCTCGCCACGCAATATGATGTGCGGATCTCCTCAGGGTTAAGCGTTATTAACAATTGCTGCTAAGTTGTAAGTTTCTCCTTGCCGGACAGGACAAATCGGTTATCGTGCCTGCCAACTTTCGCAGCAATAAAAAACAGTGGGATGCGCTATGGCGATTTTTGATGGTCACAATGACCTGTTGCTTAATTTATGGCTTCACCATCGCCAGGATCCGGTTACGGCCTTCTTTTCCGGCATTGAGAACGGACACCTCGATTATCCGCGCATGCAGCAAGGCGGATTTTCCGGCGGGCTGTTCGCGCTGTTCGTGCCGCCGCAGGAGTATATCGCCCGCATGGCGCCGCACTACGCCAGCGAGCCGTGGCAACCGATCGACATTCTCTGGCAACAGTTGACGATCCTCAAGCAGCTTGTCGCACACTCCGATGGACGGGCGCGATTGTGCCTGAGCGCGGCAGATATCGAACGCTGCCGTCAGGATAAGGTGCTGGCGATGGTGGCGCATATTGAGGGTGCGGGCGGTTTTGACGGCGAGGGTGGCGATCTACAGGCTTTCTATGCCGCTGGCGTGCGCAGCATTGGGCCTTTCTGGAACATTGCTAACCGTTTTGGCACTGGCGTTAACGGGGCGTTTCCCGGCAGCCCGGACAGCGGCCCAGGGCTTACCGCAGAGGGTATCGCCCTCATTAAGCACGCTAACGCCCTGAACATGCTGATTGACGTTTCTCATATGAATGAAAAGGCGTTCTGGGATACTGCTCGTCATTCCTCTTCACCGCTGGTCGCCACCCATTCCAACGCCCATACGCTGTGCCCGCAACCGCGTAATCTGACCGATCGGCAACTGCTGGCTATCCGCGACAGCGGCGGCGTGGCAGGGGTCAATTTCGGCAACGCCTTTCTGCGCGCCGACGGTAAACGCGATAGCGATACCCCGCTGAGCACAATCGTTCGCCATATCGACTATCTTATTAACATCATGGGCGAAGATCATGTTGCGCTGGGCTCCGATTTTGACGGCATCACGTTACCTGATGATTTGCATGATGTGAGTGGTTTACCGCGGCTAATCAGCGCGTTGCGTGACAGCGGCTATGATCAATTTGTGCTGAATAAGCTGCTGTGGGGCAACTGGCAAAAGGTATTGCAAAATGTTTGGCAACAATAGGTTACGTTGTAAACATTACGTTAATTCCTTACATCTTTCGGGTTGAGCTTTGCCCCACTGTGACGCATTATTTGATGACCATCACAAAACTGGCACAAACAATGGTGTTGGTGCTGCATTTTTAAAGAGGAAAAAACGATGTGGAAGAAACCTGCTTTTATTGATTTACGTCTTGGCCTGGAAGTGACGCTGTACATTTCCAACCGCTAATCGCTCAGCCCGCCATCCGTGCGGGCATTTCTGTTTTACTACCTGGCCTATCTTCATGTTTATTAAAGTCCTCGGTTCCGCCGCCGGCGGCGGTTTCCCTCAGTGGAACTGTAATTGCGCCAACTGTCAGGGTTTGCGCAACGGTACCCTTCAGGCGACCCCCCGCACCCAGTCGTCGATCATCGTCAGCGATAACGGCGAAGAGTGGATACTGTGTAACGCCTCGCCCGATATCAGCCAGCAGATTGCCCATACGCCAGAACTGAATAAGAAAGAGGTTCTGCGCGGCACGCATATTGGCGGCATTATTCTCACCGACAGCCAGATTGACCACACCACCGGGCTACTCAGCCTGCGCGAGGGGTGTCCGCATCAGGTATGGTGTACGCCAGAGGTGCATGAAGACCTTTCCAGCGGATTCCCGATTTTTACCATGCTCCGGCACTGGAACGGCGGCCTGATTCATCATCCGATCGCACCGCTCGCCGCCTTTAGCGTGGAAGCCTGCCCTGATTTGCAGTTTACCGCTGTCCCCATCGCCAGTAACGCACCGCCCTATTCGCCGTGGCGCGACCGCCCGCTGCCGGGGCATAACGTGGCGCTGTTTATCGAAAACCGCCGCAACGGTCAGACGCTGTTCTACGCGCCGGGTCTCGGTGAACCCGATGACACTATCCTGCCGTGGCTTAAAAAAGCAGACTGTCTGCTGATTGACGGCACCGTCTGGCAGGACGATGAACTGCAGGCCGCTGGCGTCGGGCGCAATACCGGCCGCGATATGGGCCATCTGGCGCTCGGCGATGAACACGGCATGATGGCGCTGCTGGCCTCACTGCCGGCAAAGCGCAAGATTCTGATTCACATTAATAACACTAACCCGATCCTTAACGAGCAGTCGCCGCAGCGTCACGCCCTCACGCAGCAGGGAATTGAAGTGAGCTGGGACGGGATGACCATCACGCTTCAGGACTAACTATGCACATTCGTGAAACGCTCTCGCCGCAAGAGTTTGAACACGCCCTCCGGGCGAAAGGCGCCTACTATCATATTCACCATCCGTACCATATCGCGATGCATAACGGCGAGGCCAGCCGCGAGCAGATCCAGGGCTGGGTGGCGAACCGGTTTTACTACCAGACGACGATCCCGCTGAAAGATGCGGCCATTATGGCGAACTGCCCGGATCCGCACACGCGTCGCAAATGGGTGCAGCGGATCCTCGATCACGACGGCAGCAACGGTCATGACGGCGGGATCGAAGCCTGGCTACAGCTGGGCGAAGCCGTAGGGCTTAGCCGCGACGACTTAATCAGCGAACGCCACGTGCTGCCCGGCGTCCGTTTCGCCGTGGACGCTTACGTTAACTTCGCCCGCCGCGCCAACTGGCAGGAGGCGGCATGCAGTTCGCTCACCGAACTGTTTGCCCCGCAAATTCATCAGTCGCGTCTCGACAGCTGGCCGCAGCACTATCCGTGGATCAAAGAGGAAGGCTATTTTTATTTTCGCAGCCGCCTCAGCCAGGCCAGCCGCGACGTTGAACACGGTCTGGAGCTGGCGAAGAGTTACTGCGATAGCGCAGAAAAGCAGAATCGGATGCTGGAGATCCTTCAGTTCAAACTCGATATCCTGTGGTCGATGCTCGACGCGATGACCATGGCCTACGCCCTACAGCGTCCGCCTTATCACACGGTCACCGACAAAGCGGCCTGGCACACAACCCGACTGGTATAAGCATGCAAAAAAACTCCATCGTCGCCTTTCGTCGCGGCTATCGCCTGCAATGGGAAGCCGCTCAGGACAGCCATGTCATCCTTTATCCGGAAGGCATGGCTAAACTCAATGAGACCGCGGCCGCAATCCTCGAACTGGTCGATGGCCAACGCGACGCGGCGGCCATCATTGCCATACTCAACGAACGGTTCCCGGAAGCCGGCGGCGTGAATGACGACGTCGTAGAATTCCTGCAAATCGCTTATCAACAGAAGTGGATTATTTTCCGTGAGCCAGAATAAACCCGCCGTCAATCCACCGCTGTGGCTGCTGGCGGAGCTGACCTATCGCTGTCCGCTACAGTGTCCTTACTGCTCTAACCCGCTGGACTTTGCCCGGCAGGATCAGGAGCTGACCACTGAACAGTGGATTGAGGTTTTCCGCCAGGCGCGGGCGATGGGCAGCGTGCAGATAGGTTTTTCCGGCGGCGAACCGTTGGCGCGTAAAGATCTGCCGGAGCTGATCCGCGCCGCCCGCGATCTCGGTTTTTATACCAACCTGATCACCTCGGGAATTGGCCTGACGGAAAGCAAGCTCGACGCGTTCAGCGAGGCCGGTCTGGACCATATCCAGATTAGCTTCCAGGCCAGCGATGAAGTGCTCAACGCTGCGCTGGCGGGGAATAAAAAAGCCTTCCAGCAGAAGCTGGCGATGGCCAAAGCGGTCAAAGCGCGCGATTACCCGATGGTGCTGAATTTCGTCCTGCACCGGCACAACATCGACCAGATCGATAAAATCATCGAGCTGTGCATCGAACTGGACGCCGACGACGTCGAACTTGCCACCTGCCAGTTCTACGGTTGGGCGTTCCTTAATCGTCAGGGGCTTCTGCCGACGCGGGAACAGATTGCCCGAGCGGAACGCGTGGTTGCCGACTATCGGCAAAAAATGGCCGCCAGCGGCAATCTGACCAACCTGCTGTTCGTCACCCCTGATTATTACGAAGAGCGACCAAAAGGCTGTATGGGCGGCTGGGGGTCGATTTTCCTCAGCGTGACCCCGGAAGGCACGGCGCTGCCCTGCCACAGCGCGCGCCAGCTACCGGTGGAGTTCCCCTCGGTGCTTGATCAGAGTCTGGAATCCATCTGGTATGACTCTTTCGGCTTCAACCGCTATCGCGGGTTTGACTGGATGCCGGAGCCGTGCCGCTCCTGCGATGAAAAGGAGAAGGACTTCGGCGGCTGCCGCTGTCAGGCCTTTATGCTCACCGGGAATGCGGATAACGCCGATCCGGTGTGCAGCAAATCGCCGCATCATCATAAAATTCTGGACGCGCGACGCGAAGCAGCCTGTAGCGATATGAAAATCGGCCAGCTTCAGTTCCGCAACCGTACCCGTTCGCAGCTTATCTATAAAACCCGGGAACTGTAGCGATAATGACCACCCGCATCGTGGAGCTGGCAGGCGGTTTACGCGCAACGCTAGTGCATCAGCCGCAGGCGACACGCGCGGCGGCGCTGGCGCGCGTGAGTGCCGGAAGCCATCACGAGCCACCGCGCTTCGCCGGTCTTGCACATTTACTTGAGCACCTGCTGTTCCGCGGTAGTCAGCGCTATCTGGGCGACGATCGACTCATGGCGTGGGTCCAGCGTCAGGGCGGTAGCGTCAATGCCACCACGCTGGCTCGCCACAGCGCATTTTTCTTCGATGTGGCCGCCGATAACCTGTCCGACGGCATCGCACGACTGCGGGATATGTTGCAGGCGCCGCTGCTTTCATGCGATGACATACAGCGCGAAGTGGCGGTCATTGATGCGGAAAACCGGCTCATCCAGCAGCATGATTCCGCCAGGCGCGAAGCGGCGGCACGCCACGCGATGGAAGAACCCACAGTTTTTCGCCGTTTTCAGGTAGGTAGCCAGGATTCTCTGGGGCAGGACACGGGATCGCTGCAAACCGCGTTGCGCGACTTTCATCGGCGCTATTATGTGGCCGGACACCTGCAATTGTGGCTGCAAGGGCCGCAAACGCTGGATGCGCTGGCCGAGCTTGCCCATACGTTTGCGTCCGGTTTTGCTTCTGGTGGCATGCCTGAAACCGCTCCCCCGTTGCGTCTTAGCGCTGAAGCAGATTTTCAGCTGGCAGTGACGGAGCGACCCGCACTGTGGCGTTGTCCGTTAATTCGAAAAAGTGACAACGTCACCTTATTTCGGGAGTTTTTACTGGACGACGCCCCCGGAAGCCTGATTGCCGGGCTGCGGGAGCGCGGGCTGGCAGAAGATGTCGCCCTGAACTGGCTTTATCAGGATAACGATAACGGCTGGCTGGCGCTAACGGTTGATAGCGAACGACCCGAGGAGGTTGACCCGCATATTACCCACTGGCTACGGGCGCTACAGCAAACGACGGATGAGCAGCAGCGGCATTATTATCGGCTGGCACAGCAACGTTTCAGCGCCCTGCCGACGCTGGAGCAGCTGCGCCAGCGGGCGTTCGGTTTTGCGCCCGGTGCGGCGCCCGTAAGTTTTTCCGCCTTTTGTGCCGATTTACTGGCGGCGCCCACCTCGTATCTGGCCTGCAAAAAAATTGAAACCTCTGAAATTATCGTCAGCCAGGGGTTTGCTCTGCCGCTTAGCCATTGGCGTCGCCAGCCGGTTGCAGATGATAGCCCCATCGCGTTTTCCTTCTACCCGCAGACTGCCAGGTATGTTACGCCAGCCCCGACGTCAGAAGCCGCTCCGCTGCTGCATTTGTCGGCGCAGACACAACCGCCAACGCTGATCCTGCGCAGGCCTTTTTATTCGTGCATGGAACGGGCGCAGGGGGTGGCGATGGGCAAACAGTTACGCCCTCTCCTTGCTGAACTGCGCCATATTGACGGCAGCGGCGAGTGGCAAACGGTTGACGGTAGCTGGCAGCTCACCCTGCGGCTTCCTGACGCCGTGGTGACGGCGGAACACATCATCGGGGCGATAATCGATCGCCTCTCCCACTCCGCCCCGGCTCTTACGCCAGTGCCAGAAGGCATTGCCATCCGTGAGTTGCTTCAGCTATTGCCTGAACGTCTGGCATCGGATCCGCCACGAGACGGCTGGCTGGCGGCGCTAGTTGGCGGCAGCGTCGCGCACGCGCACGGGTTAGCCCGGCAGCTTGGCCTGCTCCGGGCGCCGGTTAACGCTAAGCCGACGCCATTAAGCGGTTGTCCCGGCGGGATCGAACACATTCCGCACGCCAGCGCGGATTCGGCGCTGCTGGTGTTTATTCCCCTGCCGCCGGGCGCATCGCTCGCCGCGCTGCGGCTGCTGGCGTTATGCTGCGAACCGCAATTTTTCCAGCGCCTGCGCGTGGAACAGCAGATTGGCTACGTGGTCAGCTGTCGTTATCAGCGTATTGCCGATCGCGATGGCCTGCTGCTGGCGTTACAGTCGCCTGACCGCTCTCCCGTGAACCTGTTGGGTTGCTGCAAACAATTTTTGCGTGAGCTGACGCTGTGCGATGAGACGGCGTTCAGCGTATTGCGACAGCAGCTGGCGACGCAAATCCGGTCACCGATGAATGCCAGCGCCACGGCAGTAGCCGCCCTGCGCCAGCGCTATGGTTTACCGGTATTAACGCCGCAGGCTGTTGATGCCCTGCAACATGACGAGATAATCGCACTATGGCGCGAGATGACTCGCCATCGCCGTCGCTGGCGGGTGCTTTTCACGGGCTGACCGGACCCGCCGCTTTCTTCATATCCGTGGTTTTTAGTCAAAAAAAAGCCCCGTACTACGACGGGGCCAGGTTGCTTATTTCGCTGTTATTTATCCAGCGCGTAGGCAATCACGTAGTCACCACGATCCGGCGACTGGCGTGCACCGCCAGCAGAGATCAGAATGTACTGTTTGCCGGTTTTCGGTGATACATAGCTGATAGGTCCGCCCTGGCTACCCACCGGAAGACGCGCTTTCCACACTTCTTCCCCCGTAGAGGAATCAAAGGCGCGCAGGTAGTAATCCTGGGTTCCCGCAATGAAGACCAGACCGCCCTGCGTGGCCAGCGTACCGCCCAGCGTCGGCATACCGACAGGCATTGGCATACGCATTTTTACCCCAAACGGACCGGTATCCTGTACGGTACCGACCGGCACCTGCCAGACGATTTTCTGCGTTTTCAGGTCAATGGCGGAGAGAGAGCCAAACGGTGGTTTCTGGCACGGAATGCCCAGCGGTGACATGAAACGGTTTTTGTTGACCGAATACGGCGTTCCTTTCATCGGAACGGCGCCCATCCCGGCGTTCACGGCTTCACCACCCGTATTTGCCACCGCGCTCTGCGGATCTTGCTTAATCAGCTGAACCCACAGGCCCAGACGCATGTCATTGACGAAGATATACTGGTTGTTCGGATCGGTGGACAAACTGCCCCAGTTCATTCCCCCCAGCGAGCCCGGGAAGCTCAGGGAAATATCGGTTCCCGGCATCGTGTACAGACCGTCATAACGCATTGATTTGAAGCTGATACGACAGGCCAGCTGGTCAAACGGCGTCGCCCCCCACATATCCGATTCTTTCAGGGTTTCAGCGCCAATCTGCGGCATCCCCACAGAGCGAGGCTGCGTTGCCGGGTACTGTTCACGTGGAATATCCGCTGGTTTTACCGGAACCTCTTTCACTTCAGTGAGCGGTTTACCCGTCAGGCGATCGAGAACGTAAATTTGCCCCGCTTTAGTGCCCACTACCACCGCGGGCTTGTTGCCCTCTTTCGTTGGGAAATCAACCAGGCTCGGCTGCATCGGGATATCGAAATCCCAGAGGTCGTTATGCACGGTCTGGTATACCCACTTCTCTTTCCCGGTAGTCGCATCCAGCGCGAGAATTGAGGTGGCGTATTTGTGATCTTCCGGAATACGGTCAGCGCCCCACAGGTCGACAGAGGAACTTCCCATCGGGATAAACACGGTATTCATCGACGCATCCCAGGACATAGGGGCCCAGGAGTTTGCGGAGCTGCGTTTGTAGTGTTCGCCGGGCTTCAGAACATAGTTCGGATCCGGATTACGCGGATCGAACGCCCAGCGCAGCTGGCCGGTGATCACGTCATAACCACGTATTACGCCGCCCGGCATATCGGTGCTGACGTTATCCGCAACGCGGCCGCCAACCACGACCGTGGTACCCGCCAGCGTCGGGGCCGACGTCAGCACGTAGGTGGGATCTGACGCGTCGCCCATTCCTTCATGCAGGTTAACGCTGCCGTCAGTACCGAAGTCCGGGCAGAATTTGCCGTTATCGGCGTCTAACGCGATCAGCTTACCGTCAATGGTATTCATCAGGATACGGCGCTGGCATGCCGCGCCCGGTGCGACCTGCGCTGGCAGAACCGGTGTGGAGCCGGCTACCGTTGGCTGTGCCAGCGGTTTGGTGGCATCAAAGTACGCCAGGCCACGGCAGCGCATCCAGATGGCAGACTTAGCGTTGATTTCCGCTTTCCAGATCTCTTTCCCGCTATCGGCATCCACGGCGATCACGTTGTTATGCGGCGTACAGAGGAAGACACGATCGCCTACCTGTAGCGGCGTTTGCTGATCTTCTGCGCCATTGCCATCCGGACTTTGCGGAATATCACCGGTATGGTAGGTCCAGACCGGTTTCAGGTTTTTCACGTTGTCACGGGTTATCTGGTCCAGCGCCACAAAGCGACTACCGCCAGCCGTATTACCGTAGTGATCCCAGTTCTGCTGTTTCGCCTCTTCTTTTACCGGCACCAGCGGGCGCTTTTCGCCGCTAAACGGCACGGTCGGATGGGGTTGAAACATCTGAACAAAGGTGACGCCCATGCCGATAATAAGGACCGCGCAGACCGCCATCGTCCCTTTCGTGGAGGACGGTTTTCCTTCACGCTTACGCAATGCAGGCCAGGTGGCTGCTGCCAGCACCATCAGCCCGGCGGGTACCATTAATCGGGAAACCAGGGGCCAGAAGTCGAGTCCGGCATCGAAAAATGCCCAAATCAGGGTGCCAAGAAACACCAGAGCAAACAGCCCTACGGCAGAGGATTTGCGGCGGAAAAACTGAATTGCAGAGAGCAGCGTGAAAACCCCGGCAATGAGAAAGTACCAACTCCCCCCAAGGGAAACCAGTTTAAAACCGCCGATGGCAAAAAGCAGCCCCGTCACAAGAAGTACCACACCCACCAGCAGGCACCACGGGCCTAACCAGCCCAATGGGCGGGGATTATTGTCTGACATAAAAATGAATCTCCTGATTACTTTATATAAAGCAGGGTTTTATTAACTGCCACGATGTTAAAACCCTGCACAACGCTAATTGTTCGTATGCGAAGCATAAATTAAAAAGAGAACGTAGACAAAATCTATTATGTCGGAAGAAATGAAAACCAGCGCAATTGCATGGGTTTAACAGGGTTAAAATAGCGAATATCGCTAACTACGTCACCGATGCTGGAATATATGACCAGCCGAAAGTTGCTTAAAGGATTAATATCAGGATTCCCCCAAGGCCGGTCTTATAGCGTCAGATTTTTACAGCTGAGCCTTCAAACAGAAGTTTTAATTAAGCAATAACCATGAATAAGCACAGGGATAAACCTGAGTTCAGTTTCAGGAAGAAATTATCAATAATTTTAGAGCGTCTGGTGCGTTGAACATTCCGTCATTATCAGCACTGAAAATGTGACTTTCCGCATCAAAGCGGACTCACAGCGTGACAATACAAACACTATCAAATCACTTAATGAAGTCTTGAATCGCAGAAAAGCCAAACAATAATTCACTGCGCTTTCACTACACGTTGACTTTACACCAAGACTAGCGCATATTTTACAGCACAAATTAACAAGACAATTTTTGGAGGACGTTTTCTATGCCAGCCCGTGATTATCCCGACAAGCGTGTTGCTCGCGGTGTAGCAAAGGAGGCCGATCTCAGGATGTTAAGTGCGCGCATCGATCCAGCGCTGATGGAGTACATCCGCATTACTGCGTATGAAACACGGAAAAGTAAGCAGGAAATCGTGGCGGAAGCGTTAGCACTTCACCGCCAAAGGAATCAGATTGTGTCATAAACACCGAAAGCCCGAAAAATCCCCCGGGCTTTTGCTGCTGTCTGGATTACTCCACCAGCGTATTTAACGTCTCCAGCGCCTCAGGCGGCAATACCAGATCGGCTGCCGCCAGGTTTTCACGCAGATGCGCCACCGAAGAAGTACCCGGGATCAAGAGGATATTTGGCGAGCGTTGCAGCAGCCATGCCAGCGCCACCTGCATAGGCGTCGCATCCAGTGAATCCGCCACCGCCTGTAGCCCGGAAGATTGCAATGGCGTGAAACCACCCAGTGGGAAGAACGGCACCCAGGCAATCCCCTGCTGCGCCAGCGAATCTACCAGCGCATCGTCACCGCGATTCACCACGTTGTACATGTTCTGTACGCATACCACGGAAACCGTCTTCTACGCTTCAGCCACCTGCGAAGCAGTGACGTTGCTCAGCCCAATATGGCGAACCAGCCCCTGTTGTTGCAGCTCCGCGAGGGTGCTTAGCGGCGCGGCAATCGAGCCTTCCGCTGGTCCGTGGGCGCTAAACATGATCCGCAGGTTAACCACGTCCAGCACATCTCGCTTCAGGTTGCGCAGGTTGTCATGCACCGCCTGCGTCAGCTCCTGGGCGGAAAACGCCGGCAGCCAGGAGGCGTCCTCGCCGCGTCGGGCTCCGATCTTAGTCACAATCGTAAGGTCGTCCCGGTACGGATGAAGCGCCTCGCAAATAAGCTGGTTGGTCACATGGGGGCCGTAAAAATCGCTGGTATCAATGTGATTTACCCCCGACTCTACCGCTTCACGCAACACCGCCAGCGCCGCATTTTTGTCTTTTGGCGGACCAAAAACGCCAGGTCCGGCAAGCTGCATCGCGCCATAGCCAAACCGTTTAACCGTACGCGTTCCGAGCGTGAATGTTCCGCATTTATCTATGCTGCTCATGCTGACCTTCCTCATAAAAATGATCCGGGTTTACAACAGGTTCCGCAACGAAACCATTAGTTAAGCAATAGTAAAATTAAAGTTTAAATTCGCTACGACGATAGTATTGATGTAACCCTGCCTCTTCTATTACGGATGACCGCCATGCTGAAAAATCTGCACGTGATTACCGGTATTATCTTTGCCCTCACCATATTCTGTCTGCTGCAAGTTGTCACGGGAGGGTTGTTCTACTCTGCCGTTAACAACGATCGTCACAACTTTCAGAACTCCGGGTTGCTTAATGCCCAGCAGGAGAGCCTGAGCGACAGTGTGAACACCCTGGTGAAAACGCGCGTTACCGTCACCCGCGTGGCGATCCGCTACCTGAAAAACCAGCGTGACCCGGCCTCTCTCGCGGCAATCAATACGCTGCTGGGCACCGCGAACGGTTCGCTGGCCAAAGCCGAAGACTATTACAAAAACTGGCAGGCGATTCCGCAGGTGAAGGGGCAAAATGCCGCACTCACCGAAGAGATGCAGAAAGCCTGGAAGAACATGCACGAGGTAATGCGCTTGTCCATTGCGTACTTGCGCGCCGATAACTATCAGGCCTATGGCGACCTGGACGCCCAGCAGGCGCAGGATGAGATGGAGGCGGTCTATACCCGCTGGCGCGCGGAAAACAACGTGCTGCTGAAAGCCGCCGCCGAAGAGAACCAGAACAGCTTTACCCAGATGCAGTGGACGCTGGCGGCGATCTTCCTGACCGTTATCGCCGTGCTGGTGGTGATCTGGCAGGGTTTACAGCACCTGCTCCTGAGACCGCTCAACGCCATCATGAACCATATTCGCACCATCGCGAGCGGCGATCTGACGCAAAACGTCGCGATTACCGGGCGCAACGAAATGGGCCAGCTGGCCGCCGGTCTGCATGAGATGCAACAGTCGCTGGTCAGCACCGTCAGCGCCGTGCGCGGCAGCACAGATTCTATCTACACGGGCGCAGGAGAAATTGCCGCCGGGAGTAACGACCTTTCCGCCCGAACCGAGCAGCAGGCAGCCTCGCTGGAAGAGACCGCCGCCAGCATGGAAGAGCTGACGGCCACGGTGAAACAGAACTCGGATAACGCTCGTCAGGCGACGCTGCTGGCAAAGAATGCGTCTGAAACCGCCGCACGCGGCGGCCAGGTGGTGAATAATGTAGTGCGTACCATGAATGACATTGCCGACAGTTCTCAGCAAATTGCGCATATCACCGGCGTTATCGATAGCATTGCCTTCCAGACCAACATTCTGGCGCTCAACGCGGCGGTTGAAGCCGCCAGTGCCGGCGAACAAGGCCGCGGCTTTGCGGTGGTGGCAGGCGAAGTACGGACGCTGGCCAGCCGCAGCGCGCAGGCGGCAAAAGAGATCAAAGGGCTTATTGAAAACTCCGTCAGCCGGGTGAATACCGGCTCGGAACAGGTGAGCGAGGCGGGTGCGACCATGAAAGAGATCGTCGCGGCCGTGACACGCGTAACCGATATTATGGCTGAAATCTCGTCGGCGTCTGACGAGCAAAGCCGCGGTATTGAACAGGTCAGCCTGGCGGTCTCGCAGATGGACAGCGTAACGCAGCAAAACGCCGCGCTGGTACAGGAGTCGGCAACGGCGGCGGCGGCGCTGGAAGATCAGTCTGAACAGCTGCGCCAGGCCGTGGCGGCATTCCGGCTGAACATGCAGGAAAACACCGCTCCGCGGCCAAAAAATACAAAAGCACCGCAACTGTTGCGTCCCGCCACGGTCAGTGCCTCAGGTGACACATACTGGGAGACGTTCTAGGCCTTACCGTTAACGGCTGCGCTTGGCGTGACGTTCCCAGTTCTCCTGTTTCGCCTCATCGGATTTTCGGAGTGAAACATAACATGCCCCGCTGCCGCCGTGATGCGGCAGCGCCACGCAGAAAGCCTGCACGTCCTCGAACTCAGTTAACCAGCGGGCAAGATAACTGCGCACCACGTTCGGGTGCGAATTCTGCTCGCGGCCCTTCCCGTGAATGATAATCAGGTTACGTAAACCGTCGCGGCTGGCCTGGCGAATGAAGGCGTACAGCATCTGGCGGCAGCGTTCGGCGGGCTGACGCAACAGATTTAAGCTGGCCTGTCGGGCGTATTTACCCGAGCGCAGCTTGTCAATAACGCCCTGCTGAACGCCCTCGCGCTGGAACATCAGCGGCTCTTCAAGCGGCAAGAGTTCCAGGAAACCCAGTGTGAGAAAGTTGTCGAGCTGCTCGGTATCGATCTCCTGGCGAACCCGGGTATTACGGCTTTGCTGCCAGTGGATATCGGTGCAGCGTTTCAGGGGCTGGACATCCTCCATGGCGTCAAGAAAAAGTGATTTGTCGTCAGGGTTCATGGAAATCCTCCGGGCACATCGGGGCTTGTACTATACCTGCACCGGGCAGGGGCCTCAATAACCCTTACCGCAAGGGGCAAGATAAATATTAATCTGATGAATATATATAGCTACCATTAAAGTTATTTAAATATTACTTAACTAAAACTACAGCAGAGTTAAAATAAGTGATTTGCGTTGAAATTTTGTAAAACCAATGACGTGCCGCCTTTCTTTTTTCAGGAAAGATGTTATACCTAAATATACCTGCCTCATGGATATAATACCCAGGATTTGCGAAAGGACGCACTGCTGTGTGTACTGTAGGGTCTGTCTGATGTCGGACAGGCTCTATTTTTTCTTTGGCAATTTCACGATAAAACTATTTTTCTCGCTTCCCTTCTGAATTGTGTAATTAATGATTCAGCCAGGGGCGTCTGGCGTGCATCACGGCGCTGAATTAAATAATAGGCCGCTCTGGGAAGTGTTTCCACAACCGGCAGCATGACCAGCCGGTGCGCCAGCAGCGGGTCACAGCCCAGCTCCTGCGGCAGCACGCTCAGGAAGTCACTTTGTGCGACAAGGCTAATACAGGACGAAAAGGTTTCGCAAACGACGCCAATACGCGGTATCTGCGAGCGATGATGAAATATATCCTCAAGCTGCTTATAATAACTTCCCCGCGGCGTTGGCATTGTCCAGTTATAACGAAGAAGTTCATTAATAGAGGTAGCCCCCAACGCCGGATGTCCTTCCCGACAAAATACCGCAAAAGGTTTCTCAAAGAGTTTTTCAAACGTAAACTCGTGATCGTAAGGCCCCTGATAATAGGTATTGATGGTAAAGTCCAGCTCACCCTGGCGTAATTCATTGATCATTGATACCAGCTGACCTTCCATAATCCGCACCTTGATCTGAGGATGCTGCGCATGAAAACGGGAGATAACGGCGGGCATCAGGCTGCGCGCCACGCTGGCACCCATCCCAATATTGATCTGCCCGGTCAGCTCCCCCTGACGCTGACGGATATCATCCTGCGCTGCGCGAAGCTCTTCCAGAATCAAATTAGCGCGGTGATAAAACCCTTCCCCGCACTCGGTCAGGGCGACACCTTTACTCCGGCGCACAAACAGCTGTGCCGCCATGCCCTCTTCCAGCTCTTTAATGGATTTAGTCAGCGCGGGCTGCGAAAGATTCAGCACCCGGCTGGCTCCGCGAATACTGCCCTGACGCGCCACTTCGACAAAAGCCCGAATTTGATGAAATTTAATCTGAAATGACATAGCCCGACCGATAACCGTTGTTTATCAGAGTAAAGAAACTGTCATCTACTTTAATGGAATCGGATGTGCGAGGGTAATTCCTGAACGGTTAAAACTGTGAAAAATCGCTTAGTGATAAGTAAAAACTATCACAGCGTGAAGCAGTTCACATATTTTAATGATGACAGGAAAAGATATGAACGCACTGGCGCAGTACATCCACACATTATCCCCCCAACTGAGCGCATGGCGTCGCGATTTTCACCATTTCGCGGAATCCGGCTGGGTGGAGTTTCGCACAGCCGCGAAAGTCTCGGAGATCCTGGACTCGCTGGGTTACGAGCTGGCGATGGGTCGCGATGTCGTGGATGCCGAAAGCCGGATGGGGTTGCCCGATGACGCAACCCTGGCGCGGGAATTTGCCCGCGCCCGCGCGCAAGGCGCACCGGAGAAATGGCTCGCGCCGTTCGAAGGCGGGTTCACCGGCATTGTCGCGACCCTGAATACTGGTCGCCCCGGCCCGACGCTGGCCTTTCGCGTGGACATGGATGCGCTTGATCTGAGCGAAGCGCATGACGACAGCCACCGGCCGTACCGCGACGGTTTTGCCTCCTGCAACCCGGGCATGATGCACGCCTGCGCGCATGACGGCCACACCACCATTGGTCTGGGGCTGGCGCAGGTGCTTAAGCAGCATGAAGCCCAGCTCAACGGCACCATCAAACTGCTCTTCCAGCCTGCCGAAGAGGGTACGCGCGGCGCCCGCGCTATGGTCGCTGCAGGGGCGCTGGACGACGTGGACTACTTTACCGCCATTCATATTGGAACCGGCGTTCCGGAAGGGACGGTGATCTGCGGCAGCGATAACTTCATGGCGACCACCAAATTTGACGTGCGCTTTACCGGCGTTGCCGCACACGCTGGCGGTAAACCGGAAGAGGGCCGTAACGCCCTGCTCGCGGCGGCCCAGGCCGCAATCGCGCTGCATGGCATCGCGCCACACAGCGAAGGCGCGTCCCGGGTTAACGTCGGAGTCATGCAGGCGGGCAGCGGACGCAACGTGGTTCCGGCTGATGCGTTGCTTAAGGTTGAAACCCGCGGTGAAAGCGAGGCGATAAATCAGTATGTCTTCGATCGCGCGCAGGCGGTGATTACCGGCGCGGCAGCACTCTACGGCGTAACAGCCGGGATAAACCTGATGGGGGCGGCGACCTCCAGTGCCCCCTCCCCGGCCTGGGTCGATTATCTGCGCGAACAGGCAAGCCAGGTGCCCGGCGTGACTCATGCCATTAATAAGGTCAAAGCGCCTGCGGGCTCCGAAGATGCCACGCTAATGATGGCCCGCGTGCAGCAGAACGGTGGCATGGCCTCGTATATGGTCTTCGGCACCGAACTGAGCGCCGGACATCACAACGAAAAATTCGATTTTGATGAGCAGGTGATGAACGTTGCCATCGAAACACTGGCGCGAACTGCGCTTAATTTCCCGTGGACGCGAGGTGTGTAATGCAGGAGAACTACGCTTTTATCGCTGATGCCATCGACACGCGATGTCAGACGTTTACCGATATTGCCGACGACATCTGGGATCATCCCGAAACGCGCTTTGAAGAGTTCTGGTCCGCCGAACGGCTTGCCAGCGCGCTGGAAGCCGAGGGCTTTACCCTGATGCGGGAAGCCGGAGGCATTCCCAACGCCTTTATTGCCAGCTACGGCAGCGGCAAGCCCGTTATCGCCCTTCTGGGCGAATACGACGCCCTGGCCGGGTTGAGCCAGCAGGCGCACTGCGCGACGGCGCAATCCGCCACCCCGGGGGCTAACGGCCATGGCTGCGGGCATAACCTGTTGGGTACTGCTGCCTTTGCCGGTGCGGTGGCGGTGAAAAGCTGGCTGGAACAGCACGGCGGCAGCGGAACGGTACGATTTTACGGCTGCCCCGGCGAGGAAGGCGGCTCCGGTAAAACCTTTATGGTGCGTGAAGGATTATTTGACGACGTGGACGCTGCCGTGACCTGGCATCCGGAAGCCTTTGCCGGGATGTTTAACGTCAGCACGCTGGCCAATATTCAGGCCGCCTGGCGATTTAAGGGGATCGCCGCCCACGCCGCAAACTCCCCACATCTGGGACGTAGCGCGCTGGATGCCGTGACGTTGATGACCACCGGCACAAACTTCCTCAACGAACACATCATTGAAAAAGCGCGCGTTCATTACGCCATCACCGATACCGGCGGAATTTCGCCTAACGTGGTGCAGGCTCAGGCAGAAGTGCTGTACCTGATCCGCGCTCCGGAGATGGCCGATGCGCAGCAGATCTACGCGCGCATCGAGAAAATCGCCCAGGGCGCGGCGATGATGACCGAAACCACTGTCGAGTGTCGCTTTGATAAAGCCTGCTCCAGCTATCTGCCGAACCGTACGCTCGAAGCGGCCATGTACCGCGCATTGCAGCATTACGGCACGCCGGACTGGACGGAAGAAGAACGCGAATTTGCCCGTGAAATCCGCGCCACGCTCACGGCAAACGACCTGCAAAACAGCCTGAAAAACATTGCCGCAACAGGAGCCGAAGAGGGAAAAGCCTTTGCCCGACGCCATCACGAAACGCTACTGGTGGATGAAGTTGCCCCTTACGCCATCACCGATAACGTGCTGGCAGGCTCCACCGACGTGGGGGATGTCAGCTGGAAGATGCCTGTCGCACAGTGCTTTAGCCCCTGTTTTACCGTCGGCACCCCGCTGCATACCTGGCAATTGGTGGCGCAGGGGCGTACCTCTATTGCCCATAAAGGCATGCTGCTGGCCGGAAAAGTGATGGGCGCGACCGCGCTGCATCTGCTTCAGGATGCCGACCTGCTGCGAAAATGTCGGGAAGAATTTGAACAACACATAACACAAAAACCGTACGAGTGTCCGATCCCACAGGACGTGACACCGTCACCTTTAAAATAAAAAAACACAACACAACACAACAACAGTCCCGAGGAACGCCCATGAGTATGTCATCCATACCTTCGCATTCCCCATCCGGTAAGCTCTATGGCTGGGTTGAAAGGATCGGCAATAAAGTGCCGCACCCTTTCCTGCTTTTTATCTATTTAATTGTCATCCTGATGGTCGCGACAGCCGTGCTGTCCGCCTTTGATGTGAGCGTGCGCAGCCCGGCCGACGGCAGCATGGTGGCCGTAAAAAATCTGCTCAGCGTGGAGGGGTTGCACTGGTTTTTGCCGAACGTGATTAAAAACTTCAGCGGTTTTGCGCCGCTGGGCGCCATCCTGGCGCTGGTGTTAGGCGCGGGTCTGGCCGAACGCGTGGGTCTGCTGCCCGCGCTGATGGTGAAAATGGCCTCGCACGTCAGCGCGCGTTATGCCAGCTATATGGTGCTGTTTATTGCCTTCTTCAGCCATATCTCGTCCGACGCGGCGCTGGTGATCATGCCGCCGATGGGGGCGCTGATTTTCCTCGCCGTTGGCCGTCATCCTGTTGCGGGCCTGCTGTCGGCGATCGCAGGCGTCGGCTGTGGGTTTACCGCTAACCTGCTTATCGTGACCACCGATGTGCTGCTCTCCGGCATCAGCACGGAGGCTGCCAGCACCATCGATGCGGCCATGCACGTCAGCGTGATCGACAACTGGTACTTTATGGCCAGTTCGGTGATTGTCCTGACGATTGTCGGGGGGCTGATTACCGATAAGATCGTTGAGCCGCGCCTGGGTAAATGGGAAGGCCGGAGCGATGAAAAGCTGGAGACGCTGAGCAAAGAGCAGCAGTTCGGCCTGCGCGTCGCCGGGATCGTCTCGCTGGCATTCATTGCGGCTGTGGCGCTGATGGTGGTGCCGGAGAATGGCGTGTTGCGCGATCCGATCAAACACACCGTACTTCCCTCGCCGTTTATTCAAGGTATTGTGCCGCTGATAATTCTCTTCTTCTTCGTCGTTTCGCTCGCCTACGGCATCGCTACCGGTAAAATCCGCCGTCAGGGAGATCTGCCGCACCTGATGATCGAGCCGATGAAGGAGATGGCGGGTTTTATCGTGATGGTGTTCCCGCTGGCGCAGTTTGTGGCCATGTTTAACTGGAGCAACATGGGCAAGTTTATGGCCGTGAGCCTGACGGACGCGCTGGAGGCGGCGGGGTTGAGCGGGGTTCCGGCGTTTGTCGGCCTGGCGCTGCTGTCGTCCCTGCTGTGCATGTTTATTGCCAGCGGGTCGGCCATCTGGTCGATTCTGGCCCCCATTTTTGTCCCCATGTTTATGATGCTCGGCTTTCATCCGGCGTTCGCCCAGATCCTGTTCCGTGTCGCCGATTCTTCGGTGATCCCGCTGGCGCCCGTGTCACCCTTCGTTCCGCTGTTTTTAGGCTTCCTGCAACGCTACAGACCGGAGGCTAAGCTGGGTACCTACTATTCGTTGGTCTTGCCCTATCCGCTTATCTTCTTAGGGGTATGGCTGGTGATGCTGGTGGCGTGGTATCTTGTCGGCCTGCCGATTGGACCGGGTATTTACCCGAGGCTGAACTAAGGAATACTGATGCTGAGATTACTCGAAGACAAGATTGCGACACCGCTGGGGCCGCTGTGGGTTATCGCGGATGAAGCGTTCAATCTTCGCGCTGTTGAGTGGGAAGAGCACAGCGACCGGATGGTTGAGCTGCTCAACATTCATTATCGCGCCGAGGGTTACGAGCGTATTACAGCCCGTAATCCTGGCGGGCTGAGCGATAAACTGGCGGCCTACTTCGAGGGCGATCTCAGCATTATTAATACCCTGCCAACCGCCACGGCGGGTACCCCTTTTCAGCGCGAGGTGTGGCAGGCGCTACGTAACATTCCCTGCGGGCAGGTGATGCACTACGGTCAGCTGGCAGAGCAGCTTGGCCGTACCGGCGCGGCGCGCGCAGTCGGTGCGGCGAATGGCTCAAATCCCGTCAGCATTGTGGTGCCTTGCCATCGCGTGATCGGGCGCAACGGCACCCTCACCGGCTATGCCGGGGGCGTACAGCGTAAAGAGTGGCTGCTGCGTCACGAAGGGTATTTTCTGCTGTAATTCCCAGGCTTTTTGTGCTTAATTTTCTTCCTGTTAGGCTAATAATCCTTAATCATTCTGTGGAATTTCAAGGAGATGGCAGCTCGCTGCCGTCTCTTATCTTTATTGGGGGTTTGCCAGACTTACGTCCTTACCAAAAAGATGTTAAAATTGACCAATATCAATTAAGGCTTGAGCAAACCTATGATCCCGGAAAAGCGAATTATACGACGCATTCAGTCTGGCGGTTGTGCTATCCATTGCCAGGATTGCAGCATCAGCCAGCTCTGTATCCCGTTTACTCTGAATGAGCATGAACTCGATCAGCTTGACAATATCATCGAGCGCAAAAAGCCTATTCAGAAAGGGCAGACGCTGTTTAAAGCGGGAGACGAACTGAAATCGCTCTATGCTATCCGTTCTGGCACCATCAAAAGCTACACCATTACCGAACAGGGCGACGAGCAGATCACTGGCTTCCATCTGGCGGGCGATTTAGTGGGCTTTGACGCCATCGGCAGTGGCCATCACCCGAGCTTTGCTCAGGCGCTGGAAACCTCTATGGTTTGTGAAATCCCGTTTGAAACGCTGGACGATCTGTCCGGTAAGATGCCGAACCTGCGTCAGCAGATGATGCGTCTGATGAGCGGTGAGATCAAAGGCGATCAGGATATGATCCTGCTGCTTTCCAAAAAGAACGCCGAAGAGCGTCTGGCCGCCTTTATCTATAACCTCTCCCGCCGTTTCGCGGAACGTGGCTTCTCCCCACGCGAATTCCGTCTGACCATGACGCGTGGCGATATTGGTAACTATCTGGGCCTGACCGTGGAAACCATCAGCCGTCTGCTGGGTCGTTTCCAGAAGAGCGGAATGCTGGCGGTTAAAGGTAAGTACATCACCATTGAAAACGGTGAAGCGCTGGCCATTCTGGCGGGTCACTCACGTAACGTGGCATAACTCTCCCGGATATCTTATGCCAGGTCGATAAATTTTCATGATTATTGATCTGGCAAAAACTTCCCCCCTGTTTCATTCAAGATATATAGGTTACTCTTTTACTTACAGACTGTGGTGACAGTAGTAAGGAGACCTGTATGGCAAAGTATCAAAATATGCTGGTGGCTATCGATCCGAATCAGGACGATCAGCCAGCATTACGACGTGCTGTGTATTTACATCAACGGATTGGTGGCAAAATTAAAGCCTTTTTGCCGATTTATGATTTCTCATACGAGATGACCACCCTTCTGTCGCCTGACGAGCGCACCGCTATGCGTCAGGGAGTGATCAGCCAGCGTACCGCGTGGATCCGCGAGCAGGCGAAGTATTATCTGGAAGCGGGCGTACCTATCGATATCAAGGTGGTTTGGCACAACCGTCCTTTTGAAGCCATTATTCAGGAAGTGGTGGCCGGTGGGCATGACCTGTTGCTGAAAATGGCGCACCAGCATGACAAACTGGAATCCGTGATTTTCACCCCGACCGACTGGCACCTGCTGCGCAAATGCCCTTGTCCGGTATGGATGGTGAAAGATCAGCCGTGGCCTGAGGGCGGGAAAGCCGTCGTGGCGGTCAATCTGGCCAGCGAAGAGGATTATCACAATTCGCTGAACGAGAAGCTGGTGAAGGAGACCCTTCAGCTTGCCGACCAGGTTAACCATACCGAAGTCCATCTGGTGGGAGCCTATCCGGTCACGCCAATCAATATCGCCATCGAACTGCCTGAATTTGACCCGAGCGTGTATAACGACGCGATTCGCGGTCAGCATCTGCTGGCCATGAAAGCGCTGCGGCAGAAATTCAGTATCGATGAGAACATGACCCACGTAGAAAAAGGGTTACCGGAAGAGGTTATTCCGGATCTGGCGGAGCATTTGCAGGCCGGGATTGTGGTGCTGGGCACCATTGGCCGGACCGGTATTTCTGCCGCGTTCCTGGGTAATACCGCCGAGCAGGTGATCGACCATCTTCGCTGCGACCTTCTGGTTATCAAGCCGGATCAGTATCAGACGCCGGTTGAACTGGACGATGAGGAAGACGATTGACCCCAAAATGAAAGCCCGCCGGTAACGGCGGGCTTTTTTTATTGCGCTTCGCTCAACCGTTGCGCCGGTGCCTCGTCGCCAGCATTCATCCAGGGCGCGTGCAGAACCATGCTCGGCAGCGCCAGCTTGATCTCCTGCTGGTTCAGCCCCTCCAGAATACGAATATTGATCTCCTGCTGAATATCCATGTACTTGTTGTAATCCGCCGTATTAACGATATGGACCACCTCGAAGGTCAGGCGATCGCGATCGAAGCCCAGGAAATGGGCGCGGTCAAACTTCGTTTCCCCGACGTCGGTAATGATCTGTTTGACCATATCACCCACTGAACGCAGTTTTTCCGGCGCCGTGTCGCTGGCGACCCCGAAGGTAAAGACGATCCGGCGCGTTTGCATCCGCTTGTAGTTATGCAGCGTCTGTTGCAGCAGGATGGCGTTCCCGCAGACAATCTGCTCCCCGCTCAGGCTACGGATACGGGTGGTTTTCAGGCCGATGTGCTCTACCGTCCCGGCGACATCGTTAAACACCACAAAATCGCCGATTTCGAACGGCTTATCAAAACCGATGGAGAGCGATGCAAACACGTCGCTCAGGATCGTTTGCACCGCGAGGGCGATAGCAATACCCCCTACCCCAAGGCTGGCAACCAGAGCAGTGATGTTGACGCCCGCGTTAGCAAGGATAGACAGCAGCATCACTGACCAGACAATGGCACGGAGGATAAGCCCCGTGATCACCAGCGTCACCGGGTTTTTATGGCTTCCCGGCGCCAGCATGACGTGACGAAGCCACGACACCACCCCCTGATCCATCCACAGCGCCACCTGGATAGCGAAGACCAGGAACCAGGCGTGGCTAACGGTACCAAAGAGATGATCCGGTAAGTCGACGAAACGCAGGCTGAACAGCAGCGCCACGACAAAAAGCAGGAAGCGGCTGGTGCGGTTAAGCATATCCGTCAGGATAAAACGCATCCGGTTGGTGGTGGGATGCTTGTCGCCCCAGGTGGTGATCCCTTTCTTAACAAAGGCGATCAGGCGCGTCAGCAGCCAGTACACCAGCAGAGTTACAAAGACTACCGTGGCGACGCCAATCCAGAATGATGGCGTCATCATCAGCGCGATGATGTCAAAGCGGGACAGAAATTGCATTACACCTCCTCGTATTACACAAAGGGTAAAGTATAGACAGAGGAGAATAGCTGACCGCAGAAATAAGAAAACCGCCCCCAGGGGCGGTTTGACAGGATGAAGCGGAATTAAAGAGATTTCAGAATCGCATCCACGCTGGCCTTGGCGTCGCCAAACAGCATGTGGGTGTTATCTTTAAAGAACAGCGGGTTCTGCACGCCAGCATAGCCGGTGTTCATAGAGCGTTTGAAGACAATGACGTTCTGCGCCTTCCACACTTCGAGAACAGGCATACCCGCAATCGGGCTGCGCGGATCGTCCTGCGCCGCCGGGTTAACGGTGTCGTTGGCGCCAATCACCAGCACGGTGTCGGTGTCGGCGAAATCATCGTTGATCTCGTCCATTTCCAGAACGATGTCGTAAGGCACCTTCGCTTCCGCCAGCAGCACGTTCATGTGGCCTGGCAGACGCCCCGCCACCGGGTGAATACCAAAGCGAACCTTGATACCGCGCGCGCGCAGTTTCTCGGTGATTTCCGCCACCGGATACTGCGCCTGCGCCACCGCCATGCCATAGCCCGGGGTGATGATAACGGAATGCGAGTTTTTCAGCATCTCTGCGGTGTCTTCCGCACTGATTTCACGGTGTTCACCCACTTCCTCATCAGAACCGGTTGATGAACCGTCAGAACCGAAGCCACCCGCGATGACGCTAATAAACGAGCGGTTCATCGCCTTACACATGATGTAAGACAGGATCGCACCGGAAGAACCGACCAGCGCACCGGTGACAATCAGCAGGTCGTTGCTCAGCATGAAGCCTGCTGCCGCCGCTGCCCAACCGGAATAGGAGTTCAGCATGGAGACGACTACCGGCATATCTGCCCCGCCGATAGACGCCACCAGATGCCAGCCGAAGGCCAGCGCGATAATGGTCATCACCAGTAACGCCAGCACCTGCAAGCCTACGCTTTCGGTACGCACGAAGACCACCAGCAGCACAAAGGAAACGACCAGCGCCGCCAGATTCAGCTTGTGGCGGTTAGGCAGCATCAGCGGTTTGGAAGAGATCTTCCCGCGCAGTTTGCCGAACGCCACGATTGAGCCGGTGAAGGTCACCGCGCCAATGAAGATGCCGAGGAACACTTCGGTCAGGTGGATGTTCACCAGAATCGGTTCCAGACCCGGTTCGTGGTACAGATAGCTGTTGAAGCCCACCAGCACCGCGGCCAGACCCACGAAGCTGTGCAGAATAGCAACCAGCTCCGGCATCTCGGTCATTTCAACGCGTTTCGCCAGACGAATACCAATCGCACCACCGATGATCATCGCCACCAGGATCCACGCCACGTTGCCGGTGTCCGGCCCAAAGATGGTGGCAATCAGCGCAATCGCCATCCCGGCGATACCAAAGTTATTTCCCTGCTGAGACGTTTCGTGTTTGGAAAGCCCCGCCAGACTGAAAATAAACAGGATTGCAGCAACAATGTATGCGGCTGTAACTAATCCTCCAGACATATGCTACCCCTTAGCCTTTACGAAACATTTTCAGCATGCGCTGAGTCACGGTGAAACCACCGAAAATATTGATACTGGCGATCAGCACTGCAATGAAGCTCAGGAAGCTGATCCAGCCGCCATGACCAATTTGCAGCAATGCCCCAACCACGATAATCCCGGAGATGGCATTGGTAACCGACATCAGCGGGGTATGCAGCGCATGGGAAACGTTCCACACGACGTAGTAACCCACCACGCAGGAGAGCGCGAAGACGGTGAAGTGGCCAAGGAACTCTTTTGGCGCGACGTCCGCCAGCCAGCCAAACAGGATAATGACCAGCGCCATGATGGCGTATTTGCGCCACGGCGACGCAGGTTTCGCTGGTTCTGCAGGCTCAGGCGCCGCTTTCGGCGCAGCCTGAGGCTGAGCGGAAACCTGTATCGGCGGTGCAGGCCAGGTGATTTCCCCTTCACGCACCACGGTCACGCCGCGCACCACCACATCATCAAAATCAACGGTGATGTTGCCGTCTTTCTCTTTGCAGAGCAGCTTCAGCAGATTAACGAGGTTCGTGCCGTACAGCTGAGAGGACTGGGTTGGCAGACGTCCTGGCAGGTCGGTATAACCGATCACCTTCACGCCGTTCGCGGTCGTCGTGACCTGATTTGGCACGGTATACTCACAGTTACCGCCGTTTTGCGCCGCCAGATCGACAATCACGCTGCCCGGCTGCATGGAATCCACCATCTCACGGGTGATCAGCTTCGGTGCCGGTTTACCCGGAATAAGCGCGGTGGTGACAATGATGTCCACCTCTTTTGCCTGCGCCGCAAAAAGCGCCATTTCCGCCTTAATAAAGGCTTCAGACATGACCTTCGCGTAACCATCACCGCTGCCCGCTTCTTCCTTGAAGTCCAGCTCAAGGAATTCGGCGCCCATACTCTGCACCTGCTCCTTCACTTCCGGCCGGGTATCAAACGCACGAACAATAGCGCCCAGGCTGTTTGCGGCCCCAATGGCGGCAAGACCTGCCACACCGGCACCAATTACCATCACCTTCGCGGGTGGTACTTTGCCTGCGGCCGTAATTTGACCGGTAAAGAAGCGACCAAACTCATGCGCAGCTTCGACAATGGCGCGATAGCCGGCAATGTTTGCCATAGAACTCAGCGCATCCAGAGACTGCGCGCGCGAAATACGCGGCACGGAATCCATCGCCATCACGGTGACACCGCGTGCCGCCAGCTTCTCCATCAGCTCCGGGTTTTGGGCTGGCCAGACAAAGCTCACAAGCGTCGTGCCCGCGTTCAGCAGTTCAATTTCACTCTCTTCCGGTGCGTTTACCTTCAGAATAATGGGTGATTGCCAGACCTCAGCACCGTCCACTACGTCCGCGCCAGCCTGAGTAAAGGCCTCGTCATCGAAACTCGCCAGTTTGCCCGCGCCGCTTTCAATCGCGACGGTAAAACCCAGTTTAAGCAGTTGCTCCACCGTTTTTGGTGTTGCCGCTACGCGGGTTTCATTGGCTAACCGTTCTTTTGGTACCCCAATACGCATAGTTTTCCCTTCCATCGGTTTGTGATGATGGTTTGTCGATAATTGCCCGCGGTTCGTATCAATTTTCACCATCGCGATAACGACGGAGAATGATTAACCCCGGAAAATAAAACAGTAACAAACTTTCTATAACCTACTGAAAATAGCGCCCGTGATCTACCGCCAGAAAACACTATTTCTTATTTTATCTGTGAAAAATAAGCGATCGGGGTCACTGACAGAGATATTTACCTTAAATTCGCCTTCAGGACCGATAAATCGCGCAAGCGAAGCGGTAAAAACATGATATAGCGCCATAAAAGAACAACTCATTAACATTAAATTAACTTGTAAAAGTCATATGCTTAATCAGTTTTTCTTGTGAAACGCCTGTTTTTTCCACATATCACAAAATGTTATCGAATCAGGTCCTTTGCTGAGCACAGGCTGTGAAAAATGCCGCAGACAGCGACGGGTGTTAAATGCCATAATCGGGACCGTCTCAAATTAACAACAACACCAGTACATGGTTTGCGCAAGGCGAAGGATTATTTTTATGAAGCTTAAGAACACACTCCTGGCGTCCGCACTTCTTTCCGCGACCGCCCTGTCAGCGAATGCTGCGACAGAGTTGACGCCGGAGCAAGCGGCAGCGTTAAAACCTTTTGACCATACGGTCATTGTGGGTCGGTATAATTCCATTGGCGATGCCGTCGCCGCCGCATCAAAAGCCGCCGATAAAAACGGCGCTGCCTCGTTTTACGTTGTTGACCAGTCCGATCAGGGCAACAGCGGTAACCAGCGCGTGACTGTTGCGCTGTACAAAGAGAATGCCCCAAAGGCAGATGAACAGAAAAACCGCGTTATTAACGGCATTGTTGAACTGCCGAAAGATCAGGCTGTTCAGCTGGAACCGTATGACACCGTGACCGTTCAGGGCTTCTACCGCAGCCAGCCTGAAGTTAACGATGCCATCACCAAAGCCGCGAGAGAAAAAGGCGCTTACGCGTTTTATATCGTGCGTCAGGTTGATGCCAACCAGGGCGGAAACCAGCGCATTACCGCCTTCATCTATAAGCAAGATGCGAAAAAACGCGTAGTGCAAAGCCCGGATGCGATTCCAGCGGATTCAGAAGCCGGTCGTGCTGCGTTAGCAAAAGGCGGTGAAGAAGCGAAGAAAGTTGAAATTCCGGGCGTAGCAACGTCTGCGGCACCAAGCGCAGAAGTGGGTCGTTTCTTTGAAACCCAATCCACCAAAGGCGGTCGTTATACCGTTACGTTACCAGACGGCACGAAAATTGAAGAGCTGAACAAAGCCACTGCCGCGCAGATGGTGCCGTTCGACAGCATCAAGTTTACGGGCAACTATGGCAACATGACAGAAATCTCCTATCAGGTGGCGAAGCGTGCTGCGAAGAAAGGCGCGAAGTATTACCACATCACCCGCCAGTGGCAGGAACGTGGCAACAACCTGACCATCAGTGCTGATCTGTACAAGTAACAAAACGGTTTCATAAAGGCGGCGCAGTGCCGCCTTTTTTGTTACTTTTTTTCTGATTTCTGCCCCATGTCATTGCATGCATCCGTCACACTCCGTAAAATCCCGCGCCTTAGCGTGATCCACCATTTTTATGCGCCTTAGCGAAATAATTATTCTGGATTTGGACTTTTCATAACAGGAAGCCAATGGAAAAGAAACTTGGCCTGAGTGCGTTAACTGCACTTGTATTGAGCTCAATGCTGGGCGCGGGCGTATTCAGTTTGCCGCAGAACATGGCGGCCGTCGCCAGCCCGGCCGCATTATTGATTGGCTGGGGCATCACCGGCGTCGGGATTTTGTTGCTGGCGTTCGCCATGCTGCTGCTGACGCGTATCCGACCGGATCTGGACGGCGGAATATTCACTTACGCCCGTGAAGGTTTTGGCGAGCTGATTGGCTTCTGCTCCGCCTGGGGCTACTGGCTGTGCGCGGTGATCGCCAACGTCTCCTATCTGGTTATCGTCTTCTCGGCGCTCAGTTTCTTTACCGATACGCCCGAACTGCGCCTGTTTGGTGACGGCAATACCTGGCAGTCCATCGTCGGCGCCTCGGTGCTGCTGTGGATTGTTCACTGGTTGATTTTGCGCGGTGTTCAGACCGCGGCCAGCATTAACCTGGTGGCGACGCTGGCCAAGCTGGTGCCGCTTGGCCTGTTCGTCGTGCTGGCCTTCCTCGCCTTCCGTCTCGATGTCTTTAAGCTCGATTTCAGCGGTATTGCGTTGGGCGTTCCCGTCTGGGAGCAGGTGAAAAATACCATGCTGATTACCCTGTGGGTGTTCATCGGTGTTGAAGGTGCCGTCGTGGTTTCTGCCCGCGCGCGTAACAAACGCGACGTGGGACGCGCCACGCTGCTGGCCGTCCTGGCGGCGCTGGGCGTTTATCTGCTGGTGACGCTGCTGTCGCTCGGTGTGGTGGCCCGCCCTGAACTGGCGGAGATGCGTAATCCGTCCATGGCCGGGCTGATGGTGAAAATGCTCGGTCCCTGGGGTGATGTGGTTATCGCGGCAGGTTTGATTGTCTCCGTCTGCGGCGCGTACCTGAGCTGGACCATTATGGCGGCAGAAGTTCCGTTCCTGGCCGCCACGCACAAAGCGTTCCCGCGCCTGTTTGCCCGTCAGAATAAAAACAGTGCGCCATCGGCTTCTCTGTGGCTCACCAACATCAGCGTGCAGGTCTGTCTGGTGCTGATCTGGCTCACAGGTTCGGACTATAACACGCTGCTGACCATCGCCTCCGAGATGATTCTGGTACCCTATTTCTTAGTGGGCGCATATCTGTTAAAAATTGCGACCCGCCCGGCACACTATGCGGTAGGCGTAGGTGCCTGTATTTACGGTCTATGGTTATTGTATGCTTCCGGCCCGATGCATCTGCTGCTGTCCGTGGTGCTCTACGCGCCAGGCCTGCTGGTATTTATCTACGCTCGCCGTACGCATCAGCTTGATAATGCTCTTAAGCGCCGCGAAATGGCGTTGATAGGTTTGCTGTTAGTCGCTGCCGTACCGGCAACGTGGATGTTAATGGGATAGCGCCGCCTGTCCCATTGTTGAACTGAAAAGGAGATTACGATGGGACACACGCAGCAACGCCCAATATTGATCACTGGCGCAGGCCGTCGCATCGGCCTCGCCCTCGCCCATCACTTTCTCAATCTTCGCCATCCGGTTATCGTCAGTTACCGCACGGAATATCCCTCCATTGAAGGGCTACGACATGCCGGAGCCGTCTGCATTCAGGCGGATTTCTCCACGGATGAAGGTATTCTTGCTTTCGCGGAAAAAGTGAAATCGACCACCCCCGGGCTGCGGGCGGTTATTCACAACGCCAGTACCTGGCTTCCTGAAAAAGCAGGACATTCGCTCAGCGAAACGCTCGCCTGCATGATGCAGATCCACGTTAATGCGCCTTATCTGCTCAACCATGCCCTACAGGATCTGCTACGCGGACACGGCCATGCCGCAGGCGACATTATCCATTTCACCGATTACGTGGTGGAGCGAGGCAGCGATAAACACATCGCCTACGCGGCCAGCAAAGCCGCGCTGGATAATATGACTCGCTCGTTCGCGCGCAAGCTGGCCCCCGAGGTAAAAGTCAACGCGATTGCCCCGGCGATGATTTTATTTAACGAGGGCGATGATGCCGAGTATCGTCAGCAGGCGCTTAACAAATCGTTGATGAAAATTGCGCCCGGCGAGAAAGAGGTGATCGACCTGATCGATTATCTGCTGACCAGCTGTTACGTCACGGGAAGGACGTTTGCCGTGGACGGTGGCCGCCCGCTGCGCTAGTGAAAGCGGCTCCAGAAGAAGATGAGCACCCAGGCGCTGAGGCTCCAGCAGACCACCGCCCCGCCCAGCGCCAGGGGCAGACGCAGAAAACCGGTGAAGTACCACAGCGACAGCAGATAGATGAAATACGGGATGATTGACCACATCCCGAATACAATGGTGGCACGCAGCGCCTCTATACCCCGCTCAGAGGCCACAATATAGTGCGCAATTAACGCAAAGGTGGGAAACAGCGGGATAAGCCCGGCAATGTAGTAGTTCTTCGTTTTAGCCAGCACCCCAATCAGCAGCACGACCAGCGCACCCAGCGCGGCTTTGATCAACAGCCCCATTCTTTTCCCTTAACAATCAAATAACATTCCCGTGCAGGATAACGGAACTCCGGCTAATTATGAAAGATTAATGGAAGGTTAAGGTTGTGCGGTGTATGTTGACGTTTTTCGCGATGACAGACGTAGTATGAATAAGATTGTTTATGTTGAAGATGAACCTGAAGTGGGTCAATTGATCGCCGCTTATCTGGGTAAACATGATATTGAAGTGGTTGTCGAACCTCGTGGCGATCGCGCTGAAGACGTCGTCACCCGCGAAAATCCGGACCTGGTGTTGCTGGACATTATGCTGCCCGGAAAAGATGGCATGACGCTTTGCCGGGATCTGCGCGCGAAGTGGGACGGCCCGATCGTGCTGCTGACCTCTCTCGACAGCGATATGAATCATATTCTGTCCCTTGAGATGGGCGCGAATGACTACATCCTGAAAACCACGCCGCCGGCGGTCCTGCTTGCCCGTTTGCGCCTTCATCTGCGTCAGCGTGCCAGCGCTGAGCGTGAAGCGCCTGCGCCCTCTTTAACGCCGCATAAGGCGATGCGGTTCGGCACGCTTTCTATCGACCCGGTCAACCGACAGGTTATGCTTTCCGGGGAGCTAATTGCGCTCTCAACCGCAGATTTTGACCTGCTGTGGGAGCTGGCAACTCATGCCGGGCAAATTATGGACCGGGATGCATTGCTGAAAAATCTGCGCGGCGTAAGTTACGACGGAATGGATCGTAGCGTTGATGTGGCGATTTCTCGCCTGCGAAAAAAACTGCAGGACAGCGCCACCGAGCCCTACCGCATTAAAACCGTACGTAATAAGGGCTACCTGTTTGCCCCGCACGCATGGGAAACCTGAAAAAAAACCACACAGTAAATTTCGAAAACTAACTTGCGATGCATCAGGAATGTTATCGGTATACGTCGTAAGTTTTCGATTATATGCATCGTTAGTCATGAAATATCCCTTGATCACATTGCTCTTACCTGTTCAATTTCGATGTGCATTTTTCGCGTAAACAAAAGTAGCTCTAATGTATTTCATTGCTATAGTACAATATATATTCAGCAGTTCAGGAACCATTATCGATCAAAAATCCGTCACTTAAATGCACATTGTGTTAAAAATGAACTTTACAATTGACTAAATTATTATCTTATCCTTATGAAAACAAAGGGGATATAGTTAGCATATAAATAATATCGATCTTTTTCAATAGCTTACGCGTTTGCAGAAATCTAATTCTCATGCTAAACCTTATACTCTCTCAATTATTTAATGAACGAGGTATAGCAATGTCATGGAGAGTCATTAGCTCGGTAATTTGTCCTAACACGGGGATCGTTTATTCAAGCATCTTGGGACTCAAGTTCTTGAAACTCATCATTTGGTATGAAAGCGATGTCTATTTGTACCCCGGCGATAGGATATATCCGACAAAGAATGGCGTCTTCATTAATGGTGTTTTCAAGCCAATATCGATATACAACATCTCCCCTTACAACGAGATGTTATGGAGTGAAATTAAAAACAAGATGGCCTGCCCATACAATCGAAACCAGGAAGAGGAGATATGTACCTACGCGGTGCATTGCAACGCGCGTAAGTGTCCGCATGGGTTTATCACGAATCCACTGATTGTCAGCACAGTCAAATCCAGACATTAACGAATGTTGGTAATGTTCAGGTTACAAAGATAAGTATCTTTGTCACACCGTTTGCGCCGGATACCTCTCAGTGGTAAACGCCATAAATAAAGCCACCCGCAGGTGGCCTTTGTCATTGTTATTCTGATTCACAAATACTCTCAATCGCAAATAAACTCGTATAGCGAAGCGTAAACGGATTACCCGGGCATTGATGGAATAAAGCGATGCCGTGTTTTATTACCTTTCGACGAATACCCCTTTTCAACGCATCATGCCTGACTTGCGCCCATAGCGACCCTGCTGGTAAAAGACGTGTAGTGAAGCCCCTGTTTCGGTGAAATTAATGAAGAAGCTGTTTGTTCAGTTTTATTTACTGCTGTTTGTCTGCTTTCTGGTGATGACCATGCTGGTCGGGCTGGTCTATAAGTTCACCGCAGAGCGTGCGGGCAGACAATCCCTGGACGATCTGATGAAAAGCTCGCTCTACCTGATGCGTAGCGAGCTGCGCGAAATTCCTCCGCATGACTGGGCACGTACGTTAAAAGAGCTGGATCTGAATCTGTCGTTTGATCTGCGTATCGAACCCATGAAGGATTTTGATTTAGCGCCGCCGGCGATGCAGCGTTTGCGCGACGGAGACATCGTCGCCCTGGACGAGAAATATACCTTCATTCAGCGTATACCGCGCAGCCACTATGTCCTGGCCGTCGGGCCAGTGCCCTATCTCTATTACCTGCACCAGATGCGCCTGCTGGATCTCGCCCTGCTGGGCTTTATTGCCATCTCGCTCGCTTTCCCTGTGTTCATCTGGATGCGACCGCACTGGCAGGACATGCTGAAACTGGAATCCGCCGCACACCGTTTTGGGGAGGGTCATTTAACTGAACGCATACATTTCGATAGCGGTTCCAGTTTTGACCGTCTCGGTATTGCCTTTAACCAGATGGCCGATAACATCAACGCCCTGATTGCCAGCAAGAAGCAGCTTATCGACGGTATTGCGCATGAACTGCGCACTCCGCTGGTACGCCTGCGTTATCGCCTGGAGATGAGCGAGAACCTCACCGCCGCGGAATCGCAGGCCCTCAATCGGGATATTGGCCAGCTTGAAGCGCTGATTGAAGAGCTGCTGACCTATGCCCGCCTCGATCGGCCTCAGACGGAGTTGCACCTCAGTACGCCGGATCTTCCCGTCTGGCTACAGACGCATATTAACGATGTGCAGAGCGTTAACCCTCAGCGAAAACTGCTGACAGCCATTACCCCCGGCGCGTACGGCGCGCTGGACATGCGCCTGATGGAACGCGTGCTGGATAATCTGATGAACAACGCCATGCGCTACAGCGAAACCACGCTGCGCATAGGTTTAGATTTGCAGGGGAGCCAGGCAATTCTGTGTGTGGAAGACGATGGCCCCGGTATTGAGCCAGCGGAGCGTGAAAAAGTTTTCGAGCCGTTTGTGCGCCTCGACCCCAGCCGCGACCGTGCTACCGGCGGCTGTGGTCTGGGGCTGGCTATTGTCCGTTCTATTGCCCAGGCGATGGGCGGTTCGGTTCGCTGCGAAGCGAGCGAGCTGGGCGGGGCCCGGTTCGTCTTTAGCTGGCCGATCTATCACAACATTCCTCTTCCCGTACCTGCCTGACCTAAACCGCACGCTGGCCTGACCCGGCGTGTTGTGCTATATCAGTAGTATGTTGTAACTAATTAAGGGCTATTATGGCGACTTACGATCTCATCGAAAGGCTTAACACCACATTTCGGGAAATAGAGCAGGCGTTACTGACCCTGACGGCGCAACTACAGGGCTGCCGCCTGCTGGCCGCCCGCGTCTTTTCCCTGCCCGAGGTGGCGAAAGGCGCGGAACACGACCCGCTGAACACCATTGAGGTAACGCAGCATATCGGTAAAGTGGCGCTGGAACTGACGTTGCAGCACTATCGCCGCCTTTTCATCCAGCAGCAGTCCGAAAATCGCAGCAGTAAGGCCGCCGTTCGCCTGCCCGGCGTCATCTGTCTGCAAACGGATACCGCAACGCGTGAAGCCATTGAGGCGCAAATTACGCATATTAATACGCTGAAAGCCGCCTTCGAGAAAATCGTGACCGTTGAATCCGGGCTGGCACCGGCTGCCCGTTTTGAATGGGTGCATCGCCAGCTTCCGGGGCTGATCACCCTGAATGCTTACCGCACGCTGACGGTACTGCGCCACCCCGCCACGCTGCGCTTCGGCTGGGCCAACAAGCACATCATTAAAAACTTCACGCGCGACGAGATCCTGGCTCAGCTGGAGAAAAGCCTGAAATCGCCGCGAACGGTCGCCCCGTGGTCGCGGGAACAGTGGATTGAACGGCTGGAGCAGGAGTACCACAGCATTGCCTCCCTGCCGGCTGATACCCGTCTTAAAATAAAGCGTCCGGTGAAGGTGCAGCCTATCGCTCGTGTCTGGTATGCCGGACAGCAAAAGCAGGTGCAATACGCCTGCCCGACACCGCTGATTGCGCTCTACGATGCCGATCAGGGTGCGGTGGTGCCGGATATCGGAGAACTGCTGAACTACGATGCTGAAAACGTTCAGCATCGCTATAAACCCCAGGCGCAGCCGCTACAGCTGATTATCCCGCGGCTGCACCTGTATGTGGCGCAGTGATTACCTGATGCTGCCCACCATCGCTTCCGGGCGGACCCAGGCATCAAACTCGGCGTCCGTCAGGTAGCCCAGCGCCAGCGCAGAGGCTTTCAGGGTAAGCCCCTCTTTGTGCGCTTTTTTAGCGATTTCGGCCGCTTTGTCATAACCAATATGGGTGTTTAGCGCCGTGACCAGCATCAGGGACTCATTCAGCAGCTGGCTGATTCGCTCGCGATTAGGCTCAATGCCCACCGCGCAGTGCTCGTTAAAGCTCTCCATGCCATCGGCCAGCAGACGAATCGATTGCAGTACGTTGTGGATCACCATCGGGCGATAGACGTTAAGCTCGAAGTTACCCGACGCGCCGCCCATGTTGACCGCAACGTCATTACCCATCACCTGACAGCACAGCATGGTCATGGCTTCGCACTGCGTCGGGTTTACTTTACCCGGCATAATGGAGCTGCCCGGCTCGTTTTCCGGAATGCTGATTTCGCCGATGCCGCAGCGCGGGCCGGAGGCCAGCCAGCGCACGTCGTTGGCGATTTTCATCAGCGAGGCTGCCAGCCCTTTCAGCGCGCCATGGGTATGGACCAGCGCATCACAGGTCGCCAGCGCTTCGAATTTATTCGGGGCGGTAACAAACGGCTGCCCGGTGATCTTCGCCAGCTCTTCGGCCACGCGCACCGCGTACTCGGGATGGGTGTTTAACCCGGTGCCAACCGCCGTTCCGCCGAGCGCCAGCTCCGCCAGATGCGGCAGGCTGTTGTCTATATGCTTAAGATTGTGCTCCAGCATCGCCACCCAGCCGGAGATCTCCTGGCCAAGCGTCAGCGGCGTGGCGTCCTGCAGGTGCGTACGACCAATTTTTACAATGTCGCTGAAAGCCTGCGCTTTCTCGTTAAGCGTAGATTTGAGCACGTTGAGTTGCGGGATAAGCTGCTCGCGGATAGCGATGACGGCCGCCACGTGCATGGCCGTCGGGAACACGTCGTTGGAACTCTGGCTTTTATTCACGTCATCGTTCGGGTGAACCTTCCGCTCCATGCCGCGTACGCCGCCAAGCAGCTCGCTTGCGCGGTTCGCCAGCACCTCGTTCATGTTCATGTTGCTCTGGGTGCCTGAGCCGGTCTGCCAGATGGCAAGGGGGAATTCGTCGGGATGTTTGCCCGCCAGCACTTCGTCGGCGGCATTGATGATGGCGGAGGCTTTATCGGCATCCAGCAGGCCCAGATCCTGATTGACTTTGGCGGCAGCGCGTTTGGTTAACGCCAGCGCCTGGATTAGCGAGACGGGCATTTTCTCTGTCGAAATGCGGAAATGCTCCAGCGAACGCTGGGTTTGCGCGCCCCATAGCTTGTCGGCCGGGACGTCGATGGCGCCCATGGAGTCTTTCTCGCGGCGATGCATTGTCATTACTTACTCCTTGATAACAAAGATGGGATTGCTCACATGCTTAAGAGATAAGTATTGATGACTTCTGAGAAACGTTATGGCGCTTTGTGCGCTCTTTTTGATGTCGGGTGGCGGCTGCGCCTTACCCGACCTACGAGAATGTAGGCCGGGTAAGCGTCAGCGCCACCCGGCAATTTACAGAATTACTTCACACACGCCGAACACTGGGAAGACTGGATCTGTTTGAAGAAGTCGTTACCTTTGTCATCCACAAGAATGAACGCCGGGAAGTCTTCCACTTCAATTTTCCAGATCGCTTCCATTCCCAGTTCCGGGTACTCCACGCACTCCAGGCTCTTGATACTGCCCTGTGCCAGCACCGCTGCCGGGCCGCCGATGCTGCCGAGGTAGAAGCCGCCGTGCTTGTGGCACGCGTCCGTCACCTGCTGGCTGCGGTTGCCTTTCGCCAGCATGATCATGCTGCCACCGTTGGCCTGCAACTGGTCGACGTAGGAGTCCATACGGCCCGCCGTGGTTGGGCCTAACGAGCCGGAAGCATACCCATCAGGCGTTTTTGCCGGGCCTGCGTAGTAGATCGGGTGATCTTTAATGTACTGCGGCAGCCCTTCACCGTTGTCCAGGCGCTCTTTCAGCTTCGCATGGGCGATGTCGCGGCCAACAATAATCGTCCCGTTCAGAGAAAGGCGCGTTGAAACCGGATACTGCGAAAGCTGCGCCAGGATCTCCTTCATTGGGCGATTCAGGTCAACGCGTACCGCTTCGCCCTCACCCGCTTTACGCAGTTCTTCAGGGATGTATTTGCCCGGGTTGTTCTCCAGCTTTTCGATCCAGATGCCGTCGCGGTTGATCTTCGCTTTGATGTTACGATCCGCAGAGCACGACACGCCCATCCCCACTGGACAGGATGCACCGTGGCGCGGGAGGCGGATCACGCGAATGTCATGCGCGAAGTATTTGCCGCCAAACTGCGCGCCCAGCCCCAGATTCTGCGCTTCGGCCAGCAATTCCTGCTCAAGCTGCACGTCGCGGAACGCCTGACCATGTTCGTTACCTTCCGTTGGCAGGCCATCGTAGTATTTGGTTGAGGCCAGCTTAACGGTTTTCAGGGTGCTTTCAGCAGACGTACCGCCAATCACAAACGCGATATGGTACGGCGGGCAGGCCGCCGTGCCGAGGGTGCGCATCTTCTCAACCAGATAGTTCTTCAGCTTGCCCGGGGTAAGCAGCGCTTTGGTTTCCTGGTAAAGATAGGTTTTGTTGGCTGAACCGCCGCCTTTGGCAATGCAGAGGAATTTGTACTCGTCACCGTCGACACTGTAGAGGTCAATCTGCGCAGGCAGGTTGGTGCCGGTGTTCACCTCTTTGTACATATCCAGCGCCGCGTTTTGCGAATAGCGCAGGTTATCTTCGGTGTAGGTATTGTAAACGCCGCGCGCCAGCGCCGCTTCGTCACCGCCGCCGGTCCAGACGCGCTGGCCTTTTTTACCGGTGATAATCGCCGTGCCGGTGTCCTGGCAGGTCGGCAGAATGCCTTTCGCCGCGATATCAGAGTTACGCAGGAATTGCAGGGCAACGTACTTGTCGTTCTCGCTGGCTTCCGGATCGCTCAAAATATCGGCAACCTGCTGCTGATGCGCCGGACGGAGCATAAAGGAAGCATCGTGGAAGGCTTGCTGCGCCAGCAGCGTCAGCGCCTGCGGGTCAACTTTGAGGATCTCCTGCCCTTCAAACTCAGAGACAGAAACGTAATCGCGGGTTAACAGGTAATACTCGGTCCGATCCTGACTGAGGGGGAAAGGATCCTGATAATGGAAGGGTTTATTCGACATTATTCTCTCACTTACTGCTTCGGTCTGTTTATTCAGGGCAGATGTTCCGCTGCCCGGCTTAAAAGCGAGTCAGCTTATCCTACACAATTTTTTAACAAAAACTGAGACTAGTACGACTTTTTACATCCCCAGGTTACTTCCATTCGGTTTATTGCTTTAATACGCGAAGTTAATTCCACATATGAATCAGGGCTTGATAATGCAAAAACTCATCAACTCAGTGCAAAACTACGCCTGGGGAAGTAAAACTGCGTTAACGGATCTCTACGGTATCGCCAACCCGGACAACCTGCCGATGGCAGAGCTGTGGATGGGCGCGCACCCGAAGAGCAGCTCAAAAATTGAAGATGCCAGCGGCCAGGTGCGCAGCCTGCGTGATGTCATCGATGCCGACAAAGCCGCGCTGCTCGGCGATAAAGTGGCGAATCGTTTTGGTGAGCTGCCTTTTCTGTTCAAGGTATTGTGCGCCGACCAGCCGCTCTCCATTCAGGTTCACCCGAACAAAAAAGCCTCTGAGCTGGGCTTTGCCAAAGAAAATGCCGCCGGTATTCCGTTAGACGCCGCAGAGCGTAACTACAAAGATCCTAACCACAAGCCGGAACTGGTTTTCGCCCTTACCCCTTTCCTGGCGATGAATGCCTTCCGCGAGTTTTCCGAGATCATCTCCCTGCTGCAACCGGTCGCTGGGGCTCACAACGCGATCGCCCACTTCCTGGAAAACCCGAACGCAGAAGCCCTGAGCGCGCTGTTTGCCAGCCTGTTGAATATGCAGGGCGAGGAAAAATCCCACGCGCTGGCGGTGCTGAAAGCCGCGCTGAACGGCCAGCAGGGTGAGCCATGGGACACCATTCGCATAATTTCCGCGTTTTATCCGGACGACAGCGGCCTCTTCTCTCCGCTGCTGCTGAACGTGGTGAAGCTCAACCCGGGCGAAGCAATGTTCCTGTTCGCTGAAACCCCGCACGCCTACCTGAACGGCGTGGCGCTGGAGGTGATGGCTAATTCCGATAACGTACTGCGCGCGGGCCTGACGCCAAAATACATCGACATCACTGAGCTGGTTGCCAACGTGAAGTTCGTGGCGAAACCTGCTGCGGAGCTGCTTACTCAGCCGGTGAAAAACGGCGCAGAGCTGGACTTCCCGATTCCGGTTGACGATTTTGCCTTCTCCCTGCATGACCTCAGCGCAGACGAAACCGCCATTGCACAGGAGAGCGCCGCGATCCTGTTCTGTGTGGAAGGCGAAGCGACGTTGCATAACGGTAGCGAGCGTCTGCTGCTTAAACCGGGGGAGTCCGCTTTTGTCCCGGCAAACGAGTCGCCTGTCTTCGTGAGCGGCACTGGTCGCCTGGCGCGCGTTTTTAATAAGCTTTAGGGACTTACTGAATTTTTTAACAACTCTTGCTAAGCTAGTAACAGGCGTTGTAACACCAGGCGGTTTTAACCGCCTGGTTTCATTTTAGGGATAATCGCAATGAAAAAATCGGTCGTAGCGGTAGGAGTGATTGTTGCTTTAGGCGTGATCTGGACGGGTGCTTCCTGGTATACCGGGAAACAGCTGGAAAGCCGTCTGGCAGAGATGATGGCGCAGGCAAACAGCGAGATTAAGCGCAGCGCGCCTGAAGCAGGTCTGGAGCTGAGCTACCAGAACTACCAGCGTGGCGTCTTTACCAGCCATATGCAGGTGGTGGTGAAGCCGGTAGCGGGCAATCAGAACGCCTGGCTGAAACCGGGCCAGAGCGTGGTACTGGATGAAGTGGTCAGCCACGGTCCGTTCCCGCTGGCACAGTTGAAAAAGTTTAACCTGATCCCCTCTATGGCATCCGCCAGAACCGTACTGGTAAATAACGAGGTGACGAAGCCAATTTTCGATATGGCGAAAAATGAGTCGCCGTTCGAGATCAATACCCGCATCAGCTATGCCGGTGATACGCGTTCCGACATCGACCTGAAAGCGCTGAATTACGAACAAGGCACCGATAAAGTCGCCTTCAGCGGCGGTAATTTCCAGCTTGATGCCGATCGCGACGGCAAGAATGTCTCTCTGACCGGCGATGCCGCCAGCGGCCTGGTGAATTCAGTCAATGAATATAACCAGAAGGTCCAGCTTACCTTCAACAACCTGAAAGCCAGCGGCAATAGCCGTATGACCGATTTTGACGAGCGTATTGGCGATCAGACGCTGAGCCTCGATAAGATCGCCATTGCGATTGAAGGTAAAGAGATGGCAGTGCTGGAAGGCATGGATCTGGACGGCAAGTCTGACGTTTCCAAAGACGGTAAAAGCATCAACACCCAGCTGGATTACAGCCTGAAAAGCCTGAAAGTACAGAATCAGGACCTGGGTACCGGCAAGCTGTCACTGAAAATTGGCAACATTGACGGCCAGGCATGGCACGAATTTAGCCAGAAATACAGCAAAGAGAGTCAGGCTCTGCTGACCGATGCCGCCCTGCAACAGAACCCGCAGGCGTACCAGCAGCAGGCGATGGCCGTGCTGTTTAATAACCTGCCGATCCTGCTGAAAGGCGAGCCGGTAATTACCGTTGCGCCACTGAGCTGGAAAAACGACAAAGGCGAAACCAACTTCAACCTGTCGCTGTTCCTGAAGGATCCGGCGGCCGCGACCGGCGAGCCGCAGACCCTGGCGCAGGAAGTTGACCGCAGCGTGAAATCGCTCGACAGCAAGCTGACCATCCCGATGGATATGGCAACCGAGTTCATGACGCAGATTGCGAAACTCGAAGGGTATGGTGAAGAAGATGCAGGTAAACTGGCAAACCAACAGGTGAAAGGCCTGGCGGCGATGGGCCAGATGTTCCGCATCACGAAGGTGGAAGACAACACCATTTCCACCAGCCTGCAATATGCTAATGGCCAGGTAACGCTCAACGGCGATAAAATGCCGCTGGAAGATTTTGTCGGCATGTTTGGTATGCCGACGCTGGGCATTCCGGCACCGGCTGAACCGGCAGCGCCGCCAGCAGTACCGCAGCAGTAAACGAAAAACCCCTCGCATGAGGGGTTTTTTTATTGCCAGGCGATGTGCAGCGGAGATTACTTCACCGTCACTAACCGCGCCGCCACAATCTGATGCCCGGCCTGCACGTCCGTATTTTCAATACGCTGCATAATTCGGTCTGCCAGGGTGTATCCCATTTCACGAGCCGGCGTCGTCGCCCAGACGATGGGGAGATCGTCTAGCGCATTTTCACCGACATCCGCAAATGCCCCCAGCGCCACCTGATGGCCGAAGAACGTTTCTACCCCGCCCTCACCGCTCTGGCGTCCGGCGCGGATCAAGCCGAACCACGCCCCCATCGCAATCACATCGTTATAGCAAATCACCGCGCTGATCGTCGGGCTGTTGCGAAGCAACGTGCCGATGGCTTCGGCGGCTTTTTTCTGGCTGGATTCACACTCCACCACCCATTCGCTGTGAAACGGCAAGCCGTATTTGATGAGCGTGGAGCAGTAACCGCCCACCCGCTCGGCACGCGTCAGGGACGAGCTTTTACCGCCGAGCCAGGCGATGCGCTGATGGCCGCGATGAATAAGATGCTCGGTCAGCATTTGCGCGGCCTGCATGTTATCCGGCCGAAGGGTATCGGCTTCGTCGAGATAGCTGGCGCGCGACGCAAACACCAGCGGTACGCCTTTCTGCGCCGCGCGCTCACACAATTCACTGCCCACACCGGACGCGCCGGCCACGATCACCCCATCCACCCCTTGCGTCAGCAGCATATCCAGCCTGGAGAGCAGTTGCTTCGGTTCGCGCCCACCGTGGAGCAGGAAAACCATTCGTCCCTGCGCTTCAAGCGCCTCGGTAAGCCCGGCGGTCAGTTCTGCATAAAACGGCGACGCGAGGTCGCGAACAATCAGCCCTATCACCCCGCTTTGCCCACCGCGCAGCGCCGACGCCTGGCGATTACGCACAAAGCCCAGTTGCTCAACGGCCTCGTTGACGCGCTGACCCGTAGCAGGAGAGATGCGCCCTTTCCCGCTCAATACCAGCGAAACGGTGCTAACGGAAACCCCCGCCGCCAGCGCGACATCGTTGATGGTGATCTTTTTCGCTACAGCCATGTGGTGGCGTGACTCCTTGATAATGAGATCGCTAAAACGTTTTATCAATACGTTATCTTTATACTACCAGTAAAAGCCTGAGAATGTGATTTAGCGCGCACTAAAGTTTGATAAAACGTTTTATCTTTTCGCCCCATCGCGGTCGTTAAATCTCTTTCTACCATTTAAGGAGTCGTTTTATGACGACGAAAGCAGCACAAAAAATATCGCTGTGGGAGTTTTTCCAGCAACTGGGCAAAACCTTTATGCTGCCCGTGGCGCTTCTCTCTTTTTGCGGGATCATGCTGGGGATCGGCAGCTCGTTAAGCAGCCATGACGTCATTACTCTAATCCCTTTCCTCGGAAATCCGGTACTTCAGGCGATCTTCATCTGGAGACTATTAAGTCTTTTAACGAAGTGGCTTGATGTTGGATTGATGTGCGGTAACTTCTGCTATGTTGCCGCGATACGATTTGTCATGTGCAATGAACTAACGTCGTTTCGCGGTAACTTAATGCCCCACCCATGCCCCATCACACCACCCTGTCATCCTGCATCACGCTGTTGATGAAGAACGTCACCCGCCCCATCGCCTCAACTTTGCGTAGCTCCTTCCAGTTTCGCAACTTGCCGCTTTACGCCTTCCCATACCATCAGAATAATCACCACCGATCCGATTGTAAGATTTATCAGGTGCGCACCTCTTTTATCGGACAACAAGCAAATCTGAAAATCTCGTAGTGTATCGAGGCGACAGCATTTCTCGCTTCATTTGCCACTGCTGCTGTATACCCTGCCCGGCAAAATAGAGCGTGCCCTTTCCGTCCTTTGCATTCAGGTGATCCAGTACTTCCATTAACTTCTCGCTACCAGCTCGGGGAGCACTGTCGTCGAACAGATTGAGCTGGGCCACCCCCTGACTGAAGAAGTCACCCAGCATGACGCCCGCTTTCTGGTACCGGTGACCGTCCTTCCATATTTTGTCCAGACACTTTACCGCGGCGTTGATGATGTCTCTGCTGTCCTGAGTTGGCGTGAGCAGCCTTACCGATGCGCTGTTTCCGTAATACGGCTCATTAAGGGCAAATGGAGAGGTCTTGACGAAAGCGGATATAAAACGGCAATACTGGTGCTCGCCGCGAAGCTTTTCAGCACCACGGGCCGCGTAGCTGCAAATAGCCTGCCGCATTTGCTCATAGTCAGTAATGCGTTCGCCAAAAGATCGGCTGCATACAATTTCCTGCTTCACCGGCGCGAACTCTTCCAGATCCAGGCATGGCTCGCCGCGCAGCTCACGGACGGTTCGCTCCAGCACCACATTAAAGTGCTTACGGATAATCCACGTGCTCTGTTCTGAGAGATCCAGCGCCGTTTTGATGCCCATAGCGTTCAGCTTCTTGCTGATGCGCCGGCCAACGCCCCAGACATCCTCCACAGGAACAAGCGCCAGTAGCCTTCGCTGCCGGTCGACGTTTGAGAGGTCAACCACCCCGCCCGTCTGCCGCTGCCATTTTTTCGCAGCATGGTTAGCCAGCTTAGCCAGCGTCTTGGTCTGAGCTATGCCGACCCCCACTGTAAGATGTGTTCGCTGTAATATCGTCGCGCGGATTTCTCTCCCAAATTCAGTCAGGTCCCGGCAGTTCCTTACGCCGGTCAGGTCGCAAAAGGCTTCGTCTATGCTGTAAATCTCCACGCGCGGGCTCATTTCTTCCAGCGTGGTCATTACCCGGCTGGACATGTCTGCATAGAGCTCGTAGTTGCTGCTGAAGCAAACAACACCAGCGCGCCGGAACAAATCCTTCTGCTTGAAGAACGGCTCACCCATCGCGATCCCGGCAGCCTTTGCTTCTGCGCTACGTGCAATAACACACCCGTCATTATTGGACAGAACGACAACAGGCAGCCCGCGCAGGTCTGGTCTGAATACTGTTTCACAGCTGGCATAAAATGAGTTCACATCGACCAGGGCAAACATCACATCACCGGGTTGTCGTCTGTGAACGCCGCAGCGCCATTGATAAAAAAGGTCACCACTCCCATGACATCGACTTCATCTAAAGCATCACCTTCTATGCTTTCACCGTCTTCGGTGATGAGCGACCCGCCCATAACGACCGCGAACTGTAGTTGTCCGAACGCATTTACCAGCACGCGTGTTCCGTTGGATGGCACAAGATCAGGCTGAAAAAGCGCATAACCGCCTGACGTTTCAACCAAGCAGGAGTAGCGGTTAACGCCACACAACTGCTCAAGTTTGTAACTTTGAGATGCAGGCTTCATATCTAACCACCCTTAATATTACTGTATGCATACACAGTAATATTAAGCGACATTGTCGATCAAGCCCTGAGGCAGAATTGACTTGTAAGTGGTTAAATTAGATAGACATTTACTTGTTGAATTATAGCCCGTCATTATGACGGGCTAGTTCATACTATTTAGAGAATGCAGAAAGCAAAGCAACAGTGAATGATGCTGTTCCCGCATTCATCATGCAGGTTTTACCGCCAGAAAATCCACTTATATTTTGCGAAACAGAGTTTCCTGAGGTTGGGTATAGAGTGATGGTGTCACCACCTTTAATAACTCTTACCTTTCCTGTCACGTCAACGGAGGATGTAGCTACCGAGGTTAGCGTGCCATTACTCATCGTATAGAAGTTGATAGTGCCTGTAGCGGTTCTGCTTATGCCACATCCGGACTTCTGCTTTTGTTTGTAGTTAAAAAGCACCATGGTGCCAACTGGCATAGACTCCAGATCGACTGTTGATACCTGGTATGCCTTGACTCCATTAACCATATCAGGAGCTTCATCGTCAGGTGTTGATAAGCTATATCCTAAAGTCAAATCATTGACCGAAGGGTCATTACCTGACACACCTTTTATTTGTGCAGCATTTAGCGCAATGAAGTTAAATCCAGTGAAAATTTGTTTCATTGGCTCCCTGAACATTAATCCCGGAGGGTAAACTCTTGAAGGCGCCCCGTCATAAGATACGGATATAATATTGAGACCCTTTTTAAGAGTTCCGATATTTGTTGTCTGCTTGCCCGTGAATGATGCCATGCCATTACTCGCAACCGGCCCTGACAGATATGCAGCATTCCTGATATCATTAAGGATAACAGAGAATTGGTTCACACGGCCTGAAGTTGTATAGGTGGGATTATAAGGCTCGAACAGTGTAACTGAAATATCGCTTGAGTCACTCCACACAAAGTACCTGCACGTAACATTTTCAGATGATGGGGTGATAACCCCCCAACCACCGAGAGCATCAAGATAATCTCCTCCACTCAGATTGGAAATTGACGGATAATACCTGGCGCCAGAAGGGAAACCAAAACCGATAAAGGACAACTGAGTTGTAGGGATTACATTTTTGTTTTTACTGGCCAAATAAACCCTTTCCTTAAACACCTCTTTGGCCGCATATGCCCCAAGATAAGCATGACCAACGGTTGATGGATGGCTCTGGTCAAATACAGTTCCTCCATCACGCTTAGCTACATCAGGGAGCGAATACTCGCCAATGTCGGCATACGCATCAGTAGTGGCCTTTGAGATATCTAGAAACTCAACTTTAGGGAATAGTCTTTCAATGCGTTTTTTAATTGCCAACTCAAGAAAAGCTTTAGGCGCATCATTATTATTAACGGTTATGAAGCAGATCGGGCAGCCATACCCCCAGGACTTACGGATAAGCTTCTCAAACTCATGGAAATAAGCATCAAATCCGATGGTGGGTAAATCGCTGTTATCATTAAAACCAAGGCTGATGAAAAGCACGTCAGGCGCCGCTCTACCATAATCAGCATTCTGGAAGAAACCGTAATCTATATTAGCGTAGCCCCATCCATCTGATAGTTTCTTGCCTGATGAAGCGCAGTTATACCCCTTAAATATGCTTGATGTGCTGTCTGATATCATGTTCAGGCAATCTGTAAATATACGGAACCATGAATATTTACCGCCATTAAGGTTGTGATTATAAGTTGTTGAATTTAAGTTACCATTTGCATCTGTTGGATTTGGAGCCCAGTCCTTGCTATACGCCCCATCAGTAATGGAGTCGCCAATAATGCCAACTTTGCAATCAGATATTGTAGACGGATATCCTTGTTTATTTGCGAACTCAGCAATGGTTCCAAGTGCTGTAAGCTTCGGGCCATGTGTAGATAAAGACACGTCAAAGGTATGCTCATTACCCCACGGATCACGAGTAAGAATTTTCCCTTCACCGATGAATTTTGTTACATCATCGTCTGGCAGGAAATTACAGCGTAGCTGGACACCCTTCGGAACATAAATTTGTCCTGTGTAAGCGTATACTGCTGCGCGGTTATCTGTCGTGCCATCGATGACGACCCCTGGAACATATTTTACAGCTAATGCGTCACTGCGGTATTTACCGTTGTTTAGCTCTGTCCTTAAAGCGGCATCCCCAACACTGACCCACTTCCCGTCACCAATACCGCCAGTACTATCGGGAGTAGATCCTGGGGGAACTACTTTGGGGAGGATTCCGTCCCATCTGTAATATTCCCCGTTGCTCTTCCAGCGTAGGCACTCGTTAGCAAGGCTAATGGTGCTGCCATCTTCAAAAGAATCCTTCGTGATATAGCCATAATTAAGAATTGCCTGATTCGCATCGTAATTTATTCCCGCAATTGTACGATGTTCATCGCCGAACCTGTCAACATAAACATGATTTTCTGACGTAACAACCTCGTCGATTTTTCCTATGTTGAATTTGAAATCGAACGGAGATTCACTAGGTACTGGCAGATTAGTAGGTGTAGTGGCCATATTTATTCCATAAAAAAACCCGGACTCTCGCCGGGTTTGGTTTGTCGGGGGGGCGGTTCTTATTCGTAGATGGCGTCGCTGTATTCCGCGACGGTCAGGGAAACCGTGTTATCTGTGTTCGGTTTGATGCTGTTGACCGTCCATAGCTGACTGTCCAGCTCCTCAACTGTCGCAATGAGATAGCGCGACGGG